>CBFGSB010000013.1:0-32025 GCA_965651325.1 uncultured Chromatiales bacterium | reverse complement strand
AGGCCGAGGCGTAGTAGCACGCGGCGCGCTTGTCGATCGGCCGCGTCAGCACGGCGCGTCGGGCGGGCACGCAGGGAATGCCCAAGTCGCGGCATGCCGCCTGGATGAACAGTTCGCCGACGCGGGGAGCCGGCGGCTCGTGCAGGACACCGGGCGAGGAGTCCGGATGGTTCTCCAGGCCGTCGTTGCGGCCGTACACGCCGACCAGCGTCTCCGTCCTGTCGTACCACGATGCCAGGTCTTCGTACGCGATCGGCCAGTCGACGCCCAGCCCGTCCCGCGTACGCGGCTTGAAATCGTACGGGCCCATGCGGAAGGAATTGCGCGCCCAGTGATTGGTGCGCCCGCCGAGCATGCGCGAGCGCCACCACATGAACCTCGAGCCCGGCGCGCTGCTGTACGGCTCGCCCGGCACCTCCCAGCCGCCGTCGACGGTGGCGTCGAAGAAGCCGAACTCCTTGTCGGGCGTGCCCGCGCCTCGCAGCGGCGCTTCCCGGTTGGGCGCGAGCATCGGCGTCTCTTTGTGGGGATCGTAGTGGCGGCCGGCTTCCAGCATCAGGACGCGCAGGCCCTTCGACGCGAGCACCAGCGCCGCCATCCCGCCGCCGGCCCCCGAGCCGACGATGACAGCGTCGTAGCGCCCCCCAACCGGCACTTTTTAGAGTTCCCTGATGCGGATATTGCGAAACCACACGCGGTCGGTGTGGTCCTGCAGCCCGATGTGGCCTTTGCGGTACCTGGCGAAGTGCTCCCATTCGGCGAACTTGGAATTCGCGATCCGCTCGTTCCAGTCGTCGGAGCCGATGACGTACTCGACGATTTTTACCCCGTTGAGCCAATGCTCGACATGGCCGCCGTCGACGACCAGCCGCACCTCGTTGTACTCGCCGACCGGGCGCGTTACGTCCTCGCTCGGCGGATAGAGCGCGTAGCAGGAGCCGGCGCTGGTGTCGGGATTCTGGCCGTCCTGGTGGCGTTCGTTGTCCAGGATCTGCATCTCGATGCCGGTTTCGTAAGCGACTTCCTGGCCCGGGATCTCGCGAACGCCGTAGAATATGCCGCTGTTGCCGCCCTCCGAGATCTTCCATTCGAGCTCGAGCTCGAAGTTCTCGTATTGCTTCACCGTGATCAGGTCGCCGGCGGTCATCTCGGTCGTGTCGTCGTCGACATCGAGGACGATGGCGCCGTCTTCGACGATCCACCCGGATGCCGGGGTATCTGCGTTATAGCGCTTCCAGCCATCGAGATCGTGGCCGTTGAACAGCTCGACCCACTCCCCGGGTGCAGCCGTCGTTGTCACCTGAGCCTCCGATCCGCCGGTACAGGCCGCCAGCAATGCAAGGCCCGCTATGAGGTACTCGGGCCGGAAACCTGCTTCTCTCATAGTCACCTGCTCTTGCAATTTATTAGTATGCTCGATAATTCATTCAACCACCGTGGGAATCGAATGACAACAAGCGGCGTTCCCCCGGAAATCCGCCTTCCTCCGCAGCGACAGGTGCCGAACATGGACAGACGACAATTCATATTCGCGGCCGCGGCCCTGGCCGCCGGCTGCTCGCGCCAAGACAGCCCGGCGGCGTCCCCTGCGACCGAACCGGCGCCGCTTGGCCTCCAGCTCTACACCGTGCGCGACCTGATGGCCGCGGACGTGGCGGCAACCCTCGCGCTGGTGGCCGACGCCGGCTATGGCGAAGTGGAGTTCGCAGGCTATTTCGGGATCGGGCCGGCCGATATCCGGCGCATGATTGCCGACGCGGGGCTCACCGCGCCGTCGGCACACATCGGCTACGGCGACTTCGAGGACGACGTGAGCCGGGTCATCGACCACGCGACGGCTGTCGGCCACGAATTCGTCGTCGTACCGGCTATCCCCGAGGAGCAGCGAGCAAGCCTCGATGACTATCGCCGTCATGCGGACAATTTCAATCGCTGGAGCGAGGCTTGCGTGGCCGCGGGTTTACGGTTCGGTTACCACAACCACGAATTCGAATTCGTGGCAATCGACGGCATGCTGCCTTACGACCTGCTGCTGGCGGAGACCGATCCCGAACGCGTGGAGATGGAACTGGACCTGGCCTGGGCGCGCGCCGGCAATGCCGATGCGCTTGCGTACTTCAAGTCGTGGCCTGGCCGCTTTTCGTTGTGCCACATCAAGGACCTCGACGGGAACGGGAAAGAGGCCAATATCGGCGATGGCGACGTGGCGTTCGCGTCGATCTTCGCGCAAGCAAAAGGGGCCGGTCTCGAGCACGGGTTCGTCGAACGTGACCATCCGGCCGATGCCGGCGAATCGATCCGGCGCAACTACGAGGCAATCCATGCGCTCTGGGCGAAGCACATGGCGTGACGCTATGCGCTCACCGCATCAGGCGCCGCATTCGCCACTTTCCGGTTGTCGCGGAACGTCACCAGGAACAGCACCAGCACGACCAGGGCCATCGACGCCGGGATCAGCCAGATCGTCTCCCAGTCCTTGACGTCCTCCGGCGAGGTAAAGCGGCTGACAATTTGCCCGGACACGAGACTGCCGATGAACATACCGACACCGTAAGTCCCGAGCGTCATCATCGCCTGCACCGAGTTCTTGAGCGACTCCGGCGCTTTGCTGTCGGCATAGATCTGCCCCGCTACGAAGAAGAAGTCGTAACAGACGCCGTGCAGGACGATGCCGACATAGAGCATCCACACGAGCGCCGGATCGACGTCACCGTACGCGAAGAGCACATAGCGCACCGTCCAGGCGAGCATGCCGATAGCGATCATCCATTTGATGCCCATCCGCCGGAACAGGAGCGGCATCAGGATCATGAACAGCACCTCGGAGGCCTGGCCCATCGTCATCTTGCCGGCGGCGTTCTCGACCCCGATCTCGTTCAGGAACAAATTCGTGAAGTTGTAATAGAACGCGAGCGGGATGCTGATCAACACGGAGCTCAGGAACAGCACGAGGAACGACCGGTCACGCAGCAGGGCAAAGGCGTCGAATCCGAGCATCTGGCCGATCGTCTGCTTTTCCCGCAACGGCTTCGGCGGCGTATGCGGCAGTGCCAGTCCGTAAGCGGCCAGCAGGAGCGACATCCCCGCGGCGATCTTGAGGGGAATATCCTGGTCTTCGACGTTGAGGTAGCCGACCACCAGCCCCGCGACGATCCAGCCGATGGTGCCGAGCACCCGGATCAACGGGAACTGCCGGCCCGGGTCGGGCAGGTGACGAAAGCCGATACCGTTGGCGATCGCGAGCGTCGGCATGTAGCACAGCGAATAGGCGAGCAGCAGCACATAGAGTCCGCCGAATTCGGTGACCTCGCTCGCCGCGAACAGCAGGATGGCGCCGGCAAGGTGAAGCGCCGAGAACACCTTTTGGGATGCAAAGCGGCGATCCGCAATGAAGCCGACGAAGAGCGGCGAGACGATGGCCGCAATCGCGGTCGTGCCGTAGATCAGCCCGATCTGCTGGCCGTCGAAGCCGAGCGTCGTCCCGAGATACGTCCCGAGCGTGACCGCCCAGGCGCCCCAGATGAAAAACTCGACGAACATCATCGCCGATAGCCGCACTCTTACATTCCCGTTCCCCAACGTTCCGCCCCCGGTTTAAAGTCTTCGCCCTTACAGCTCTACCCAGATCCCGCCCGCGGCGCTCGAGCGCACCGCGGCATCGATGAATACCATTCCCATCTCCCCGTCCAGCCCGGTTGGAAAGCTCACGCGTGGATCGACCGTGCCCCCGTCCCGATGCGCAAAGATCGCCTCCGCGATCTCGGAGTAGAGGTTTGCGAAGCCCTCGATGTAGCCTTCCGGGTGTCCAGCCGGGATCCGCGTTACCCGCGCCGCCGCCGTGCCGGCGCCGTGGCCGCCGCGGGTGATCCTTCTCGAAGCGTCGCCCAGGGGCGAGAAAATAAGCTCGTTCGGGTTCTCGTGCCGCCACTCCAGCCCGCCCTTGTCGCCGAAAACGCGAAGCTTCAGGCCGTTCTCGACGCCGCTCGCCACCTGGCTCGTCCAGATCATGCCTCGCGCGCCGCCTTTGAAGCGCAGCATCAGGTTCGCATTGTCATCGAGCCGGCGCCCTTCGACGAAGGCCGTGAGCTCCGCGCACAGCGACTGCGTCTCGAGCCCGGTGACGAAATGAACCAGGTGATAGATGTGCGTGCCGATATCCCCGATGCTGCCACCGGCACCCGAACGCGCCGGGTCGGTTCGCCATGCTGCCTGCTTGTGCCCGCCTTGCTCGATGTTCTCGGCGAGCCAGTCCTGCGGATACTCGCCTTGCACGACCCGCAGCCTGCCGAGATCCCCGCGCGCGATCATCTCGCGCGCCTGGCGGATCATCGGGTAGCCGGAGTAGTTGTAGGTGACGGCCAGGATGCGCCCGCTGGCCTCGGCGGCCTGCCGCAGCTCGCGGGCTTCATCGATCGTGACGGTCATCGGCTTGTCGCAGATGACGTGGAAGCCGCCTTCGAGGCAGGCCTTCGCCACCGGAAAGTGCAGGTGATTCGGCGTCACCACGGCGACCGCTTCGATGCGGTCGTCCCGCGCGGCTTCGGCAGTGAGCATCTCCTCATAGGTCGGGTACGAGCGATCCGCCGCCAGCCCGAGCGCCCGCGCGGAAGCCATGGCGCGCTCCGCACTCGACGAGAGCGCTCCGGCACAGAAATCGTAGTGCCCGTCGAGCCGCGCCGCCATGCGATGCACCTCGCCGATGAACGCACCTTGACCGCCGCCGACCATACCGAGCCGAATCGGCTTGCGCACACCCGTCACGAGCCGCGGCCCGCGATGCCAAGCAGCGCACGGTTGGCAGCTTCATCGGTGCCCGCGGCGGCAAAATCGTCGAAGGCTCGCTCCGAGACGCGGATGATGTGGTCGGAAATGAATTGCGCGCCTTCCCGCGCGCCGTCTTCGGGGTGTTTGAGGCAGCACTCCCATTCGAGAACGGCCCACCCTTCGAAGTCGTATTGCGCGAGCTTCGAGAAGATGCCGCCGAAATCGACCTGCCCGTCGCCCAGCGACCGGAAGCGTCCGGCGCGGTCGATCCAGCCCTGGTAGCCGCCGTACACGCCCTGGCGGCCGGTCGGGTTCAGCTCGGCATCCTTGACGTGAAACATCTTGATGCGCTCGTGGTAGATGTCGATGTGCTCGAGATAATCGAGCGCCTGCAGGACGTAATGGCTGGGATCGAACAACATCTGGCAGCGCGGGTGATCGCCGACGCGCTCGAGGAACATCTCGAAGGTGACGCCGTCGTGCAAATCCTCGCCCGGGTGGATCTCGAAGCAGAGATTGACGCCGGCGTCGTCGAAGGCGTCGAGGATCGGCCGCCAGCGTTTGGCGAGCTCGTCGAAAGCCGTCTCGACCAGCCCGGCCGGGCGTTGGGGCCAGGGGTAGAAGTAGGGCCAGGCCAGAGCGCCGGAGAACGTGGCGTGGTTCGCGAGCCCCAGGTTCCGCGAGGCGCTCGCGGCGCGATGCAACTCCCCTACCGCCCACTCCTGGCGCGCAACCGGATTGCCGCGAACCTCGGGTGCGGCGAAGCCGTCGAACATGCTGTCGTAGGCCGGATGCACGGCGACGAGCTGGCCTTGCAGGTGCGACGAGAGCTCGCTGACGACCAGCCCGTGCCGGTCGAGCGTCGCTTTGACGTCGTCGCAGTAGGTGACGCTTTCCGCTGCGGTCGCCAGGTCGAAGAGGCGGCGGTCCCAGCTCGGGATCTGGACTCCTTTATATCCGAGCCCTGCCGCCCACGCGGCGATGTGATCCAGCGTGTCGAACGGCGCTTCGTCACCCGCGAACTGGGCGAGGAAGATTGCGGGGCCCTGGATAGTCTTCACTGCTAACCACCTCGGATTGCGTGTGGCCAGAATGTGCCGTCAATATTCTACGACAGGCCCGCGGCACATTGCGCCCACAAACGCGCGACTGGCTGGAGGGGTGCGCGATAGCGCGCCATCAACGTATCATACGCGTGGCTCCGTGGTTTTACATGCAGGGAGGCCCTTCAAGTGGCCGCAGAAGAATTCGATGCGATCGTCGTTGGATCCGGAATATCGGGCGGCTGGGCGGCCAAGGAACTCACCGAGAAGGGCCTTCGAGTGCTGCTGCTCGAGCGCGGCAAGAACGTCGAGCACATCAAGGACTATGTGAACGCGCGGAAGGGACCCTGGGAGTATCCCCATCGTGGCCTTCCTACCCGTGCAATGAAAGAGGCCTACCCGGTCCTGAGTCGCGATTATCCGCTGAACGAGACGAACCTCGACTGGTGGGCATCCGACCAGGATTCCCCGTACACCGAGGTCAAGCGCTTCGACTGGTTCCGCGGGTACCAGGTCGGCGGCCGCTCGTTGATGTGGGGGCGGCAGAGCTATCGCTGGAGCGATTTCGACTTCGAGGCGAACGCGCGCGACGGCATTGCCGTCGACTGGCCGATCCGGTATGCGGACCTTGCGCCCTGGTACGACTATGTCGAGCGGCACGCCGGGATCTCGGGCTCGCACGAGGAGATGCCGCAGCTTCCGGATGGCCGGTTCCAGCCCGCGATGCCGCTGAACTGCGGGGAGGAGTGGGTCGCCGAGCGCCTGCGCGGTCATTTCGACGGCCGCCGCAGGATAATCCCGGGCCGCGTCGCCAATATCACGCAGGCCCTTCCCGGACGCGCTCCGTGCCAGTATCGCAATGCCTGCTGGCTCGGCTGCCCATACGGCGCCTACTTCAGCACGCAATCATCGACGCTGCCCGCGGCGATGGCCACGCAGCGACTGACGCTGAAGCCATACGCAATAGTCTCCGAGCTCACGTACGACCGGGATCGCAAGCGCGCGACGGGCGTGCGGGTGGTCGATGCTCTCACGGAGCAAAGCACCGACTACCGGGCCCCGGTGATATTCCTTTGTGCGTCGACCCTCAACTCGACGTGGATCCTGATGCGCTCGGCAACCGACATATGGCCCGGCGGTCTCGGCAGCAGTTCGGGCCAGCTCGGTCACAACCTGATGGACCACCATTTCGAGCTCGGTGCCTCGGGATCGCTGGCCGGCGCGGCGCTCGAGGGGAAGTACTACTACGGTCGACGGCCCAATGGCTTTTACATTCCGCGTTACCGGAACCTGTTCGGCGACAAGCGCGATTATTTGCGCGGCTTCGGCTACCAGGGTTCCGCGAGCCGCACCGACTGGAGGCGCGCCGTAGCCGAGCTCGGCGTCGGCGGTGATTTCAAGGATGCGTTGGCACAGCCCGGAGACTGGCGGATAGGCGCGACGGCATTCGGCGAAATGCTGCCCGCGCACGAGAACAAGGTCGGAATCGACGAGACGCGAACGGACAAATGGGGGCTTCCGGTGCTGAAGATCGATTGCGCGACGGGCGAAAACGAGCGCCTGATGCGGGTCGACATGATGAACGACATGGCCGAGATGCTCGAGGCGGCCGGCGCCCGCAACGTGGAAACCTATGATGAAGGCTACTTTCCCGGCCGTGGCATTCACGAGATGGGCACCGCGCGCATGGGCCGCGACCCGAAAACGTCGGTGTTGAACTCCTGGAACCAGGTTTGGGATGCGCCCAACGTCTTCGTTACCGACGGCTCGTGCATGGTGTCGTCGGCCTGCCAGAACCCTTCGCTGACCTACATGGCGTTGACCGCGCGCGCGGCGGATTATGCGGTGAAGGAGCTGAAGCGGCGTAATCTCTGACGCCGGTGGATTGGAGGAAAAGCGAATGTCATCCGATTTCGATCACCCATTGATGACCCGGCGCGAGGCGATCCTGCGGGTCAGCGCCCTGCTCGGCGGCGTCGCGCTCGTCGGCCAGGGCGCGATGCTGGCCGGGTGCAGCAGGCAGAAGGCTCCCGACGACGCCGCTGCTTTCACGGAACACGACCTTGCCTTCCTCGACGAGGTTGCCGAAACCATTCTTCCCGAGACCGGCACCCCCGGTGCCAAGGCCGCGGGAGTCGGCGCTTTCATCGCCCTGATGGTTACGGACACGTACACTCCCCGCGAGCAGCAGGTCTTTCGCGACGGCATGCGGACGCTCGATGACGAGTGTGACGAGATGCACGGTACGTCGTTCATGTCGGCAACACCGGCGCAGCGGCTCACGCTGCTCGAAAAGCTCGATGCAGAGCAGGTGCAGTACATGAAGACGCGCGCTGGGGACGCGCCTGCGCATTATTTCCGAATGCTGAAGGAACTGGCCCTGCTCGGCTATTTCACGTCCGAGATCGGCTGTAACCAGGCCATGCGTTACGTGGAAACGCCCGGGCGCTACGAGCCCTGCGTACCCTACACCCCAGGCGAGAGAGCATGGGCGCCACACGCGTGATGCATTGCACGAGGAATCGAAGGAACATGGTGCCGGCGGCAGGAATCGAACCCGCGACCTGAGGTTTACAAAACCCCTGCTCTGCCTGCTGAGCTACGCCGGCGCGCCTTTCCCGGCGATTTTACACTGACTTCGGCGGGTCCGGGGCCGGCCGCCTCGAATCCCGCCGCCCACGACCAGGAAATGATGTTCGTTCATCGCTGCGGACGGCAACTCCCGGGAACCTTGTTCCTGAAGCGACTCACTCGGAGTCCTCGCGGCAACCGGCAGGGTCCGAGGCCACGAAATAGCTCCTGTAACGGCTCGACGCCGGGTCCATGCACCCTGCGAGGTTCAGCAACTCGATGTGGCGAAACTGGATCGGGTGACCTTCGCTCTGCAGCGCGATGTAACCCGCCCCCAACGGCTCGCCCTCCGGTTTCAGCTCCGGCCGGTGTCCGGACACCACGCCGCCGCCGTAGGTCGTGTTGCCGTATTCGATCACGGGCTCGCCGTTGATATAGTGCACGATCCTTTCGCTCCCGAGCACCAACACCTCGGCCCTGACCCATTGGTCGCCGTGCAGCGTCGGCGCACTGGATTCGATGCAATGCGTGTCGTTGAACTTGCCCTCGTACTCGACGTGCGTACCGGGTGAACACATGTTGCCGGTTGGACGCGGTTCGCCGTCGTCCAGCCCGCCGAGGAACTGGAACTCGAGTGAGATCGGAAAATCCTGCTCGCGCGGCATGGTCTCGGGGGCTTGCGAATGCAACATCACCCCGCTGTTACGGAAAGCCCATTCGGGTGCTCCAGGCGCCGGGTTTCCAACGAAGCGGTACTCGAGTCGCAACCGGTAGTGCGAAAACGGCTCCTTGTAGAACAGGTGCCCGAACTGCCAGCCGAACTCCTCGTATTCGTCGTACCCGACAGTGATCGCGCCATCCTGCACGCGAAAAGTATGCGCGTAGTTGTCGCCGGGTTCATGACCGCGAATCTTGGGCGTCCAGCCGTCGAGGTCGTTGCCGTTGAAGAGTTGGATCCACTCCTCCTTGCCGGGAGACTCTTGTGCCGGTGCTCCCGGGAAAGTCACGAGAAACGCCGCGCCGACGATGCCGGCCAGCGACATGCGGCACACACGCGTGAGTCGCCGACGCCTCGGCCGAGCCGCTCGCAATGCCGGCGCCTCAATCCGTGCACCGAGGATCACGCGCCCGGAGGGCAAGACGCTTCCTGCCGCAGCAAAACCTTCTCCTCGCCGTAGCGTTCCACCATCGCGCTGGCGCCGCGGCCCGGGGGCAGTGCGAGGTCCACGTAAAATACCGTGGCGTCGCGCATACGCGGCGTGATCTCCGCGGGCAGGTTGAGCGATTCGGCCTGCAGCTCCACGCGCTCGGCGCGGGCCATGTCGCCGAAGAGACCGAGCGATATCCTGAGGCCGTCCTCGTCCGACGGCAGCAGGTAGGCATCGCTCAGGCCGCCCGCGACCAGGCGTTTCAGCATGGCGTCTCCGACCTCGCGGTCCGGTATGTTCGTGATCTGCACCCAGTGGCCGACGAAAAGCTCCCCTTGCGTGGAACGTACGGCGCCGCGCATCCCTTGACGTACGTAGTCCTGCAGCACGCGTTCGGCTTCCGCCGTGTTGGTAAACGGGCCGATGCTCACGCAGGCGCGTCCGATCACCGCGGCCATGGAGGACGATGTACTGGATTCTGCGGCAGGATCGGTATCGCTCGCGGGGGCAGGGGCCGGATCGGCCCGTAGCGTCCGGCCATCCGCCAGCGGCAGCGGCGGGCCGATCTCGGCTACGTCGATGATGGCGTCGCCCGTGTCCGGCGATCCTTCCGTCGTCTTCCCCCAGATGAAAAACAGGATGTTGGCCAGCAGCAGAAGCAACAGCAGGTTTTTCACGTATCGCTCACCATCACACCCAAGCCCTGCAGCACCAGGTTCGGGCGGTGCATCACGGTGTCGTCCAGCCGTTTCAGGATGCGCGATGCATCACCGCCGGTCAAGACGAGCTTCGGCCGGAAGCCGGTGGCGCGCATGCGCCCGAGTGCGTGTTCGATAGCACCGCAGATCGCCGTCATCGCGCCCTGCTCCAGTGCCCCGTCGGTCGTCGTCGCGAAGAGCGCGGCGGCCGGCCGGCTCCCTGGACGCTTCGGCGCGGGCAAATCGCTGGTGTTCGCGTGCAGGGCTTCGCGCATCAGCCTCAAGCCCGGCAGGATGAGCCCGCCCAGGTGCCGTCCCTCGCGATCCAGCGCATCGATCGTTACCGCCGTGCCCGCATCGACGATGCACAAGGCGCCGCGAAACTCCGCGCGAGCACCGATCATCGCCACCCAGCGGTCCACGCCGATGCGTCGCGGATTACGGTAGCTGTTCGAGACCCCGAAAGCCTCGCGTTCGGCGCGCGCGAAATGCACCTCGCAGTTGCAGTGGATGCCGAGCACCCCCGACAAGCGCGTCGCGAAGCTGTGCCCGGCGGTGTTACTCACCAGCACGCGCTCGACGTCCCGCGGCAAATGAGCGGTGAGTGCCGAGAAGCCCGATTCCTGCAGCTTCTCATGGGTGATGCTGCCCGTCTTCCCCAAGCGGCCCTTTTCCAGCAACCCCCACTTCACGCGCGTGTTGCCGACGTCGAACAGCAATGCGCTCGGGGCGTTCATGGCTCACCTGCCCCGGAGTCGACCAGCGTCACCGAGCCCGAGACGATGCGCCGGATCCCTTCCGCCGTCCCCACGAGCAGTGCGCCGTCTTCGGCAATGCCGCTGGCTACGCCACGTACTTCCTTGTCGGCATGCGCAATGCTGACGTGCTTGCCCTTGAGCCAGTCGCGATCCTGCCATGCGGCATGGAACGCGGAGAAGCCGTCGCGCTCGAAACGCGCGATCACGGCGATCACGCATTGCAGGATACCCGCCGCAAGGGCCGGCCGTGACGGCAGCCACTCGACGCACGCTTTCAGGTCCACGATTTTCGCTGCCCGCCGCTCTCCCGCGGCCAGGCGGATGTCATCCGGCAAGTCGACGTTGAGCCCGAGCCCGATCACCATCGTCCGGCCAGGTCCGATTTCGGGGCGCACTTCCGTCAGGATCCCGCCGAGCTTGCCGTCTCGCGCAACGAGGTCGTTCGGCCATTTCAGCGCGATATCGTCGACGCCCATGGTTTGCAGGGCGGCCGCGACCCCGGCGCCGATGGCCAGCGTCAGGCTCGGCAGGTTTGGCGGTGCTTTTGCAAAGGCGTACGCGACGGACATGCACAGCCCCGAAAGTGGCGGCGCGATCCAGCGTCGCCCCAGGCGCCCGCGCCCCTCGGTCTGGCTCTCCGCGAGAGCGACGCGAAAGCACCCGAGGGGCGGCGCGGCTTCCGTCAACAGGTAGGAGTTCGTCGAGCCGAGCTCCGCAAAGACTTCGAGTGTGCTGACGCATTCCCGCTCCGGGTCCGTCAGCAATCGCAAGATATCGTCGCCGTGCATCGACCTCGTCAATCGTCGTCAATCGCCCGGCGTTCGCCGCGGCTGAACAGCATCAGGGAACGGTTCCGCGACTCGGTGCCCGCCCGCATCCGCTGCAGGTTTGAGCGATGGGTAAACAGGAGGAACAACGAGAGCGAGGCGCAATAGATGAACAACGGCTGCTCGTCCGGCAGCCGCATGATGCCGACGAAGACCGGTGCGCTGAGCCCGGCAATCATCGTGGCCAATCCGGCATAACCCGACAACACCAATACCCAGCCCCACACCAGCAGTACCGGCAGAACCAGCCACGGCGCCAGCACCAGCAAGGTGCCCACGAGCGTCGCCGCGGCCTTGCCGCCGCGAAACCGGTACCAGATGGGCCAGACGTGACCGACTGCCGCCGCCGCCGCGCAGGTCAATGCCAGCCATTCGCGCGAAACAGCGGGATCGTTGCCCACCAGCGGCAACTCCATCGCCGGTATCAGCCCGGCGCCGATCGCCCCCTTACCGACGTCGACCGCGACGACGCCAAGCGCGAACAGCCAGCCCTGGGTGCGCAATGCGTTCGTGCCGCCGGCGTTGCCACTGCCCATGGTCCGGATATCGACGCCGCCGCGAAGCCGGCCGACGACCATCGAACCGAGGCACGAACCGACAAAATAGCTTAGGAGGAACTTGACGCCGAGCTCAAGCATGCGGCGGCCTGCTTTGTACAACGAAGGCGCGCATTGTAGCATCCGCTCCGGGGGACCCGAGGCGTTATCGAGGCGGTGTCGCAATGCCCATTCCGCTGTTCGTGAATCCGTCCGCCGGCCAGGGGCGCGCGCGGCGCGTGCTTCCCTCCATCGTGCAACTGCTGACGACGAACGGGATCGAGCCCCGTGTCGTCGAAAGCGCAGCGCCAGGCGATCTCGAAAAGAAGGTCCAGGCGACGGTCGCCGCTGGCGCGACGCAGCTACTGGTCGCAGGCGGCGACGGGAGCATTCACGAAGCCGTCAATGGCATCCTGAAAAGCAACCCCAGCGCGGAGCTCGGTATCGTTCCCGTCGGGCGCGGTAACGATTTCGCGAAAGCCTGCTCGATTGCGACGCACTGGGAAGACGCTGCGCTGCTGCTGGCCGATCGCCTGAAGAACGCGATGCCGGCACGGCCCGTGGACATCGGCCGCATGAACGACCGCTATTTCGTCAACGGTGCCGGCATCGGTTTCGACGCGCGCGTTACCGCCATCGCGCGGAGCATGCACTTGCCGATCGGCGACCTCGTCTACCTCGTGGCGCTGATGCGCGGCGTGTGGGGCGGCGTCAATACCTACCAGGTCAGCGTGCGGTACGGCGAGCAGCAGCACGGAAGCCGCGTCACTCTCGTCAGTATCAGCAACGGGCCGTGGGTCGGCGGGCTCTTCAACATCGTTCCCTCGGCACTCAACGACGACGGTAAGCTCGACCTGTTGATCGTGAAGGCCGTGAGCCGCTTCCGGGTGATGACGCTGCTGCCGAAGTTGATCGGCGGGAAGCACATGCGCGAACCGGAAGTAATGCACGCGGCGATCGATAGCTGCGAAATCGAAACGTCTGAACCGATGCCGTCGCACCTGGACGGTGAGATCCAGCCGCCGCAATCGCATTTCAGGATCGAATTGCGGGCAGGCGCCCTGCCGCTGCTTTGATCACAAGGGCAGGGGCTCGGCCAGCCACGCGCGCTGGTTGCTCTCGGCCTGCGCGGAGCGGTCGGGATCGAGCTCGAGCCAGCAGGTATCTTCCGGGGGTTCTGCGAGCGTGACCTTGAAGCGGAGCAACTCGTCGTTGCGGAAAACGCTCAATGACACCCTGTCGCCGGCGTGGTATTCGCGCAGGCGGCTGTCGAGGTTGGAGCAGCTAACGCGCACGTCGTTCAATGCGACAACCTCGTCGCCCGGGGCAACGCCGGCCGCTTCGGCAGGGCTGCCGGAATGCACCGTGCCGATGATGCTGCGCGCCTCGCGCGAAGCCAGCGTGAAGCCGAGCCACGGCGGCGGCAGCGCGTCCGCCGAGGCCGGCTTGCCGCCGGAGTCCTCGGCGCTTTCCGCCGGGCGCAGGTGCATGCGAATACCGAAATCCCGTAGCAGCCGGGCCAAAGGCAACTCACCCGTGCCGCGCACGTAGCGCTCGAAGAACTCCTCCAGGTCCAGGCCGGTGAAAGCCTGCGCGACCGATTCGAGGCCGCGTTCCGGCATGCCCTCGCCGGTCTCCCCGAAATGTTTCCAGCACGCACGCATCACGGAGTCGAGCGAATACTTCGAGTCCGTGTCGCGGCGGATCGCTAGGTCGAGCGCCAGCGCCACCAGCGCGCCCTTGGTGTAATAGCTGATCGTCGCGTTACTTGCGTTCGTGTCCGGCTTGTAGAACTTCGTCCAGGCATCGAAGCTCGCGTCCTCGAGGCTCTGGCGAAAGCGGCCGCGCGCGCGGATGACGCGCGTGATCGTGCGCGCCAGCATCTCGAGGTACATCTCACACGTGATAAGGCCCGCGCGCACCAGCGCGAACGTGTCGTAATACGAGGTAATGCCCTCGAACACCCACAAGAGGCCGGTGTGGGATTCCGCGCGGAGATCGTAGGGCGTGAACCGCGCGGGCTTCATGCGTTTCACGTTCCACAGGTGAAAGTATTCGTGGCTGCAAAGGCGCAGGAATTTCCGGTAGGACGCCTTGGCACCCGACTCGCCACGGACCGGCAAGTCGGCACGGCTGCACGCGAGGCTCGACGACCAGCGGTGCTCGAGCCCGCCGTACGCCTCCGGCAACACGAACAACAGGAAAAGGTAGCGGTCGAGATCCTGCGGGGCACCGAGCAGTTTCTGGTGCTGCTCGCACAACGTCGTGAGATCGTGACAGATGCGTGCCATGTCGGCTCGCGCGTGGCCGCGAATCGCAATGGCGTGCGGGATACCGCCTGCCTCGAACTCCCCGATCTGCAGGTCGCCGATCTCGACAGGGTGGTCGATCAACTCGTCGTAGTCCGCGGCTGTGTAGGTACCGAAGCCGTACCGCTCGGCATCCTTGCGGCGCATGGACGTCGCGACCCGCCAACCCCGGCCTATACCTTTCGGCGGCGGTTCGATAGTCACTTCGCAGGCGCGGTCGGCCTGGCCGGCGACCTGCAGGAACACGCACGCGCCGTTGAACGAGGCATGCGTTGTATCGAGGTGCGCGCCGCGGACCGTCAGGTCATAGGCGTAGACTTCGAGAGTCACCGTGATCGGGCCCTGCGCCGCCGCTGCCTGCCAGCTGCTCTTGTCGACTTTCGTTAGCTCGATCTCGTGACCCTCGCCGGCGGCGCGGATGGCAACGACGTGCCGCGCGTAGTCGCGAATGACGTAACTGCCCGGGATCCAGGCCGGCAATGTGAAGACCTGGCCGTGCGGATCGGGGCTCTCGACGCGTAGCGTGACCTCGTACAGGTGTGCGCCCGGGTCCCTGGGGACGATGCGGTAACGATGCGGCTCGGGCACGGCTCGGCGATCCGGCGGCTAGGCCGCTACCTCGAGCCCTGGCCGTATGGCGGTTCGTTCAACTTCAGCGTGAGGCACTTCGCCGAGCCGCCGGCCTTCAGGAACTCCGAGAGATTCACTTCCTGCACCTTGAACCCGGCAAGCATCAGGCGCGCTCGCAGCGGTTCCGAGGCCTTGTTCAGGAAGACCCTGTCGCCGATGTTGATCGCGTTGCAGGCGAAGTTGCCTGCATCCGCCGTGTCGACCACGATGCGCTTGTGCGGCGGGACGCGGCTCTCGATTGCCATCCGCGAGTCGAAATCGAATGCTGGCGGGTGATACATGAGGAAGCCGCCCGTGAGCGGGCAGAAGCAGGTATCGATGTGATAGAAGCGCGAATCCGTAAGGCGGATCGAGATCACCTCGATGTCGAAGAACTTCTGGATCTCCGCATGCGCCTCGATCTCGGTGCGGAAACCATAGCCGGTCCAGAGCCACGGGCCGCCACGGTCCAGCAGGCAGTCACCGGCGCCCTCGAAACCGATCTTCTCGTCGAGGTCCAGTAGCTCGAACCCGTTGTCGCGGAACCAGCGCTTGAAATGCGGCTCTTCCGGGCGCCGCTCGTGCGGCATGAAGTGACTGGCAATCGCCTTGTTGCCGTACACGACACCGGCGTTGGCGGTAAACACCATGTCGGGGAGATCCGGCTGCGGGTCGATCGTGACGATGTCCGCGTGCTCGGCCAGCGTGTCGCGCAGGTCCTGCCACTGCTGTTTCGCCAGCTCGATATCGAGGGAGCCTTCATGGCCGGCCATCCATGGGTTGATGACGTACTCGACCTTGAAATAATCGGGCGGGCACATCAGTATCCTGTCGCGAAACGTCATGTTCTTCCTTCGGCTTTGGGTAAGTGAACCTCCGCCAGCATGCAGCGGACGCTGCCACCGGCTGATCGTTCGATAGCATCGATCGGCGCGCTCAAAATTTCGCCGTTCGCTCGCAGTAGCTCGAGCTGCGCATCCGTCAACGAATCGCGAGCCTGCCGGGACATCGCGACGACGCGCGTACCGGACGACGCTCTCAGCTCCAGCATATTGCCGGCGAACGCCTGGAGCTGTGCGAAAGACAGCTCCAGGACACGATGGCCGCTCTTCTCCAGGCTCTCGAGCACGGCGCGTCTTTGGTCATCTCGCACTATGGCCTCGGCACAGATCACCGCGAGCGCTTCGCCGACGTTCATCAGCACGTTCGTGTGATAGATCGGCACGCCACCCGCGTCCAGCGCGTCGAAGGACACGACCTCATAGTCGAGACGCTGCGCGAAATCGCCGAGCGGATCCAGGTGGGTGCGCGAGGAGAGACAGGCATAGGCGATGCGATTGACGCGGTCGAGCACCAGGCTCCCGGTGCCTTCGAGGTAGTGCCCGTTGGCCTCGTGCGACGTCAGGTCGACGATCTCGCGCACCAGGAAACCGTGCTCCGCCGCCAACGCCTCGATGATGTCCTGGCGCCGTTCCGTCCGCCGGTTCCTCGCCTCCATCGGGTACAGCACGACCGTGCCGTCTGCATGGAAGCTGACCCAGTTATTCGGAAAAATAGCGTCCGGCGTGTGCGGCTCCGGTGTATCGTCGAAAACGAGCACGCGTATGCCGCTGCCTTCCAGCGCGCTCACCAGGTTTTCGAACTCCTGCAGCGCGGCAGCCTGCTGCTCCGCCGGAGAGGCCTCCAGGTTGCCCTGGAAGCGGTTCGAGGGAGCCGTCTGCGGATTGCTCTCGAAACGCGCGGGTCGGACCATCAGGACCGCCGTTGCCAGTTGTGATTCCTTGTCCAAGCTCATATTGTCCGGGTAGCAGCGGTCAGCCGACCGTGCGGAAGTTTTGCATCGAGCAGGAGATTATGCCTTTGAACAGCCCGCGCCTGAAGGGCTTGAAGCGCAGCCTGGTCAATCCGTCCTGGCTCGCCTTCGTGTGGTTCGGCGTTACGGCGGGCATTTCGCTGCTGGAAACACCGGTCAAGTTTACCGCGCCCACGATTACGCGCCCGGTAGCACTGGACGTCGGGCGTACCGTTTTCGCGGCATTGAACCGGGTCGAATTGGTCCTGCTGGTCATGCTCCTGGTCCTGGTGCGGTTGTCCGGCCGCAGCCGCGAGTTGTTTGCCGCCTGCGCGGGACTCGTGATCATTCTCATCGCGCAGTCGCTGTGGCTGCTGCCGGAGTTGTCCGCGCGGGCGCAATCGATCGTCGATGGCGTCGAACCCGGCGCCTCGATCGCCCACGTGGCCTACTCGGTGCTGGAGCTCGCGAAGCTCGCGCTGCTGCTGTACGTGGGCTTCCGCTCGGCACGCAATGAATAGGCACCGAGGCCGGGCTGCGCGGGCGAATGGCCCGCGCGAACGTGCAATGCGGCAGCGCCGCGGATAAGCTGCCCGCACGTGCGCAGACCGGCACGCCCGACGTGCCCTGGAAAACCGACAGCCGCCTACATGCCAACCGATAAATACGCCCCGCGATCTCCCGAGGATGTCGCGCGCCTGGTCCTCGAAAACCCGCTCGCCTGGATCGTCTCCGGTAGTCCCGGCCCCGCGCGCTCGACGTTGCTACCGCTGCGCCCGCGCTTCGGCGACGACGGCCGCATCACGCACCTGCTCGGTCATTATTCTCGCGGCAACCCCCAGGTACCCGAGCTAAAGCGGCAGCCCGAAGCCACCATCCTGTTCCTCGGACCGCAAGGTTACCTTTCGCCCTCGTGGTACGCCGATCGCACGCAAGCGCCGACCTGGAATTACGCGAGCGTGGAGTTCCGGGTCGAAATCGAGTTCCGCGACGACCCGGAGAGTCTCGAATACGTCCTGCGCGACCTGGGCGATGCCATGGAAGCGGGGCGCCCCAACCCCTGGCGCATCGAGGACATGGGAGACCGCTACCACGGCCTGGCGCAGCGCATCATTGCGTTTCACGCCGCGGTGCGCGAGGAGCGGCCCAAGTTCAAGCTGGGGCAGGACGAGCGCGACGACGTGTACGCGGACATCCGGCGCGCGCTGTCGGCCAGCGACCGCGACGGCGAGCTCCTGGCCTGGATGGAGCGCTTCAATCCCGGCCGCCCGCCCGCGGACTGACCGGCACAGCCCGTTGCCCGGCCTCGAGAGACGAGACTTGATGCAACTGCCCCGTTCTGCCGGGCCGCGAGCGCGCGGCGGCGGCCGAGCCCGGCGGCGCCCTCGGTACCTGGGCCGGACAGCGCTCGCGGCGCTGGCCGTCGCGTTCGGTGCGCCGGCCGGAGCGAATCCGGGGGCTTTCCCGTACCCCAGCACTTACGAACCGCTGCCATCCGGAGTTACGTTCATCCATGACGGCACCCTGCTCGACGGTATGGGCCGGCGGATCGACGCGGGCGACCTGCTCATCCGCGACGGGCGCATCGCCGCTGTCGGCGCGGACCTCGCGCCTCCGGCGGGTGCCGTCGTCATCGATGCGGCCGGCCGCTGGATCACGCCGGGCATCGTCGACGTGCACTCGCATCTCGGCAACGCAACCTTTCCGCTGGTTCCGGTCGAGGTCGAGACCTGGGACGTGAACGAGGCGACCAGCCCGAATACCGCCGAGGTGTGGGCCGGGCACGGGCTCAACATGCAGGACCCGGGCTTCAGCCGCGCCCTGGCCGGGGGCGTGACCACGCTGCATGTGCTGCCCGGGTCGTCCAACCTCTTCGGCGGCCACGGCGTCGTGCTGAAGAACGTGCCCGCGGTGACGGTGCAGGGCCGCCAGTACCCGGACGCCCCGCCGACCCTGAAGATGGCTTGTGGCGAGAATCCGAAGTACACCTACGGAGCGAACGGCCGCTCGCCGGCGAGCCGGATGGGCAACGTTGCGCTCGTCCGCCAGGCATTCATCGACGCCGGGGCGTACCGGCGCAAATGGGACGAGTGGCGGGAAGCGGGCGATCCGGATGCCGAGCCGCCGGCACGCGACCCGAAGCTCGAGGCACTCGCGGGCGTGCTGCGCGGCGAGGTGTCGGTGCACGTCCACTGCTATCGCGCCGAGGACATGGCCATCCTGCTCGACGTCGCCGACGAATTCGGTTTCCAGATCAGCGCGTTCCACCATGCCGTCGAGGCCTACAAGATCGCGCCGCTGCTCGCACGCAAAGCAGTCTGCGCCGCGGTGTGGGCCGACTGGTGGGGCTACAAGATGGAAGCCTACGACGCCATTCGCGCCAACGCGCCCTTTCTCGATGCTGCCGGGGGCTGCCCGATGATGCACTCGGATTCGTCCATCATCGGGCAACGGCTCACGATCGAGGCGGCGAAGGCGGCGGCGGCAGGCCGCGCCGCCGGGCTCGAGCTGCCGCCGGAGCAGGTCATCGCGTGGGTGACCTCGAACCCCGCGCAGGTCCTCGGTATCGGCGATCGCACCGGCTCGCTCCAAACCGGCAAGAATGCCGACGTGGTGATCTGGTCGGGCGACCCCTTCAGCGTCTACTCCAAAGCGGACGCGGTGTTCGTCGATGGCGCGCTCGTGTACGACCGCAACGACCCGGAACGCCGGCCCGTCTCCGATTTCGAGCTTGGCCAGCCCGGCCTGCTCCGCGCACCAGGGGGCGCGTTGTGATGCGCCGCGCGGCGATCGCTTCGGCCGTCATGTTGCTGGCGTCCGGCCCGCAGGCCGAGACGATCGCCATCGTCGACGCCCTGGCGCACCCCATATCCGGGGAGCGCATCGAAGGTGCGACGATCGTCGTTGAAGACGGGCGCATTGCCGCCATCGGGGACGACGTCGACGTGCCTGCCGGCGCGCGCATCATCGAGGCGGACGGACGCATCGTGACGCCCGGGCTGATGAATGCCGGCACGCAACTCGGGCTCGTGGAAGTGAGCAGTGCTGCCGACACGGTCGATCATGGCGTCACCGAAGGGCCGCTGGGTGCCGCGTTCGACGTGCAATATGCCCTCAACCCGAATTCCGCGCTCCTGCCCATTGCCCGCGCCGACGGTCTGACGCGCGCACTTGCGGTACCGACCTCGACGGCCGGCGCTCCGTTCAACGGCATGGCGGCGCTGCTCGTGCTGCATGAAAGCGCGGACCTGCTCGCGCAACCGCGGGCGGCAATGGTCGCGAGCGTCGGTGGCTGGGATGCGTCCGCGGAGAGTGTCGGCGGCTCGCGCAGCGCGCAATGGCAACTGCTGCGCAACGCGCTCGAGGAGGCCCGACACTATCGGGAGCACCGCCGCGATTACGCGACGGCCGCCGGTCGTGACCAGCTCCTGAACCGCCTGGACATCGAGGCATTGCAGCCGGTGATCGCGGGCGACATGCCGCTCGCCATCGCGGCCTCGCGCGAATCGGACATCCGGCAAGCCGTGCGTCTCGCCACCGACTACGACATCCGGGTGGTCGTTACCGGCGGGACGGAAGCCTGGCGTGCCGCTGAACTGCTGGCGGAACGCAAGGTCCCCGTCGTGCTGAACCCGTTCGACAACCTGCCCCGCACGTTCGACGCGGTGGGCGCGCGCCTCGACAACGCGGCAATCCTGGTGCGCGCAGGGGTGCTCGTCGCGTTCTCCGTGGACGGCATTCACGCGAGCCACAACGCCGGTTCCGCTATTCGCGAAGCGGCCGGGCTGGCCGTGGCAAACGGGCTGCCCCGCGCGGAGGCCTTGCGCGCGCTCACCCTGAACCCGGCGCGCATCTGGGGCATGGACGACCGCTACGGCACCCTGGAACGCGGCAAGGATGCGGACCTCGTCATCTGGGACGGCGACCCGCTGGAGCCCGGCACACGCACCGTGCAGGTGTTCGTGGAGGGCAAACCGGTGTCGCTGGAAACGCGCCAGACCGAGCTTCGCGACCGCTACCATCCCAGGCACTACCAGGATGACTGGCCTCCCGCATACCGCCATTGAAACATCGGCCGGCCGTCGCAGTCCGGCTTCGGGAGCCGCGCTAATGGTGCGGAGCCTGGTCGGTTGCCTCATGCTTGCAGCGCTGGCGGTGTCGGCCGCGCCGGCACGAGCGAGCGAGACCGGCGCTTCCCTGCCGCTCGAGCCCGAGCGGCAGCTGCGTTTCACCACCCGGGAAGGCACGTGGCTGTCACTCGACGTCACGCCGGACGGCGAGACGATTGTGTTCGAGCTGCTGGGCGACCTGTACCGGCTGGAGTCCGCCGGCGGTACAGCCCGCGCCATGACCCATGGCCTGCCGTTCGATTCACAACCCGTCGTGTCGCCCGATGGCGAGCGCCTGGCGTTCGTCAGCGATCGCTCGGGCAACGAGAACCTCTGGGTCGCGCGTGCGGACGGCTCAAGCTCGCGACAGCTTTCGTTCCTCGACGACAACACGCGGTTCGTGTCGCCCGCATGGGCAGCCGACGGCAGGTCCCTCTTCGTGTCGCGCTACCAGGCCGATGTGAATGCGTTCGAGCTTTGGCGCTACCCGTTTCCGGAAGGCCCGCCGGTGCAACTCACGAAGGCCCGGCCCTCGCCCGGCACACCCGCGGATGCGAAGAAGAGCGCGCTGGGCGCCGTCGCGTCGCCCGATGGCCGGTTCGTCTACTACGCAACGCGCACCGGCTCGTTGTACGACGAGGCGGAGTTTCCGGTCTGGAGCATCGAGCGCCTGGATCTCGCCGGCGGCGACACGGAAATCGTGATCACGCACCCGGGCAGCGCGTTGCGCCCGGTGCTCTCGCCCAACGGCAGAACACTCGTTTACGGGGCGCGCTTCGACGGGCAGACCGGCTTGCGCACGCACGATCTTGCGACCGGTACCGAGGAGTGGCTGGTGTGGCCCGTGACCCGCGACAGCCAGGAGCACGTGCTGACGAGCAGGGACGTGCTGCCGGGTTACGACTTTACGCCCGACGGCAAAGCGCTCCTGCTCACTATCGGCGGCGGCATCCGCCGCGTGGACCTCGACGACGGTGAGGTTCACGACGTCCCGTTCACTGCGGAAGTCTCGCTCGACCTCGGACCGAGTCTCAGGCGCGACATCCCCGAAGAGACGGGGCCCGTTCGCGCGCGCCTGATCCAGGCGCCGGTGCAGTCGCCCGATGGCCGGCAACTCGCGTTTTCCGCCCTCGCGCGGGTCTACGTCATGCCGCTCGCGGGGAGCGTGCCGCGCCGCCTCACGGACAGCGTGCTCCCCGAGTTCCACCCGTCATGGTCACCGGACGGCGAGACCGTGGTGTACCTCACGTGGCGGGCCGAGAGCGGCGGACAGCTCTGGATTGCGCCGGCGGACGGCGCCGGCGCACCGGAGCGACTCACCGACCGGCCGAATGCGTCCTATCGCCACCCGGTGTTCACGCCGGACGGCAAGCGCGTTCTCGCGTTACGCGCCGATAACCGGGAGCGATTGGACAAGACCATGGAGTTCGGGCTGCTGCACGAAGCGGAACTGGTGGAGATCGATCTCGCGAGTGGGCAGCAACGCGTCGTCGTGTCCGGCACGATGGGCGGCGTGCCACACTTCGTCACCGGTGACACGGGACACGTTTACCTGAATTTCCGCGACGGGCTGAACCGGGTGGCCCTGGATGGCTCCGGCCGTGAAGCGGTGGCCAGCGTAAGAGGACCCGGCTGGTACTTCGTAGAGGGCAGCGTGCCGGTCGATGACCTGCGCATCAGCCCGGACGGCGAGTGGCTGCTGGCGCAGATCGCGCAGCAGCTTCACCTGCTGGCGATGCCGGAACCGCAAGGCGGCGACGCTCCTGTGATCGAGTTGTCGGACCCGACCGTCTATCACCGCAAGCTGACGCAGGTAGGCGCGGACTTCTTCGGCTGGGCCAATGGCGGGCGCACCGTCACCTGGGCCGTCGGCTCGACTTTTTACCGTGCCGGTTTCGAGTTGCCGCCAACCGCGGCAGCGGGTGAGGCACCCGGTCGAATACCGCTTGGTCCCGTGGAGAGCTTTGCTGCCGTCGTGGAGCGCCCGCGCGATTTGCCACGAGGCACACTGCTGCTGCGCGGCGCCACGGCGATCACGATGGACGGCGACGAAATCCTGCGTGACGCGGACATCCTCATACGCGACAACCGCATTGCCGCGATCGGCGTCCGCGGTGACGTTGACGTCCCGGCGGGGACGCCGGTGCGCGACCTGCAAGGCCGCTACGTCGTGCCGGGCTTCATCGACACGCACCTGCACTGGGGCACGGTACGCCGGGACGTGCTCGACGTCGGCCACTGGAGCTTCCCCGCGACCCTGGCGTGGGGAGTCACGTCCGGCCTCGATGTCTCATCGCTCTCCATCGACATCTTCGCTTACCACGATCTCATCGATGCCGGCATGATGCTCGGGCCGCGCGCCTACTCGACCGGCACCGCGCTCTTCTCTTTCAACGAATTCGAATCGTCCAGGCAGGCCCTGCAGGTGCTGCGCCGCTACCGGGACCACTACCGGACCCGCAACCTGAAGATGTACCGCACCGGCAACCGCCAGGTCCGCCAGTGGGTGGCCCAGGCCGCGCAACGCGCAGGCATGATGCCGACCACCGAGGGAGCGCTCGACACGAAGCTCGGGCTCACCATGATCATGGACGGCTACGCGGGCCTCGAGCACGCGATTCCGGCCGCGCCGATCTATCGCGACGTCGTCGAGCTGCTCGCCCGCAGCGGCACGAGCTATACGGCCACACTGGTCCTGCCGGCCGCGGGTCCGGAGCCGTACGACAAGTTCATCATCGACACGAATCCGCACGCGGACCCGAAAGTCCGCCGCTTCTTCCCGCACGCCTTCATCGACGCGCGCATGACCCGGCGCTCGTGGCGAGCACCGCAGGAGTACGCATATCCGCTGCTGGCGCAGGGCGTCGCCGCCGTGCAGCGGGCGGGCGGGCTGGTCGGGATGGGCAGCCACGGCAATATCGTCGGGCTCGGGTATCACTGGGAGCTGCAGGCGCATGCGGCGGGCGGCATGACGCCGCACGAGATCCTGCGCGCCGCCACGATCGGTTCCGCCGCGACGATCGGGCGCGCCGCGTTCCTCGGCAGCCTCGAGGCAGGGAAGCTGGCCGACCTGCTGGTGCTCGGCGAAAACCCGCTGGCCGACATCGCCAACACGCAGACCCTCGAGCTGGTTATGAAAAACGGGCGCCTCTATGACGCGGACGACCTGGCCGAGCTGTGGCCGCGGGAGCGTCCCGGTCCGGCGTTTTCGTTTTCGGACGACCTGCCGGTCGGGTCAGCGCACTGACAGCACCGCACGCAGGCCGACCGCCCAGGCATTGTCGGCGGACTCGCTCAAGCCCGGGTTCACGATGTACTGCAGGTCGGGCTGCAGCACGAGGCGTTCGCCGAACGGCATCTCGTAGGTCAGCTCGATCGCGAGCTCACGCGAGGCGAGGGGGTCACCTTCGAGCGCACGCGCCTGCCGGAACCGGTCGGACACTTCCGCGAGCGCGAATGCGAGCCCGATGCGATCCTCCGCCCGC
The DNA here is from genome assembly GCA_965651325.1 of uncultured Chromatiales bacterium. Classification (GTDB taxonomy): domain Bacteria; phylum Pseudomonadota; class Gammaproteobacteria; order Steroidobacterales; family Woeseiaceae; genus IDS-8. Next base: position 7,376 of record CBFGSB010000013.1, on the reverse strand, counting down.
AAGGTCCAGCCGCCCGCATACACCGCGCCGGCACCGGCATACCACTCGATCGCATTGAAGCGCGGCGCCGCCCATCCGAGGCGGGCAAAGAACGACCATGTGCCGGGCTGCCATTCACCGCGCAGGTAAGCGCCGTGATTGCCGCGTGCCTCGTAAGCACTGCCCAGCCGCGCGCTCTCCAGCGAGTCGGAGAACGGCGCCGTGTAACGCCAGGCGCCGCCGAGCAGCCGGGCGGAGCCAGTGCGGCGCTCCGCTTCGGCAACCAGCAGGGCGCCCTCGCCGTCGCCGAGATCGATAGTCGTGTGCGCCGGGTGTTCCGGGTCTCCCGGCACTGCATCGAGCACGGCGGCGCGCGTGAGCCAGCCGTCGCCCCACCGCCAGTCGAGCCGCACGGCGAGCGAGCTGACGGGAAAGATCGAAGGGCCGTTGTGGCCGGTCTGCGCGATTTCGGTGCCGATGCCGTGCGCGCTATGGATGAACAGGCTGGAGCTGTCGAGGGCGTCGAACTCCGAATTCAGGTCGTAGAGGCCCATGAGGAGCGAGCCCCTGGCGCCGAGACCGGTCTCGACGTAAGCCTCGAACAGCCGCACGGCGCTCACGCCGGTTTCGATGTTGGAAAGACCCTGCAGGTCGCCGATGTAGCGGCCGCCGAATTCGGTACCGTTGTTATACAGCGCATAAACCACCGCGCGCGTGTCGTCCCAGCCCGCCAGGGCCTCGAGGTCCGCTTCGAGCACGGCATCGAGGTTGTCCAGGTAGGCCGTGCCGGATGCCGCCGTGCTCCCGAGCGTCGTCCATGCCTCGGCCGTGTAGTCCAGCGAAAACTGCAATCCACCGTTCGGTTCCTCGGCAAACGCCGGTACCGCCGCGAGGGAAACCAGTGTGGGTAACACGGACGTGCGTAAGGACGCGCTCACGGCCATTTCAACTCCAGTTGCAACAGGATCTCGTCGTTCTCGACCTCCGCGCCGCCGGTGTCCTCGCCATTGGCGTAGTACTCGGTTTTCAGCAGCAGCCCCTCGGCGAGGGTGGTGATCAGCGCCAGCACGTGCTGGGTCCGGTCCCAGGTACGCGAGTCGCTCACGGCGGCGGGCATGTCGACGTCAAGGCGGTTGTACCGGTAGCTGAGTGCAAAGCGCTCATTCAAATCCCAGGTGGGCTGCAGGAAAAATCCGCTGCGCTCGAACGGGCCGTCGCTCGCGTCGATCACCTGGCCGAGCACTGTCAGCCGCTCGCCGTTCCAGCCAAGGTTGGCTCCGTGGCGTTCCTTCGCGTCGTCGGGCGAGATGCCGAGGTCCGGCAGCGACTGGTTGACCTCACCGCGGTACGCGAAGGGCATGATCCAGGCGTTGCCAGGCCCGACTGCCGCTTCCAGCCGCACGCCGGCGCCGAATGTGAGCGCGCCCGCCCCGTCGAGGCGGCGGCCGTCGTGCACGATCGGGAACGCGGCGTCCTCGCTCGGCTGCTTCAGCCCGAGCTCGGTGCCGTTCGTCGCCGACGCCCACCACTGCACGCCCTTGCCGGCCGCGCCACCGACCTGCACCCCCATCTCGTCGCTGCGGTAGAACGCGGTCTCGAGCAGGATCTCGGCCTCGGTCACGCGATCGACCTGCGCGATTACCGGGTCTTCCAGCCCCGCCTTGACCCAGAACCGTTCGCCCGCCGTCCAGCGCGCCCAGGCCTCCTCGATAATGGTGCCGTCGCCCTTGACGGCGATTTCCGCATGCAACAGCACGTCCGGCATCAGCTCGAGCTCGGGATAGAGGTAGAGCTGGTCGATCTGGAAATGAGGATCCGGTTCCTCGGCGTCGCTGCCCGCGGCACTCAGCTCGAACTCGAGCTCCGCGCCCCAGCCCAGGCGCGGCGCGAAATCCGCGGGGCTCGCGGCGGCGGCGTCGCCCTGCTCGGCACCGGCCGCGGCCGACAGTAGTGCAAACGAGAGAGCCGCCAGCGCGGCGAAGAAAGCAGGAACAGGCATCTTCTCAGCCGGCTTCCGGTGGGCGCTTGCGGCCGCTGAACATCGACCCGACCAGGTTCTCCCGATGACGGAAGGACGCGAAGAGTACGCCCGCGACGTGCAGGCCGACGAGCACCAGCAGGGCATCGGCCAGGAACGAATGCAGGCTTTCGACCCACGCCACTCCCCAGAAACGGTCGGTGGTGTAGAGCCAGCCTGTCGCGCCAACGAGAAACACCGTGAAGAGCAGTGCCACGATCATCCAGGCCCCCAGGGGATTGTGGCCGATGTGCCGCGGCTCGCGCGCGCGCAGAACCTCGCGGGCGTAGCGCCAGGTGATCGCGGGCCGCCTTACGAAGGCGGCGAAACGCGCATTCCCGGGGCCCCACAGACCCCAGAGAATGCGCGCCGCCACCACCGCAAGAGAGACGTAGCCGATCCACTCGTGCCAGCGCCCCCAGCCTTCCCGCGTCAGCCATGCAAGCAGTATGCTGAGGGCGAGTAGCCAGTGCGCAATGCGGACGAAGGGATCCCAGACCGGAATCGTCGAGCCGGGCACGTGGGTAGCGCGCGTCAGTCGGTCGGCACGCGCTCGAAGGTTTGCGGGTGGAAGTAAGCTTCCACGCGCTCTCCCTTATCGTCGAGCGCGTAAACCTCGTAGCAGCCGCCATCGACCTTGATGCGGCGCACCTTCCATCCCTGCTCCGTCAGGAGCTCCTCGAGAGCTTCCTGTGACTGCCAGGTTTCCTCTTCGCCGGAATCGCAGGTGGCGAGCCCGGTCGCCATCGCGGCCCCGGGAATCGCCAGCGTCAGGGCCGCGGCGACGGCCAGCTTTCGAACGGTATTGCCCATGATCGTGCTCCTCATCGAGTTTTCCTTCAGTATCGGTCAGGCCGCGCTTTGCAGCCTTCGCCGGGCGGCCTGTCCGTGTTTCGGACGGGCCAGCGCCGGTCATTCCCAGTAGACCATTCTTCAGGTTAAGCGCACCTTAAAAGCTTACGCCGAACAAGCCCCCGTAGCCCTGCAGACGTTCCTCAAGCACCGTCGCCGTACCGTTGGACGCCATCGACGACGGTCCGCAGGATCGGTGCCTCGTGAATGGCGGTGGGGTCGGTCTCGAACAGGTTGGCGCCGAGGACAACGAAATCCGCCAGGAAGCCGGGCAGGATTCGGCCCAGGCGGTCCTCCTGGAAGCCCGCGTAAGCGTTTGTGGCCGTGTAAGCCCGCAGCGCTTCCTCTACGGCCAGCTTTTGCCCGGGCAGCCAGCCGTCGGGGTTGGCACCGTCGATGGTCCGGCGCAGCACCGCCGCCTCGATTCCGGTCCTCGGGTCGAGCGGCGCCACCGGCCAGTCCGAGCCGAAGCTCAGGCGTGCACCCGCCTCGAGCAGTGAACGGAAGGCATACGTGCCGTCCAGCCGCTCCTCGCCGATGCGTTTGACCGCCCAGCGGCCGTCGTCGATCGCGTGATACGGCTGCATGGCCGGGATGACACCCAGCTCCGCGAATCTCGGAACGCTCGAGGGCTCGAGGTGCTGTGCGTGCTCGACCAGGAAGCGGCGGTCGCGCGGTCCGTTCTTCGCGATCGTCCGGGCATACATGTCGAGCAACATCTCGTTGGCGAGATCCCCGATTGCGTGCACGGACAGGTGCAGCCCGGCTCGGTCCGCGGCGAGGATCCATTCCTCGAGGTCCGCGGGGTCGGTGACGGTAATCCCGCTCTCGTCCGGCGCATCGTGGTACGGGTCGTGGAACAGCGCGGTGCGTGAGCCCAGCGAGCCGTCGACCAGGCCTTTCATACCGCCCCAGCGTACCCAGTCGTCGCCGCGCCCTTCCTCCGCAACGAGGCGATGCATGCGCTCCCAGTCCTGCAGGGGCACGAAGGAATAGAAGCGCATCCCCGTCTCGTCGCGCGCGCGCATGCGGCGCAGCGCGTCGTGCGTGACCCAGTCGAGTGCCTTGACGTGCACCTGGGTGACACCCAGGCCCAGGCCGTACTCGGCGCCCTCGGCGATCGCCGCCTCGATGTCGCGGTCCGTCGGCTCCGGGACGACGCGCAGCACGAGCTGCTTGGCCGCGTCCTTCACGATGCCGGTAGGCTCGCCCTGCCCGTCCCGGACGATCAGGCCACCGGGCGGATCGGGCGTGTGCCGGTCGATGCCGGCGAGCTTCATCGCCACCGTGTTGAGCAGCATCATGTGCTGGTCGGAGCGCACGACGGCGACCGGCGTAGCGCCGGTTACCGGGTCGATCCAGTGGCGGGTCGGCAGTTCACCGCCCCAGAGCTGTTCATCCCAGTTGCCGCCCAGCACCCATTGTCCTTCGGCAAGCTGCGCCGCGCTGCGGCCGATCATCTGCCGGAATGCCGCGGGGGTTTTCGCCTGCCGCAGGTCGGGCCGCGACAGCGCCTGGGAAGCGCGCAGGAAATGCGTGTGGTTGTCGATGAAACCGGGCATGACGAAGGCGCCGTCGAGATCGACGACGCGGGTCTTCGGGCCGATGCCGGCAGCGACGGCGTCACCCCCGACCGCGACGATGCGGTTTCCGGCGGTGCCGAGCGCGCTTCCTGGAACCGCATCGCCAAGGCCGTCCCACACCGTGGCATTGATCCACGCGACCTCCAGGCGCTGGTCCGCTGCCGGCAGCGAACGCGGCAGCAGGCCGGCCGCCGAAGCCGCCACGCCTGCCTTCAGCACGTCCCGCCGGTTCAGGCGCACGGTGGCCTCAGAAACTCATCGACGCGGACAGCGCCAGGGTGCGCGGCGTGCCCAGGATGAGGTAGTTCGAACCGGGATAGCCGCCGACCGAGATCCAGTCGTCGCTGTCCGCCAGGTTCTCGATGCGCGCCCGGAGAACCACGTCCTTGCCGGCGATTTCGGACGTGTAGCGGGCACCGATGCCCAGCCGCGTCCAGGCGTCGACCTCGATGAAGTTCGCGGAGTCCGCGTATTGCGAAGACGTGTAGATCACCCGCGCGTCCAGCGTCAGGCCCTCGACGGCGGGAACGTCCCACTCGACGTTGGCGTTGACCTGCACTTCCGGCGAGCCGATCGCGTCTTTCCCGTCGTACACACCGCCCTGGGTCCGCTTCATTTCCGTATTCAGGAACGTGGCACCACCAAGCACGCGCAGGTTGTCGAGCGGCGCGCCGAAGATGCTGAGCTCGATGCCCTGGTTCTGCTGCTCGCCCGCCACGGTGAAGACGTCGCCCACGACGAAAGCGCTCGGCTTGGACAGCGTGAAGGCGCTCAGGGTCAGGCCGTAATCACCGCTGTCGTACTTCATGCCGATTTCATACTGGTCCGCCTGGTAGGGATCGAACACCTCGCCGGCATTGCTGACGGGCGTGCCATTACTCGTCGCCGGTGCAATCTCGCCGGGAATCAGCCCTTCGATGTAGTTGGCGTAAAGGGAGAGTCGCTCGCTCGGCTTCACGACGAGACCGACGACGGGCGTCACCCGACCCTCGTCATAGTTCGAAAGCGGGGCACCGGTGTTGTAGTCGAAGGTTTCCGCCTCGATGTTCTGGAAACGCGCACCCAGGGTCAACAAGACGCTCTCGTCGCGGAACGAAAGCATGTCTGCGATCGCGAAACTCGCGGTGTTGACCTCCTGGGTCACGTGCGGATCGGCCATGGAGCCGCCGACGAAGAAGTCGGGCACGGGGGGCGCGACGGCAACCGGATCGTAGAGGCTGCTCGTATAGCCGGCGAAATTCGAGAATGCGTACGCGTTGCGGGACTCGAGCGAGAAGCGGGCGGCCGACACGATGAAGCGATGGCCGATGGCTCCGGTCTCGAGCTCGGTGCGCAGGCCGATGTCACCGGAGTAGACCTGGTCCTCCCGATAGTTGTCGAAGCGGTACTCGCTGGTATTCCCGTCCGCGTCGGAGGCCGGGTTGACGAGCACGTTCTCCTCGCGACCGTCGCGCATGCCCGCGGCGGCCCACACCACTGTATTGTCGGTCAGGTCGTACTCGCCGCGAACGACGCCGAATAGCTGGCGCTCGTCCGTCAGCGTCCAGGGTTGGGCGAAATTGGACGACGCATCCGGCGGCTCCGGTATGGCGCCCAGCGGCGTGACACTCGGGCGCGGTGCGTCGATGCGCTGGTCCTGGAACCCCAGGTCGGCGGAGAGGCGACCGGCGTCGCCCTGGTAATCCACTCCAGCGGACAGGACGGTGAGCTGCCGGTCCTGGTCCTCCACCGAGCTTTCGCCGTCGCGCCTCACGGCGTTCACGCGGACGCCGGTGCTGTCGTAGCTGCCGAAGCGGCGCGCGGCGTCGAGCGCGAGGTACACTTGCCCATCGCTTTCGTAGCCGATGGTCGGTCGAGTCACCGGCTCTTCCGGGGCCCGCTTCGGCACCAGGTTGACGGCTCCGCCAAGGCCGCTGCCGCCGGGGGCCGCGCCGTTCAGGAAGGCACTCGCGCCGCGGAACACTTCCACCCTTTCCAGTAACTCGGCTGCCACGTACTGGCGCGGCAGGATGCCGTAAATACCGTTGTAGGTCATATCGTCGGAGAAGATCGGGAAACCGCGGATGACGTACAGCTCCTGGAAATTGCCGAAGCCCCGGGCGACCCGCACCACGGGATCGTTCTTGAGCACGTCGGCCACGCTCTGCGACTGCTGGTCGAGCATGAGATCGGCGGTGTAGTTGGTGCTGACAAAAGGTGAGTCCATCATGTCGAGGTTGCCGAAGATGCCGACGCGCCCCCCGGACGCGACCTGTCCGCCGGAGTAGGCGCCGGGCAACGCCACCTGGGAGCCCGTGACCACGATTTCCTCCAGCTCGCCGTCCCCGGCCGGCGCGCTTTCCTGCGCCAGCAAGCCCGCAGGTACAGCCGCGGCGGAGCACAGCAGGAGCCGCAAAAGGGTTGGCATGCCCGGTGCAGAGTCACGCCGGCGATTCGATTGGCTTAAAAGACCCGTGGAAAGTTTCATCTGGTCAAGTCCCCCTGATACCGTTTTACGGGCAACGCTCGCGCCCGTGCGCTACGAATGCCGGATCGGGCCACTTATAATGCCGAAACGTGACCCCGGCAATCGATTGAAATTGGCTACACATTACCTGCAAAGGCAGCGGTCCGGGTTCGTGCGACGATTGTTCGGACCCGCCTTCCCGAAGCTATTCAAGCATGGCACGCTTCCGGCCGGCCTTTTCCGACCGGCCGTTCCATGTCTCGCCCGGGCCAGCCGGCAAGCCCCGGTGCCACTCCCGTGACGAAGCCGACGGGCGTGACCCGGAACACCCGGGGAATCGACTACCAATCCGTGCCGCGCCCGGTCGCCGGCCTGGCGGAGGAGTACCCGCCGAGCCACGTCGTCGCATGGCACAGCCACGTTCGCGCGCAGCTCATTTACGCATCTGCCGGCATCATGTCGGTGATGACGCACAGCGGCAGCTTCGTCGTGCCGCCAC
>CBFGSB010000012.1:0-32553 GCA_965651325.1 uncultured Chromatiales bacterium | reverse complement strand
TGCGGCAGGCCTCCAGCAATTGCGGCCCCGCCGCGCGGTGGATCGCCCCGTCCACGCCGCCGCCCCCGAGGAGCGACGAGTTGGCCGCGTTGACGATGGCGTCGACGTCGAGGGTCGTGATATCGGCCTTGATGGCCTCAATGTCCATCGTTGCTGCTCCTGTTCCTGCACGAACGCGCGTGATTCGCCGCTGGCCGCCTTCCGGATTCTACGGAAAAATTCCCCGCAGGAATCGGGGAGGACACGTCATGCGGTACCTGTGGTTGCCAGTGATCGCACTCCTGTGCCTGCCGGCAGCGGCCCCGGCGGCCGAGCGCGACGAGCAGGAATGCGAAGCGGTCAAGGAGAAGATCCGCAAGGTCCAGTCCAGGATGCGCCGCGGCTACAGCGCCGAACAGGGCGTTAAGCTCAACGCACGGCTGCTGGAGCTGCGTGAAAAGCGCAAAAAGGTTTGCGGCTAGCCCGGATCGAAGTTTTTTGCCAGGCCCTGCCAGCAGTCGCGGTAGTCGGCCTGCAGCGCGTCGCATTCCAGCGCGTAGCGCGTCGGCTGGAACGGATAGCGCGACTCGAACATGAAGGCCATGGTGTCGTCGACCTTCTCCGGCTCGAGCTTCGCGCGGCTGGCCTTCTCGAAAGACGCGGTGTCCGGCCCGTGGGGCGTCATGCAGTTGTGCAGGCTGGCGCCCCCCGGGGCAAAGCCGCCGCCTGCCTTGGCATCGTAGTCGCCGTAGATGATCCCCATGAACTCCGACATGACGTTGCGGTGATACCAGGGCGGCCGGAACGTGTCCTCCATCACCAGCCAGCGCGGCGGGAAGATCACGAAATCGGCGTTGGCGGTGCCGTGAGTCTCCGACCTGGACGTCAGCACCGTGAATATCGACGGGTCCGGATGGTCGTAGCTGATCGACCCGATGGTGTTGAAGCATGCGAGCTCGTAGCGGCAAGGCGCGAGGTTGCCGTGCCAGGCGACGACGTCGAGCGGCGAATGGCCGATCGGCGCCGCGAACAGCGCTCCCCCGAATTTCGCGACCAGCTCGAACTCGCCTTCCCGGTCCTCGTAGGCGGCCACCGGCGCTTCGAAGTCACGGCGGTTGGCAAGCCCGTCGCTGCCGATCGGGCCGCGCTCGGGCAGCTCGAACTTGCGGCCGTAGTTCTCGCAGACGTAACCGCGCGCGGTATCCGCTTCCAGCACGACGCGGAACTTCATGCCACGCGGCACGAGCGCCACGTAGCCCGGCCCGACGGCGAGCACGCCGCATTCGGTATGCAGGCGCAAGCGCCCTTCCTGCGGCACGATCAGGAGCTCGCCATCGGCGTCGTAGAAGAAGCGGTCTTGCATCGAGCGATTGCAGCCGTACAGGTGCACGCCGATGCCGAACTGGCTGCGCACGTCGCCGTTGGCGGCCATGGTGACCAGGCCGTCGACGAAGTCGGCGGGCTGCTCCGGCAGCGGCAGCGGATCCCAGCGCAGCGGATTCGGCGGCATCGGGACCCCCGGGTCCAGCGGCGCGGAGCACAGGAGCCGGGTGTCGATGGCCGTGAAATCGCCCTGCACGACGGACGGGCGGATACGGTAGAACCAGCTCCGGTAATTCTCGTTGGCCGGCGCCGTGAAAGCGGTGCCGCTGAATTTCTCCGCGTACAGCCCGTGCGGCGCGCGCTGGGGCGAGTTGCGCCCCACCGGCAGCGCGCCGGGCAGCGCCTCGGTCGCAAGCTCGTTGCCGAAGCCGCCCAGGTACTCGGGGGATGTTTCCTGCCGCGTCATCGCTTCAGATACCGGGTCACCTGCTGGTCGATGGCGCCGAAGATACTCCTTCCCTCGCGATCAAGCATCTCGATCCGCACCCTGTCGCCGAAGCGCATGAAGGGAGTCGACGGCGCGCCGTGCTCGAGGGTTTCCAGCATGCGCTTTTCCGCGATGCAGCTCGAGCCCCTGGAGCGGTCGTAGTTCGAGATCGTGCCGGAGCCGATGATCGAGCCGGCGCCCAATCGCCGCGTCTTCGTCACGTGTGCAATGAGCTGGCGGAAGTCGAAAGTCATGTCCACGCCGCAATCCGGCCGGCCGAACAGCTCACCGTTTAGCCACGTGTGCAGCGGCAGGTGAAAGCGGCCGTCGACGAACGCGTCACCGAGCTCGTCGGGTGTTACCGCGACGGGCGAGAAAGCGGTCGAGGGCTTCGACTGGTAGAACCCGAAGCCCTTGGCCAGTTCTCCGGGGATGAGCTTGCGCAGCGACACGTCGTTCACGAGCATCAGCAGCCGGATGTACTGCCCCGCCTCTTCCACGGAAGTCTGCATCGGCACGTCGCCGGTGATGACCGCCGTCTCCGCTTCCATGTCGATGCCGTGCTCCTCGCTGACGGCGAGGATCGGGTCGGTGGGTCCCAGGAAATCGTCCGAGCCGCCCTGGTACACCAGCGGGTCGTGCCAGAAGCTTTCCGGCATCTCCGCGCCGCGCGCCTTGCGTACCAGCTCGACGTGATTGACGTACGCGCTGCCGTCCACCCACTGGAAAGCACGCGGCAGCGGCGCCGCGGCCGCTTGCGGGTCGAAGGGCATTTCTCCGCCGACGGAACCCCGCTCCAGCTCCCGGGCGACCTCGGCGAGAAACGCGGCGTTCTCGTTCCAGTTGTCCAGCGCCGCCTGCAAGGTCGGGGCAATGTCCGGCACGGGGACGGCACGGGTGAGATCGCGGCTGACGACGACCAGCGCGCCGTCGCGGCCGCCGGATTTGAGGCTGGCGAGTTTCAAAGCTATCCCTTACGCAGCGGTTTTGCTTTGATTGTAACCCGCGACGTAGTAGCGCGCATCGCGCGCGCTGCTACCGGCTCAGGCGGCGAACTGCTCTTCTTCCGTGCTCCCGCTCATGGCATTGGTCGACGACTTGCCGGCCATGATGGTGTTCTGCACCGCGTCGAAGTAGCCGGCGCCCACGAAGGCCTGGTGCCGCGCGGCGCGGAAGCCGTGTTGCTCGTCCTCGAACTCCTGCTGCTGGAGCTGTGAGTAAGCGTACATGCCCTCCTCGCCATAGGCGCGGCTCAGCCGGAACATGCTCGAGTTCAGCGCGTGCCAGCCGGCGAGCGTGATGAACTGGAACTTGTAGCCCATGGCGTTCAGCTCTTCGCGGAAGCGCTTCATGGTGGCATCGTCCAGGTTCGCCTTCCAATTGAAGGATGGCGAGCAGTTGTAGGCGAGCAATTGATCGGGATAACGGGCATGGATCGCATCCGCGAACTGCTGCGCATGCTCGAGATCCGGCTTCGAGGTCTCGCACCAGATCATGTCGGCATACGGCGCATACGCGAGCCCGCGCGCGATCGCCTGCTCCACGCCCGCGCGGGTGCGGTAGAACCCTTCGGTGGTGCGCTCGCCGGTAATGAACTCCTTGTCGCGCTCGTCGGCATCGCTGGTGATGAGGTTGGCTGCGTCGGCGTCGGTGCGTGCAATGAGGACGGTCGGCACGCCGAGCACGTCGGCCGCCAGCCGCGCCGCGGACAGCTTGCACACGGCTTCGCTCGTCGGCACCAGCACCTTGCCGCCCATGTGGCCGCACTTCTTCGCCGAGGAGAGCTGGTCTTCGAAGTGCACGCCCGCGGCGCCGGCGCGGATCATGTGCTTCATCAGCTCGAACGCGTTGAGGTTGCCGCCGAATCCGGCTTCGGCATCGGCAACGATCGGCGCCAGCCAGTCGATGGAGTCGTCGCCGTTCAGCGCGTAAATCTCGTCGGTGCGCAGGAAGGCGTTGTTGATGCGCTCCACCATCTTCGGCACGGAATCCACCGGGTAGAGGCTCTGGTCGGGATACATCTCCCCGGCGCTGTTGCCGTCGCCCGCGACCTGCCAGCCGGAGCAATAGATGGCCTTGAGCCCGGCCTGGATCTCCTGGATCGCCTGGTTGCCGGTCAGGGCGCCGAGTGCGCACAGCGGCTCATCCTGGTTCACCAGGCGCCAGAGCTTCTCGGCGCCGAGCCGGGCCAGCGTGTGCTCCACCTGTACCGAGCCGCGCAGGCGCACCACGTCCGCCGCGCCGTAGTCGCGGGTGATCCCGCGCCAGCGCGCGTTCTCGGCCCAATCCTGTTCCAATTCCCTGGTTTGTTCTGCTCGGTCCATTGTGGGTCTCCTCGGTCTTTTCGAATTCTTGGGGCTGGCTACGCAGAATCTTAGCGAATCGTGCGATATAATTTCACAATGAAAATTTCACAGTGTTAATTTCACAGCGGGACGGACTTACGGCCTATGGCGAACGGGCACGGGCTGCTGCGCAAGACGCATTTCCTCGGCAGCAAAATCAGGAGGCTCAGGAAACGCAATCACCTGACCCTCGAGGACCTGTCGGTGCGCTGCATCCAGGAGGACCGGGAGGCCGGTCCCTCGGTGTCGTACCTCTCGATGATCGAGAACGGCAAGCGCGTGCCCTCCGAACGCCTGCTGCAGGTCATCGCGGACATCTTCCAGAAGGACGTCAAGTGGTTCTTCGACGAATCCATCGAGGAGGAGAAGCCTGAACCGGTCTCGCCCGCCGTCCCCATCGAGGGCATGCCGCTGGAGCCGCAGTTCCTGTTCTCCAACGCGCTGCTGCAGACCGCCATTCCGGAGCTCTTGTCGCAGACCGGCACCACGGGCCGGCAGTTCGCGCACGTCCTGATCCGGGCCTACCAGGAAGCGCACCAGAACCGCTTCCCGGACCTCGAGCGGGCGGCCGAGAGCATCGGCCGCAAACGCTTTCCGCTGTCGGTGCAAGACCTCGCCGCGATTGCGAAGAGGCTGGGTCTGCGCATTCGGTGGTTCGATCACCCGCCGTTCCGCGACAAGGGCGACTCGGACCGCTCGCTCGACACACTCATGCGCTCGTTCTTCGAGGCACCGAACACGGTGTACCTCAATCGCCAGCTCGAGAAGTTCCCGGGGAGCACCAAGTACGACCTTGCCAACCATATCGCGCACAAGGCACTGCACGATGGCGACGGGGCTCGCACCCCGCAGCTCGCGGGCGGCGGCGTACCGGACCGACGGGATGAAGTCGACTCCGCGGGTATGGACGCCAAGGATATCCTGTACGCCTGGCGCGATTTCGAGTGCAGCTATTTCGCCGCGGCGCTGCTGGGGCCCAAGGCACCGTTCCGCCAGTTCCTCGCGCGGCACGCGTACGCGATCGACGTCGGCGGCAAGGTCGACCTGTCCACGACCCTGATCATGCGGCGCATGTCCAGCGTGTCGCCCTACCGGCACTGGCATTTCTTCGACGCCTATCCGCCCGGCAACCTGCGCGCCGTGTACCGCGGCAACGGCATTCCGCTGCCCTGGGGCAACATGCGCATGGTGCTGGACCCCTGCCGGCACTGGGCGGTATTCCGCATGCTCAACACGCGATCGACGAAACCTTCCGCGCAGGTCTCGGTGCTGCGCAGCGGCGAGGATGCGCGGCTCTATTGCTGCGAGTCGATCCGCAGCCGCGACGCGGCGGGTAACGCGCGCGTGCTGTGCGCCGGCATCGATCTCGCGCCCGCGCTCACGTCGCAGGGCTTCGATGCGCGCGACATCGTCGAGCAGATCGAAACGAGCTGCAATCGCGGCGGGGGCGCGGCGCCCATTCCGGCGGAAGCCCGGCGCAAGCTGGAGAACGTCGCCAAGATTCTCAACATCGGTTGGATCAGCGACGGCGCGGCGCAGGACGCGAACATCATCTGCCCGCGCAGCTCCGCCTGCCCGCGCGAGAAGCACTGCCTGGGCCATGCCGCCTCGCGCCGCCCGCCGCAGATCGACCGTCTCCGGGAACAACTGGCGATGAGAGCGACGTAGCCCGGGCATCGCCGCAACGGCTCATGCGGGGAAGAAGTCGATCGGCTTGGTGGTGGTGACGGCTTCGACGTCTTTCGGCTCGAAGCGGAACAGGAGCACGCGCTGCACCAGCTTCTGCTCCATTTCCTGGCCGGACGGGGAGTCGCCGAGCTCACTCGAAACCACCTCGCAGAACGTGACCTCGCCGGAAGGCGCGATGGTCAAGCGCAGCACCAGCTTGCCCTGCAAGGTCGGGTCGGTGCGCAGCGCGCGGTTGTAGAGGGCAAAGATCGCGCCCTTGTTCGCGTCGAAGACGAGCTCGATTTCCTCCCGGCTGCGCGACGGCTTGCCGCTGGCGCCGCTGCCGCGGGTGCCGTCGTCCGCAGAGCCGCCGATGGCGGCGACCGGGCTTTCGACCTGCGTCGTCTCGCGGCCGCCGAGGCCGCTGCCCCCGGTATTGCGGCTTAAGCGTGCCGTGTTGATGCCGCCGCTCGCGGTGCCCGCTTTGGAGACGATCATCGAGCGCTCGTTGCGCTCGGCGCGGCCGACCGAGGCGGTCAGCGGGCGGTTGTCGGTCACGCGCTCGACGACCTCGCTGTCGCGCAGCGATGCAAGGCTTTCGGTGAACGGCATCAGGGCCGCTTTCGCGCGTTCGCGGGCGCGCTGCGTCGTGTCGGGAGGCGCGGGTTCGGGTTCGGGGGCCGGGGTCGGCTCCGGCTGCGCTTCGACGACCCGCTCCGTGACCTCCTCCGTCACGGGCGGCGGCTCGGGCTCTGCGACCTCGGGCCGCGGCGGCGGTGCCGGCGGCGGGCGTTGCTCGAGCACCAGCTTGGCGATCCGCGGCGGGATTTCCACCACCTCGAACGGGTCGAGGTCGGGCACCGGCAGCTTCGGCCAGATCGCGCCCAGCACGAACGCGATCGCGAGCACGATGAGCAGCAGGCGGTGGAATTTCCGCTCCTGCCCCGTGGTCGTCCACGGCAGCTCGTATTGCCTGTAATACGGAATGTCCAAACTAACGGCTCCCGTCCATAGGGCGCTCAGCGCGCCGCCGCAAGCTGATCGAGCTGATCGGAGCTCTTCTGCAGCACCGCGAGTGAAATCTGCCCGTAGTCCGCGGACGTGCAGGTGGCCATCACCTTCTTCAACAGCCGGTAGGGGATGTCCTTGTCCCCCATGATCGTGACCTCGCGGCCGGCGATATCGTCGCCGGCTGCACCGAGCTCGCGTTCGTTCTGGGCCAGCAGCGCTTCGCGGAGAGCCGGGATCTCGTTGCCCGGAGTCGCCAGCACCTCGGCAACCGACGCCACCGGCGCGCCCTGCACCAGGATCTCCTCTTCGCCGACGAGCACGACGACGTTGATCTCGGGCTTCTGCTCGGCGATCGACTGGGGAAGCTGCACGTCTTCCGGATTCGGTAACACCTCTACGTCCGACGAGTTCACGAGCAGGAAGAACACCAGGATGGTGAAGATATCCATCAGCGATACGACGTTGAGCTTGCCGGCGGCACGTTTAGCGCGGTTGTGCCGCTTCTCCATCCGCTTGGCGCGTTGCGACTTCTGCATGGCGGCCTAGACGCCTCCCTCGAGGACGGGCGCATCGCCAATCGAGATATCGGGAAACAGGTCGCTGCGCACCACTTCGCCGTCGACGATGCGTTCCGCGATGCGGACGCGGTCCATTACCTGCACCAGCGTGTCGTAGGGAATGTCGCTCTCCAGCAGGATGGCCGCGTCGGTCTTCGCCGGGTAGTCGGCCTTGATCTCGGCGAGCTTTTCGCTGAGTGCGGCGTAGTCGTATCCGTCATCGTCGTTCGGGTAGACGCCGAAGGCGCCGACGTTGCGATCGCCGACCTCGATCCGGTCCTCGCGCACGGTGACCTCGAGCTGGAATACCGGCTGCTCGGTTTCCGCGGGTGCGCTGGAGGCGCCGGGCAGGTACAACTCCAGCACCGCGGTGCGCGAGAACACCGCGGTGATCAGGAGGAACGGCACGAGGATCACCATCAGGTTCATGAAGACGGTGATCTCGAGCTCCGCCGTGGCCGCGTTGCGGCGGCCCGCTCGCCGGGCAAGTGCCATGATCAGGCCCCGGCCGGCTTGAGCTGGCGCTCCGTGATGGCGTTCAGGAACTTGACGCTCGCCATTTCGAGGCTGTCGACGATCTGGTTGGTCTTGGTCTGCAGCAGCGCGTGGATCAGGAGCAGGGGGATCGCCACGATCAGGCCGAAGGCCGTCGTGTTCATCGCCACCGAGATACTCGCGGACAGGAGATCGGCCTTGTCCGCCGGATTCGCGTTGGCGACGACCGTGAAGGCCTGGATGAGGCCGATGATGGTGCCGAGCAGGCCGAGCAGGGTCGCGATATTGGCGAGGGTCGCGAGGTAGTGCGTGCGCTTCTCGAGGCGCGGCAGCACTTCCATGAGGCTCTCTTCCATCGCCTTCTCCACGTCGTCACGGCGCCGCGCGGATTTCACGCGGTACAGGCCGTAGGTCAGGATGGACGCGATGGCTGCTTTCGACTTGCCCGTCACCGTCGCGGCTTCCTGGAAGTTGCCGGCCTTGAGATAGGGCACGATCTTCTTCCACAGCGCACGGTTGCTGGCCCCCGACATCGAGAGATAGGTCCAGCGCTCGATGGCGATGGCCACACCGAGCGCGAACACGATGAGGATCGGGTACATGAATATCCCGCCCTCCTGGAAGAAACGCACGATGGTGGCAAGACTGTCCATGTTGGCTCCTTGGGTACTGAACTGCGTATGGGGTGATGGCCCTGCGGGCGGGCGCTCAG
This sequence comes from uncultured Chromatiales bacterium, assembly GCA_965651325.1. Lineage (GTDB taxonomy): Bacteria > Pseudomonadota > Gammaproteobacteria > Steroidobacterales > Woeseiaceae > IDS-8. Next base: position 23,976 of record CBFGSB010000012.1, on the reverse strand, counting down.
GGTTTTGTCCCTGACGATGGCGTAGCGTCGCCGTACAGGTCACTGTAGTAATCGACCTGGCGGATGAACTCGTCGCGGTCGAGCGGCGCGAGCACTTCGTCCAGCAGGGTGTTGACCGGTTTGCCGAGCAGCGCGCCGGGATCGGGCTTGTGCCACGGCACGATGTAGAGCACCTTCGGCAATTCGCTGTTGCCGGTGATCTCGGTGCGTTCCAGGTGCAGCTCGTCCGCGGCGTCACCGTCGGTGCCGGCGGCCGGCTCTTCGGCCGCTGCGAGCGGTGCAACGAACAGGAGCGCCGCCAGCGGCAATAGACCGGATCTCGATTGCATGCGCCTACTCCCTCGCGTTCGCGGTTCGCTGTGAGGCGGCGACGCGCCGTCTCAGGTCGACGATCCAGCGAGCCACCTGCTCGTCCTCGCCGCCCAGCTCCTGGTAAGCCTCGAAGTGCTGCAGCGCGGGCTCGAGATGCTGCAGGTACAGCTCGTACAGGACGGCCAGGTTGTAGTGTGCCAAGGCATAGCCGGGATCCGCTGTGACGGCCTTCAAATAGGCGGCCTCCGCCTCTGCGAAGCGACCTTGCTTGCGGCGCAGGATGCCGAGCTGGTTGAGGGCCGCTGCGTGCTGCGGGTCGAGGTCCAGCGCCTCCAGGATGGAAGCCTCGGCCGCGTCGTCATTGCCCTGCTCCGCATGCACGATGGCGAGGTTGACGTGGGCGCCGGGGTAACCCGGATGCTGCAGCACGAAAGCGTCGAAGCGGAGCTCGGCTTCGGTCAGGTCGCCCGCCGCCATGACGGCAACGGCCTGCTCGTAGCGGGTGCGGACGTCGGCGGGCACGGGCTGCGACGGGTCCGCCGCGGCATCGGTCGTGCCGGGCGACGACGCGCAGCCGGCCAGGAGCGCCAGGCTTCCGGCCAGGAGCAACGCGAACCGGGCGCGCCCGCCAGGCGGGCTCCCACGGGTACATGCGGTATCAGAACAACCTTGTAACGACATCTTCGCTGCGCTCCGCCTTGGCGTAACGGGCCGGTACGAGCTGCGCCAGCTCGGCAAAGCTCTTTTGCACCCACTCGTCGTACACGCCGTCCGCGGCGCGGACGGCGTTCGCTTCGTACAATTCAATGGCCTTCTCCTCGAACGGGAAGGCTTGCTCCTCCAGCAGCAGCTCGTACTGCGCGAGCGCCGCGGCATCGAGATCCCCTGGGCGTTCGGACTCCATCAGGTCCCGGGCGAACTCGCGATAAACCTCGCCAAGCCGGTAAGTCGCGGCAGTGGTGACTTCCGCGACACCGTAGTCCGCCGCACGTCCGTAGGCCGCGAGCACCGCTTCCATCCTTTCCTTCTTGACTGCCAGGCTTTCGGCAAGGGGCTGGCTGATGCGGGCCGCCAGGAACCGGCGGTGCACCGGCTCCGCGAGCTCCAGCGTGGCTTTCGCGGCGAGATAGCGCGTCCGGTCGGTACGCTCCTCGCCCGCTGCCGCGTCGACGCGCACGATTTCCTCGAGCAGCGCGGCGCGGGCCCGGGAGTCGTTGCGGCTCCCGGCGAGCTCGAGCAGGCGCACGCGGGCTTCGATGGATTCGGCGATCGGGCGCGGATAACGCGCGACGATCGTCTCGAGCACGGCGGTCTCCTGCCTGGCCTGGTTGCCGGCCCGGTACAGCTCCGCCGCTTTCCACAGGGCTTCGCGCCTGACCTGCTCGCTGGACTCCGGCGCTTCGGCGATGGTCTCGAATTCACGCGCCGCATCGAGGCCGCGGCCCGATTCCAGGTAGGCGACCGCGAGCTTTTGGGTGACATCGTCCGCGAGCTCGCTGTCGGGATGATCGCGCCGGAAGGCTTCGAGCACGGCCGCCGCGCGCTGCCAGTCCTGCATGCCGATGAGCGCCGCGGCGGCGTCGTATTCGGCGGTTGCGCGGATCGGCGATCCCGGCACGGCGCGGCCGACGCGCATGAAATGATCGACGGCGGCGAGCGCATCGCCGCGTTCGCGCGCGAGCTCGCCCTGCTTGTAGATCGCCGACGCGATCCGTTCTTCCAAAGCCTGCACCGCCGCCTTGTCAGCGGCCGGCGTCAGCGGCTGCAGGCGGTAGTAGGCGCTTTCCGCGGCGGCGAAGTTGCCGCGATCGAACTCCGCGTGGGCGATCACGGTCCAGGCCGTGCGGGCGAGCGCATCCGCCACGGGCGGCTGTTTCGCGACCACCGCCTGCCCGACCGTCACGGCCCGTTCGTACTGCCCGCCCTGGTAAAGCTCTTCCGCGATGGTGGTGAGGACGGGGCCGGATTCCGGGTGCTCCGGGTAGGCGTTCGCGAAGCGCAGCCCGCTCTCCACGTATTCGGTGTGCCAGGCGGCGCGCGCGTCGCCGTCGAGTGCCTTTTCGTGCTCCAGGCGCGCGAGCACAGCGGCGTACCCGGCTTCGGCCGAGCGTGCGTGGCGCGGGTAGTCGTAAGCGGTACGTTCGTACTCGAGTGTCGCCGCTTGGAAGTCGCCGCTCTCGAAGAGGATCTCCGCGAGCAGGAAATTCGTGTCGGCGCTGTCGGCATCAATCGGGAACCAATCGAGGTAGCGCCGATACCAGCGCGCCGCCTCGCGATAGTCCGAGGCTGCACCGCCCGCCTGTGCCTCGGCGTGGTAGTAGCGCGCCAGGTCGGTCAGGTTTTCCCGAACCTGCGCAACCACCTCCGGATTGGCCTCCGGCGGGTTGTGCTGCCAGTACTCGCTGTCCATGCCGTAGCGCTCGAGGAAGGCCCGCTTGCCCGCGAGCACCCGCTCCGAAAACTCACCGCGCCGGTACGCTTCGATCGCGCGGATCTGCAACAGCGGCGCCTTGGCATGCCAGGGATGTGCCGCCGCGAAAGCTTCATAGGCGCCGGCGGCATCGCCGTAACGCTCCTTCTCGAGGTAGAGATCGCCCAGGTTCGCGTACACGGCGTGGCCGTATGGCGGGTAGCCCGCGCGTTGGAACCGCTGCGCAATGCTCTGCGGGCCGTCCATGTAGGAAAACGTGATGCTGAGGACCCGGAACGTGTCCGCGACCAGTTCCTGCTCGGCGCGCGGCACGTCCTCATTGCCGCCGTCGGCGGCCTCGACGATCGCGGACTTCCGGTCGAGCAGCTCGAAAAACGGCCCGAGGCTTTCCTCGTGGCGGGCAAGCTTGAAACGGGACCAGCCGAGCTTGTAGAGCGACTGCTCGTAGAAGCGGGACGCCGGCCCGGCGTCGACCACCTGCGCGTACGCGGCTTCGGCTTCCGCGTAGCGCCGGCGGAGGAACAGCATCTCGCCGCGCCGGAACTCGACTTCCGCGGCGAGCGGCGTTTCCGGGAAGCGCTCCACCAGCTCGTTCAGCACCCGCAGCGCCTCGTCCGGCTTGCCGCCAATCTCGTAGGCGCGTGCGAGCTGGTACAGCACGGTGTCGCTGCGGCGGTAGTCCGGGTACGCCTCCAGCAACTCCTGGAACAGCGCGATGGCATCCTCGAAATCCTGCTGGCCCGAGCCGGGCGCGCCGTCGAGCTGGCGTGCCTGGGCGGCTTCCAGCTCGAGATCGGCGAGCCGGCGCATCGCTTCGGCCCGCAGGGCGGGGTCGGCCGACACGAGATCCAGGAACTCGCGGTAGTTGTCGCGCGCCTTCGTGGCGCTGCCGGCGATCTCCCCGCCCGCGGGAATCTCGACTTTGCGCTCCGCGAGGCTTGCGATGGTCGGCTCGCCGCGCTTGTCCCCGGCACCGGCCGGCGCGCCGGCCAGGAGCAGCGACGCGGCAAGCATGAGCACGCGCCCGCTCACGGCGACGGGTTCCTGGCTGCCGACGAGCGGTCGTAAATGGCCGCGAGCGCGAAGCGCGCCTGCACGGTATAGCTTTCGAGCCTTGCCTTCTGCGCCTCGAGCTCCGCAACCGCGATAGCCTGCAGGAACGCGCGCTGGCGCATCGCAGCCGCATCGGCGCGGGCGAGGATCGCTTCGATCCGCGGCGCCAGCGATGCCACGCGCCGGTCGAACTCCGCGAATTCTTCCGGCTGCTCGTGCATCGCCTGGTCCACGGAACGCCGCGCGCGATGCGTTTCCACGAGCGCGTCGCCGGCAGCCGCCAGCTCGCGGCGCGCGGACCACAGCCGCGCCTTGAAGGCCTTGTCGAGCTGCCATTGCAGCACGCCCTTGAGCAGCCGCACCTTGTCGCGGACGGCGTGCGCCTCGGGGATGTCGGCGCGCAGCGCGGGCGAGCGCTCGAGTAGCGCGATCTCTCCCCACAGCCGGAACTCGTCCGCGGTTGCGAGGGCAAGGGAATCGTTGCTCGCCTCGATACCGTTCAAGCGCGCGTCGAGCTCGACCTTGCGGTCGACGAGCCGGTCGATATCCGCTTCGGCAAGCGAGGCCTGGATGCGCGGCAGGCGTTCTTCGTAGGCGTATTGCCGCGTGTCCAGCATGTCGCGGAACACGCCGATGCGCTGCTGCCAGTCGGTGAGGTTCTGCACGAGAAAGCGCAGGTCGCGGTAGTTCTTGAGCCCTTCCTGGAACTCGTGCGTCGCAAGCAGGTGGTACAGGTAGCGCGATTCGACGCCGTCGGGCAGGTCGCCCGGTTTCCAGTACCAGCCGCCGGCCTGGCGCGGGTCGGCCGCCAGGAAATCGTCTATCAGCTTGCCTCGCTCGATGCCTTCGATCGTGCGGTCGATGCGCGCCGCTTCGTCGTAGAACGCGTTGATGGCGAGCAGGTAGCGATCGGCGGCCTGGCTCGATGCTTCGAGGTTCGCCATCGCGTACGGCACGGCGAGCAGCGACTCCTGCACGGCGGGGTCCAGCAGGTTGCGGCCGGTGAGCTCCATCCACGGCACGAGCGCGCGGTCCCAGGCGCCGAGCTCGGCGTCCGCCCAGCCGGCGCCGAGCAGCGCCTTGTTCGAGAACGGCCCCGACAGCCGGACGCGCTGCAGCGGCAGCTTCGCCTCCAGCGGCTGCCCACCCTGCAGCAGTGCATAGCCGAGCGCGAGATTCGCCTTGTCCCTCAGGGCGTCGAATTCCTCGCCGCGAGCCTCGAGGCGGCCCACCGCGTCGAGCACGGCGGCGGAATCCTCGAGCCGCCCGCTCCTTGCCAGCGCCACGCCGAGATTGAAACGCGCGTAGCTCGCCCATCCCGGCGCGCCTTCCCATTGCTGCAGCCGCGCGATGGCTTCATCGAAGTGCCCGCCGTCGATCAGCAAGCGTGCCGCCAGCATCTGCCGCTCTGCTTCGAGCGGCCCGGGCAGCTCACCTTTTATATTCGCGAGCGCCTCCGAGGCCGCTTCCGGGTAAGCGCGCTGGTAGCGGATCTTCGCGAGGAAGAACCAGGTCCGGTCGCGTACCGCGGGCGCGGCATCGCCGGCGAGCAGGCGCTCGAAGATGTCGGCCGCCTTAAAGTGCTGCCCGTAGGAAAGGTAGAGGCCGCCGAGCAAGAGTTCCGCGTCGTCGGCATGGTGCTCCAGCCGCGCGCGTTCCTGGGCCGCGAGCAGCCGGACGATCGCGGGGAAGTATTGCTCCTGGTAGAAATAGAAGAGGACTTCCCCGTAATGGGCGTCCTCGACGACGGCGGGCTCAGGCCATTCGGCCGCCTGAGCCGGTAGCGCCAGGCTCGCGCCGGCGGCCACGAGGGCGGCGGCGAGCATGCGCCGTGTGGCCCGGATGGCGCGCAGCGATGGCAACGCTTACTCCCATTCCCGGATGGCGAACTCGGGCTGCTGCTTGGGCGCTTTGTCCGTGATCTTCAGCTCGACGTACTTGGCGCCGATGCCCTTGTCGAAGGTCAGCGTTGCGCCGCGGCGATAATCGCGAACGTGCGGTCCCTTGCCGTCGAAGACGGCTACCAGCTCGTGTTCGCCCACGTCCAGGTTCGCCAGGTACAGCCGGTGCACGCCGCCGCGGTGCAGGGCATCGACTTCGCGCTCCGTGTAGAGGTAGTTGGCGACTTCCTTGCCGTCGATCTTGAGGTTGACGGCATCCAGGGCGAAGTATTCGCCGACGTCCATCGACAGGAAGAAGGCCACCTGGGTGTTCGCCGGGAACAAGAGCTCCTCTTCGAGCAGGAACAGGTCGCGGTTCAGGTCCAGCACCTCGTCCTTCAGTGACTGGACCTCGCGGTCGAGGCTCTGGAACTTCTCCCCCGTGGGCGCATCGCCTGCCGGCGCACCCTCCTCGGCCGCGGCGAAGCCGGCACACAGCAGCAGCAGGCCCGCCAGCCACAGCACAGCAAGCCGCGGCACCGCTACCTCCTTCCCCGGGTGTGCGCGAAAGCCCCGCACGTGATTATTCCCGCAGCAGCTCGCGGATTTCGGTGAGGTAGTGCTGCTCGTAACCCGGCTGGTAGCCGTGGTGCACGTAGCGCACCTTACCGTCCCGATCCACGAGCACCGTCACCGGCATGGCTTCGACCTGGTATTCCTTGCTGACGGACTTCTCCGAGTCGAACAGCACCGGGAATGAGACGTCCAGTTCCTCGACCATGCGTATCGCCTGCTGCCGGTTGTCGTCGATGTTGACGCCCAGCAGCCGGAAGCCGACGCGCGCGTAGCGATCGTAGAGCTCGTCGAGCAGCGGCATTTCCTGGCGGCACGGACCGCACCAGGTCGCCCAGAAATTGATCATGACGACCTCGCCGCGGTACTCGCTCAGGCGAAGGTTTTCACCGCTCGCGCTCTTCAGCGCGAAATCGGGCGCTGCCTCGCCGACGAGGCCGGAGGATGCGAGTCCGGTGCTTGCGAAGATCCCGAGAAAGGCGCCGGCCAGGACGAAAGTCAGTCCCTTCATCGTTCATTCCTTGTTGAGTCACGGCAGCCGCGCCGCCGCCGGGGCGGCGGACACGGCTGGTGGTTTCTTTTCGCCTGGAAAGACGTTCCGGCCGCATGCCCAAAGCCCTCATGCCGCCGGAACTCACGGACCAATGCTGACAGCAGTGCCCGGTTCAGGCCGTGACGATCGTCACAAACGAGGGGTGGAAAACCGGACAAAACCGTCGCCAATCAGCGACGTAGGCAGCTACCTCAAGGGGGCTGCAGGCCGTCGGAATAGTAGAGCCGGCCCTCGGCGTCGATGACCATGGCCTCGTAGTCCGGCAGCGCCGCGATCAGGCGCAACCCGCTGTCGACGCCCATGACGAAGACCGAGGTCGAGAGCGCGTCCGTGATCACGGCGTCCGGGCCGACGATGGTGACGCTGTGCACACCGGCCGCCGGCATGCCCGTCGACGGCTCGATGATGTGGTGGTAGCGCTTGCCGTCCTCGATGAAGTACCGCTCGTAGTCGCCGGAGGTGGAGATCGCCTCGTCCTGCAGCGGAATGCGCACGGCGACCTCGCCTTCCTTGCGGGGGTCGCGCACGCCGACGATCCAGGGCACGCCGCGACGGTCGCCGAGCAGCCGCGAGTCGCCCCCCGCGGTCACGATCGCGTGCTCGATCCCGTGCTCCAGGAGGATGCCGACACCGCGCTCGACCGCGTAGCCCTTCGCGATACCGCCGAGATTGATGCGGACGCCGTCTTTGAGGAAGCGAATGGACTGGTCGGCGGGATTCGTCTGCACCAGCCGGTAGTCGATCAGCGGCAGCTCGTGGGCGCTGGTCTCCGCGTCCGGACGCTTGGCCGCGCGAAAGTCGTAGTGCTGGCCGACGCTGTCGAAGGTGATATCGAACGCGCCGTGCGTGAGCACGGACATGTCGAGCGAGCGCACGATGAGCTCGAACAGCTCCGCCCCGGCAGCCACCGGGTGCTGCGCCGCCTCTCGGTTGATGAGGGAGATGCGGCTGTCCTCCTTGAAGGTGCTCATCAGGGCATCGATGCGCTCGAACTCGGCGAACACGGCCGCAATCGCCGCCCGGCCTGCCGCCCGGTCCTCCTCCCACAACTCCACGCTGATCTCCGTGCCCATTATCGCCCGCGCGTCGCTGATCCACTCAGCGGCGGCCGGGGCGGCCGCGCCGAGAGCCGGCAACAGCGCCGCCGCGAGGCGCCACGCCGCTAGTCTCGGGGTCGGGCGGGAGGTATCCTTGCCGCTACGCTCAAGCACGCCGGAGGTGTACTGTGACGTCATTTCTCATCTTCCTCGCGATCGTCGTGGCGTTCGTCGTGTATGCGGTCAGCATCTATAATAATCTCGTCAACCTCCGAAATCGCGTCAAAAACGCCTTTGCGCAGATCGACGTGCAACTGACGCGTCGCTACGACCTCATCCCGAACCTCGTGGAAGCCGTGAAAGGCTACATGCAGCACGAGCGCGAGACGCTGGAGAACGTCATCCGCGCGCGCAACTCCGCCGTCTCCAGCCTCGACGCCGCCAAGGCCGACCCGGCAAATGCCGAGGCGATCAAGCGACTTGGTGCGTCGGAGGGTGCACTGGGCGCCGCGCTCGGCCGGCTGTTCGCGCTGTCGGAGGCCTACCCGGACCTCAAGGCCAACCAGAACATGATGCAGTTCCAGGAGGAGCTCGCGAGCACCGAGAACAAGGTCGCGTTCTCGCGCCAGGCGTTCAACGATTCCGTGCTGAGCTACAACAACGCCGCCCAGAACTTCCCCAACAACATCGTCGCGGGCATGTTCCGCTTCGAGGACGCGAGCTTCCTCGAGATCGAATCTCCAGAGAAGCGCGAAGTACCCGAGGTCGCGTTCACCTAAGCTCGACGTACTGCGCTAGTTGAACTTCTTCGACGCACAGGACCGGGCGCGCCGCGCGACGCGCTGGCTGGTCGTCGTCTACATCGTTGCGACCGTGCTGATCGTCGCCGCGGTGACGGCGCTGGTCGCTTTCGGCCTTTACACGACCGGCCAGACGCGCGCGGTCGAACCGTCATTGCTGATCGCGACGGCGGTAGCCTCCACGCTCCTGATCGTCGGCGCGACGGTCTACAAGACGTCCGTGCTGTCGGCGGGCGGTGGCCGGGTCGCGACGCAGATGGGCGGCACCCTGGTTTCCCCCGACACGAGCGATCCCTTGCGGCGACGGCTGCGCAACGTCGTCGAGGAGATGGCAATCGCTTCCGGCGTGCCGGTGCCCGAGATTTACGTGCTCGACGCGGAACAGGGGATCAACGCATTCGCCGCGGGCTACACGCCCGGCGACGCGGCAATCGCGGTGACGCGCGGTGCCCTGGAGACGCTCGATCGCGACGAACTGCAAGGGGTCATCGCCCACGAGTTCAGCCACATCCTGAACGGCGACATGCGCTTGAACATCCGCATGATGGGTGTGCTGTTCGGCATCATGGTGCTCGGGCTCATCGGGCGGGTCGTGCTGCGCGGGTCCTTCCACGGGCGCGTGGTCTCCCGTAACCGTCGTCGCGGATCGCCCGCGGTGCTCGCGATCGGCCTGGGACTCGTGATCCTCGGCTGGATCGGGGTGCTGTTCGCAAGGCTCATCAAGGCCGCCATTTCGCGCAAGCGCGAAAGCCTCGCCGACGCCTCGGCCGTGCAGTTCACGCGCCAGACGGAAGGACTCGTGGGCGCGCTGAAGAAGATCGGTGGATTGGAGGCGAAGTCCTATATCCGCGCCGCCGACCCGGAAGAAGTGAGCCACATGCTGTTCTCGTTCGGCCGGCGGGGGTTGTCTTCGCTGTTCGCGACGCACCCGCCTCTCGTGCAGCGCATCCAGGCACTGGATCCGACCTTTCGCGAGGAGGAGTTCGCGCAGGTTCGTATCGCCGAGCAGCGCGCCGCCAGCGAGGCCCCCGCGGCGGCCGCGTTTGCATTCGCGGCCGCCGCGCCCACGGCTGCTTCGATCGCCGATTCCATGGGGCAACCGGATGCGGCGCAGGTGGACGTCGCGCGGGCGTTGCGCAGCGGCGTCCCGGAAGCGCTCGACGAGGCCGCGCACTCGCCCGCACAGGCCTTCTTGCTGGCACTTGCACTCGGGCTCGACCGGAGTGGCCAACACCTGCCGCGGCAGCTCGAGCTGCTGCATCAGCAACTCGGCGCCGAGCGCGCCGGCGCCATCGAGCGCTTCCACGCGCAGCTCACCGAACTGGGGCCACGCTATCACCTGCCGTTGCTCGAGCTTGCGTTCCCGGCGCTGAAGCGGCGGCCGCCGGAGCAGCTCGAATTCCTGGGCACTCTCGCGCGCCGGCTCATCGAGATCGACGGCAAGGTCGAGCTGTACGAGTACTGCTTCTGGCGCGTGCTTTCCGCCAACCTGCAGCAGGCCGCCGACCCTGCCGGTGCCGGCGGCGGCAACCGCGTCGCGCGGCGCGCGGCGCGGGAAGCGGCGGTCAGGCTCGTGGCGCTCGTCGCCGCGCACGGCAACGAGGATCCCGGCAGCCGCGAGCAGGCGTTTGCTGCGGGCATGCAAGCATTCGGCCGCTGGGCCGGGGAGCAAAGCGCTCCGCCCGCCGTCTCCGGCACCGTCGCGGAGCTCGACAACTGCCTCGACATCCTGCAGGGCATCAACAGCTCCGGCCGACAGACCCTGGTCAAAGCCGTCGCGATGACGATCATGCACGACGGCCGCCTGACCGTCGCCGAGGCCGAGCTCCTGCGGGCGATCTGCGCCGCGCTGCAATGCCCGCTGCCGCCGATAGTCGCCGCCCACGGATAGCGTCGCACACCGACGACAAGCCGCCGTTTACGCGATGTAACAGGCTTGCAATTGGCGTATCATCGGCCCGGGTCTCGCGGAGCCGGGCTCGATTCGCAGGGGCAAGGAGAATTCAGGCACACGCGGTCTCGGACAGGCGATTCTGCGCCGTCCGGCGCGCAGGTAAACCAACATGGGGTTTCCAAACATGCGTACACGCTTACAAGCGCTTTCCAGGTTGCCGATTGCCTTGGTGGCATTGCTCATCGCAGCGCCCGCGCTGGCGGCAACGCCCGAGGAAGAGCGGGTGGCCAATGCGACCGACATCGTCGCGCAGCTCTTGCAAATACCGGAGCAGTCGGTGCCGCAGACGCTGCTTGCGCGCGCCTATGGCATCGCCGTCATACCGGACGTGATGAAGATCGGGTTCGGCCTCGGCGTGCGGCGCGGCAAGGGCGTGATCGTCGTGCGGCAGGAAGGCGGCACCTGGAGCAACCCGGCGTTCATCACGCTGACGGGTGGCAGCTTCGGATGGCAGATCGGTGCCCAATCGACGGACATCATTCTCGTGTTCAAGACGCGCAAGGGCGTTGACGACATCGCCAAGGGCAAGCTCACGCTGGGCGCGGACGCGGCGATCGCCGCGGGTCCGGTCGGGCGTTCGGCGGGCGTCGCCACGGATATCCAGTTCGAGGCGGAGGTGTTCTCGTACTCGCGCAGCCGGGGGCTGTTTGCCGGCGTGGCGCTCGAGGGTGCCGGCATCAGCATGGACCAGGAGGCGAATGCTGTCTTCTACGGCAACCCCGGCATCACGGCCGCGGAGGTGTTTGCGAGCTCCGGCAACATGGCGCCTGCCGCCGCCAACCAGTTCGTGCAGGTCCTGACCGCGCAGACGCGCGAGCTGCCGAAGCAGCCCGGGATGGGGACGGAGGTGTCGATGAACACCAGTCCCGAGCGGGAGCCGAAACCCGAGGTGCGTACCTACGGCATCGGCGACCCGAACGGGCCGGGTAACTGATCGAAGCTATTCGGCCTCGGGCTCGGGTTCCGGCGGGGACGCCGGGATCATGGCACCGCCCAGGTCGATCTCCTGCACCGTGACTTGCGGCACTCCTTCGCCGCTCACGATCGGACCCGCGGTCGCCGGCGGCTCGCCGACGGTGATGAAGTGCAGGTCGTCCGTTTCGGCCGCCGGTTCCGCGGTCGCCGGCGGCGGCGAGAGCCCCAGGTACTCGGCCGCCCTGCGCTGCTCCGCCAGCTCCATGGCCTGCTGACGCGCGGCATCGGCCGCTTCCTGCGCGCGGCGTCTCGCTTCGCGTTTCCGCTCCGACTGCGCCTCGAGCTCGTCCCGGCGTGCCTGCTCCTCCGCAACGGCGATCTGCCCGGCGGCCTCGCGTGCAGCGATGCACGCGGCTGCGTATTTCGTGTCGGAAGGTTGTGACAGGCAGCGCACCATCGTCGCTTCGAGCAACACCGGGTCTGCCACGAGCTCGGCAACGGTGGGCGGCGGCGGCTCGGCGCAGCCTGCAAGCGAGCCGAACGCGACCAGGACCCAGGTCGCGGCGATCGGGCGCTTGACTGTTGCGGAGTCGCTCATGGCTAGCGGCCGCCAGCGCGGCTTGCAATTGAAAGCGGAAGCGTACCGCCCGCTGCGGCGTGCGCGCTGCGTACCGGTTCGCACTTTGCTGCATTCTTTCCCGGCACCGGCTGTTCGCCACCTGCTATAGTGGCGCGGCGCTCGCCGGGGGACGATCGGGCATGTCGACATCCAACCAGTTCACGTTGCTCGGGCAACGCCGGTTCGCGCCGTTTTTTGCCACCCAGTTCCTGGGGGCTTTCAACGACAACATCTTCCGCAACGGCCTGATCATCCTGATCACGTTCCAGGGCGTGCACCTCGCGGGCCTGGATGCGTCCATGCTCGCCAACGCGGCCGGCGCACTGTTCATACTCCCGTTCTTCCTCTTCTCCGCCACCGCCGGGCAGTTCGCGGACAAGTACGAGAAATCGCTGCTGATTCGCCGTATCAAACTGCTCGAGATCGTCCTGATGATGCTCGCGGCTTTTGCGTTTATCGCCGAAGCCTACGTGGCGCTCCTGTTCGTGCTGTTCCTGATGGGAGCCCAGTCGACGCTCTTCGGCCCGGTCAAGTACGCGTACCTGCCGCAGCAGCTCGAGACGTCCGAGCTGGTCGGCGGCAACGCGCTGGTGGAAGCCGGCACGTACATGGCGATCATCCTCGGCCTGGTTGCCGGCGGGCTGGCCGTGGCGGCAGGCGACGGCGACCACGCGCTCCTTGCCGGCAGCCTGCTCGCCGTTGCGGTGCTCGGCTACCTCGCGAGCCGGGGCATCCCGATTACGCCCGCGGCCGATCCCGGGCTCGAGATCCGCTGGAACCCGTGGCGCGAGACCTGGCGCATCGTCGGCTTTGCGCGCCGCGAGCGCAGCGTGTTCCTCTCGATCCTCGGGATCTCCTGGTTCTGGTTCTTCGGCTCGGCGATCACGTTGCAGGTGCCGGCGTATACGCTCGACATCCTCAACGGCACCGAGGTCGCCACGACGGTGCTGCTGGTGGCCTTCGCCGTGGGCGTCGGCGCCGGTTCATTGCTCTGCGAGCGCATGTCCGCGCACCGGGTCGAGCTCGGGCTGGTGCCGTTCGGCTCCATCGGGTTGAGCCTGTTCGCAGTGGATCTCTACTTCGCACAGCCGGTCATGCACCCCGAAGCCGTCGGTTCACTCGGCGCTTTCCTGGGACGTGCCGGCTCCTGGCGGATTCTCGCGGACCTGGCATTGCTCGGTGCCTTCGGCGGTTTCTACAGCGTGCCGCTGTACGCGCTCATCCAGGAACGTGCGGAGCGCGCGCAGCTCTCACGCATAATCGCCGCGAACAACATCTTGAACGCCCTGTTCATGGTCGCTGCGGCGATCCTGGCAATCGGGCTGCTGCAGGCCGGCTTGTCGATTCCGCAGCTCTTCCTGGTGCTTGCGCTGCTCAACGCACTGGTCGCGGCCTACATCTTCACGCTGCTGCCGGAATTTTTGATCCGTTTTCTCGTGTGGATACTCATCAATACGCTGTACCGGGTGCGCGCCACCGGCCTCGAGAACATCCCGCGTGAAGGGCCTGCCGTGCTCGTTTGCAATCACGTCAGCTACGTCGATGCGCTGGTTGTCGGCGGCACCATCAGGCGGCCGGTGCGCTTCGTGATGTATTACCGCATCTTCGAGATTCCGCTGATAAAGCTGCTCTTCAGCACGGCGAAAGCGATACCGATAGCGCCGGCACGGGAGAACAAGGCGCTGCTCGATGAGGCGTTCGAGCGAATCGACGCCGAGCTCGCGGCCGGCAACCTCGTGTGCATCTTCCCCGAAGGCGCGATCACGCGCGACGGCAAGATCCACCCGTTCCGGCCCGGCGTGGAAGCGATCCTGCAGCGGCGCCCGGTGCCCGTGGTGCCGATGGCGCTGTCCGGCCTGTGGGGGAGCTGGTTCAGCCGTAGCAAAGCGAAACCCGAAGCGGTGCGGCGCCTGCCGGGGCGGCTGTTCGCGCGCGTGGAGCTGCGGGTGGGTGAGCCGGTGCCGGCGCAGGACGCGTCCGCGGCCAGCCTGGAGCTCTTGGTGCGTACCCTCCGGGGCGACGAGCGCTAACCCGGGCCGGCCTCGCCGCCTTTGGCATTCCCGGTGACCGTGAATGCAGGCGCGGGCGGCTCGAAACCCAGTTTCGCGCGCCACTGAGGCAGCAGGTCCTCGCGCGTGCCGAACAGCGCCGGGCCGGTGGCGTAGCTGAAATCCAGCACGGTAACTTCCGCGAAGCCCGCGTCGCGCGTCAGCAGCATGACGTGATTGCCGAGAGGGTCGCGCGCGGTGGGCCGGGTATCGGGCACCGGGGCACCGCCCGGCGCTGCCGCCGCCTCGAACACCATCTGCGAACCGCTCATGGGCTTCGGCGTGCGCATCGCGTCCAGCCACGCCAGCCCGTGCGGTGAAACGCTTGCGCGATGCACCCAGCGACCGGTGCGGAACAGCACGCGCGACTCGTTCGGGCTGAACGCAATGTCGCTGACGGCGGCAGGCAGTTGCACCACGGAGGCACCGATACGCCCATGCTCCAGGTCCAGGAGCTGGGCGCGGTGCATCGCGTCGACGATCACCAGCAGGTCCTTCTGGTCCGAGATTGCGAGCCGGCGCAGCCCGGAAGCACCGGCCCACACGTTGCGCAGTGCCCAGTTGCCGGTGCGATCGGTCGCGAGCAAGCGCAGTGCGCCGCTCTGTGCGCCGAGGTACAGGCGGTCGTCAGCCGCGAACGCCATGCTGAAATGCGGCTCGCCGAGCTCCAGGTCGATCAGCGTTTCTCCGGTATCGACGTTCATGATCGAGACGCGGCGCCCGCCCAGGACGGCAAGGCGGCGCGACGACGGCGAAAACTTCATCTCGTCCACCGGGCTGGTGGATACACCGCCATAGAACGGCCGCGGCAATCCGCTTTCGGCATCCCAGATGCGGACGCTCCCGGCGACCGCCGCACTCGCGACGAGCGAGCTGTCCGGGCTGAAAGCGAGCGCCGCGACGGGGCTGCGGTGCCCCATGAAATTCAGCTCGTCCGCGGCCTCGGCAAGCTCCTCCTCGCTGGCATGGACGTGCAGGATGTGCACGTGCCCGTCATTGTCGCCGATCGCCAGCCGCTCTCCTCCCGGCCCGAGAGTGCTCACGAGGTCACCCGATTGCCGCCACAGCGCGTGCGCATCGTTCGCGCCGGCCGCGTCCCCGGAGGGCAGCGCCAAAGAGGTCGCCGGGACGCGCCAGATGCGCGACCTGCCCGCGGCCTCGGCGGTGACCACGATCTCACCGTCGTTGCTGAACGCGAGCAGCTCCGCCGTGTCCTGCTGCTGCCCGGAACCGAGCGACGGCCCGGACAGTGCGCCGTCGGCGCTGCGATAGACCTGGAAGCCGTCGCGCTCGTTGCCGGCGATGACCTTGTCACCCGAAGGCGAGAACGCGAGCTGCCAGTCGCCTGTCCCGCGATCGATCACGAGAGGCTCGTTCGAGCCGTCCGTTCGCCACACGGAAATTCCTGCATTCCCGTGCACGACGCCGAGGCGCTCGCCGTTCGCGGAGAGGACGATTTCGCTCGGCTGCACGCGCAGGTCGATCTGCGACCGCAACGCGCCGCTCCGCAGGTCCCATACCCGGACGGCGCGGTCGTAATCCGCCACGGCGAGGTGGCGGCCTCCGGCGTCGATCGCCACGCGCGCCAACGTCCCCGCGACATCCAGGCGCGCGACAATTTCGTCCTGCGGCAGCGACCACAGCTCGAAACGGGTCGAGGAGCCGCTCCCTTTCGACACGAGCACGTGATCGCCGTCCGCGCTGCGAAGAATGCCGGAACCGGTGTCGCCGAGATCGAGCTCCTCCGCGCGGACGCCGGTATCGGTGCGCCATACGCTGAGGGTGTTCTGGGCCGCGGTTACGAGGAAGCCCGCATTGCCGGAAAGCCCCAGCACGCGTTCACCGGCCGGGACGGCGATGGTGCGAGCCGGCTGCGCATTCGCGAGGTCCCACAGCCGGGCGCTGTCGCTCTGCATCGCGCGGGCAATCGCATAGCGACCATCGGGGCCGAACCAGAGGTCGTCGGAAGGCCGCGCCTCGGGATCCGGGATGTTGAGGCCGCGCTCGAACGCCTCGGACACCGGCCGGCCGTTCAGCTCGAGCTCCCAGCCGTGTAGCTGGCCGCTCATGCCCGTCGCCTCGTCACGCAGGCTCAGGCTCCAGGTGCCGGCGAGCGGCTCACCCTGCATGACGGCGAGCGCGCTGTTCTCGAAGGTGACGACGGTGCGTTCCGCGGCGCCGTTCTTCCCCGGCACCGCCAGCTCGGCGGTGCGGCCGGACGGTGCAATGAGCTTCAGGCGCAGGTCATCCGGACGCGCGTGGCCGATATCCACGTCGAGCGCAATGCGCTGCACCTGCCCGCTCCGGTCGACTTGTGCCCGCCGGACCAGTGGCGTGACCTCGAGGGCCGACACGGTCCAGGGCTCGCGTTTGTGCAGCGTGCCTCCGATTGTCGACCATTGGTGCATCTCGGCGCCGTTGGCGAAGGTCAGGAGCAGCGCGGACGGGTCGAACATCACGGCGTTTGCCGGTTGTGCGGGAATCGTACCCAACAGGTAAGGGTAATCGTCGCCGATCAGTCGCGCCGCGCGCCGCCGGCGCTCCGGCGTCGCGACGACGAGTGACTGGATCGAGGCCAGCAGCGCTTCGTCGCGCCGTTCGAGCTGCAGCGCCTGCTCCGCTCTCCGGTCCCAGAAATCGGCGAGCATCCCGTCGGCGAACAGCGCCGAATCGGGCAGCCGCCGTGCGTAGCTGTCGATCTGCTGCATCACCGCGGCGTCGCTCGTGTGGCTCGCGCGCAGCTCGAGCTGGCTCCTGAACAGGCGCTCGGCCGAATCGGCATGGCCCGGGAACGAATGCAGGTTCACGTATGCATCGAAGACGTTGCCAAGCGGGAGCGTCGGCGACGACAGTACCTCGACGTAGGGCCTGGGCAGCATCTGCGTGTACCAGAACGGGACGGCCGTGAGCACCAGCAGCACCAGGGCGGCAATGGCCGGTCCGCGCCAGTGCAGCGGCAGGTTCTCGTTGGCCCAGCGTGCCGTGAATACCGCCCGGTACAAGCGGTTCCTGACCTTGAGGCGGCCGTGCTCGTCGGGCACGACCAGCCCGATCGCCATCAGCATGCGCTGGTGCTTCGATTCCGGGTCGAACTCGACCTCGATGCCCTTGCGCAGGCGGCCGTACAGGTTGAGCAACGCCTCGGCGTTCTTGCGGTCGCCCACGATGCGCCGGTGGATGTGGCTCATGTGCGGCTCGCTGTGCGTTGCCGCACGGCCGGCGAGCTGCTGCAGCGCGATCCGGTCCACGTGCTCCTTGATGTTGCCGGAGATGCATTCGCGCGCGATCGCCCGCGCGAGCTTCTGGCTGAGGTAGGGATGGCCGCCGGTGCAGTAGTAAACGCGGTCGAGCGCCAGCGCGGCTTCACAGGCGGGAAGGTTCAGCTCGGTCGCGAAAACGTCGAGGTCGTCGCGCGTGAAATCGCGGAGCTGGATCTCCTGCGAGACCGCGAACGGCGATTCCTCCGGATCCGGGACCAGGCTGACGGGATCGCATTCGCCGGCCATGACGAACGTCAGGCGCTGGAAATCCGGCTCGGTCACGCGCGAGTTCCAGGCCGCGCGTATGCTCGCGAGAACGTGCCCGGCAAACGGCCGGTCGGCCACGCACTGGATCTCGTCGACGAAGATCACCACGTGCTCGGCAATGTGCTGCAGGATGACCTCGATGTAGAACTCGACGAGCCGTTGCCGGTTGCTCAGGATCGACTTGTCCTGCCACCAGTCTTGCAGGTCGACCTTGAGCCGCAGTTGCCGGAGCAGCCGATAGGCAATGCTGTAGTACCAGCGGCCGGCATCGGAGCCGCCGTCACGTTCGCCGATCTGCGCCAGGTCCAATATGGCAACGCGGTAGCCGTTGTTCTGCAGGCAGGCGGAGGTGGCGGCGATCAGGCTCGACTTGCCGCTGCGGTTCGGGGCGATGATGTGCGCGTAGCGGCCGGCGATGATCGCATCATAGAGGGCGTCGTCGGCGGCACGGCGCACGTACCCGGGCCGCACCGCGTGCAGGGGCGTTGCTACCGTGAAGAATTCGCCGGTTGCATCCCTGTCCAGCGAGTATTGCCCCGGGGTCTCTGCCATGCGTGCCTGCTATTCTGGCGGGTCGTACATTCAGACGCGGGCGCCCGCGAAATGCAAGCGTGAATTTCAAGTTGTTGAAAAGCGACGTGTTCGGGCGGGTCCTTCTCGAAGGCACCGGCGCTCGGCGGGCCGTGGTCCGGGACCTCCGGGGGGCGCCGTGGTGGGCCAGGGGGCTGGCCCGCCGGCTCCTCGCCAGGGAAGCCGGGGCGCTGGCCGCGCTCGACGGCGTGGCGGGCATACCACGGTTGTTGGCGGCGGGTCCCGAGCGGCTCGCGCGCAGCTATATCGACGGGCGGCCGATGCACGAGGCGCGCCCCGCAGAGCCGGCCTACTTCCGCGAGGCCGGCCGGCTGCTGCGGCGCCTGCATCGGGCCGGTGTCGTGCACAACGACCTCGCGAAGGAGCCGAACTGGCTGGTCACGCCCGCCGGCGCGCCCGCTCTCATCGACTTCCAGCTCGCCTGGTGCACGCCGCGGCGCGGCAGGTTCTTTCGCCTGCTGGCGCGGGAGGACCTGCGGCACCTGCTGAAACACAAGCGCACCTATTGCCCCGACCATCTCACGCGACGGGAGTGGGCCATCCTCGACAACCCTTCGTACCCGTCGCGCGCCTGGATGGCCACCGGCAAGCCTGTATACCTGTTCGTCACGCGCCGGCTGCTCGGCTGGGCGGACCGGGAAGGCGCGGGCGATCGTTGACGACGAGCGTAGGGGTTATAATGCGTCGCTTTATCCCGGCAGCGGAGCACACCTTGGATTTCGTTCACCGCCACAACCTCGTGCAACCCGACAACATCCCGCAGGAACGCCGGTACGGCATACGCGTCACCCTGCCGCCAGGCGATACCTTCAACAAGCTGCTCGGAGACGACTGGGAGCGGTTGCACTGGTACGCGACCGAGGAAGAACGGGACGTGGCGTTCCGGCAAATGGCAATCCGCCACGGGTACTACCGTACGACGGACACGCCGACGCAAATCCTGGAAAAAATCGTTCGCTAGCGCGGGAGCGCACACCGGGTACCTGCACCACCCTAGCGCGGCAGGGCGCCGAGGAAGAGATAAAAGCTCGTATCGCCGTCCTCCGCGAAACCGGCGCCGAGAAAGAGCGGCCCGAAATAGGTGTCGTAACCCGCGAACAGGCTGCCGTTGACCAGCAACGAATCGAAGGCGATCTCCGACCGCGACTGCCAGACGTTGCCGGTCTCCAGCGAGGCGCCGAGGTACAGCGGGATGTCGAACAGCCCGCCCCCGGTTTCACCCGATCGCCGGTAATAGACGAGCCGCGCGAGCCCCGCGTGCGGACCGCTGATCTCACCGCGCTCCAACCCCGACAGGCGCAGGAAGCCGCCCAGCGGGAAGAAGTTCTGGATCAGGTCGTCCGACTGGATCGTCGTCCGGTAATCGGCGCCGACCTGCAGCGAATGCCGGCCGCGGGTCCAGACCGTCGACCACGCGGCTTCGACCGCATCGAAATTGCTGTCGGCGCCGAACCCGGGACGCGACATCGTGAACGTCGCATCGAGGCGTGAGCCGCTGCGCGGAATCTGGGCATCGTCGAGCGTGTCGATGCCGAACTTCGCATACAGGCCGCCGGTCCGGAAATCGATGTTGGGGATAGCCGGATCGCCTACCTTCACGCGTGCATTGCCCGAGCCGCGGAAGGCCCCGACCCGCGCTTCGCCCCAGCGCCCCAGCTCGCGGCCGACGTCGACCGCTAGCTCGGCGCTGCTGACCCGGAAGCGCGCGATGCTCTCGCCGTCGGCGAACGCGTTGAAGTTGGTTTGTTCGAGATCGATCCGCGGCGCAACGAACCAGCGGGAATCGAAGCTGAGCGGCTGGTAGAGTTCCGAGGTGAGATAGGGTTCCGTCCCGAGCTGCAGGTCGGTGCGCCATTCCGCGCCCAGCGCGTTGACGCCGGCACGCGTGTAGCGCGCAGAGACATTGAACGCGGTGGACCCTTCGAAATCGTCCTCGACGAACATCCCGAACTGCAGGATGTTCGGGCCCCAGCTCTTCGGCTTGGTATGGAACTCGACGCCGAGCTGGTCATCTTCGCGCACGATGCGGTAGCTGACCTGCGAATAGAGGTCGAGGCCGTAGAGGCGCGCGGCGTCAGCGGCCAAGCCGCGATCGGTCACCTCCTCACCGGGCTGGGTTCGCAAGCGCGACTCGAGCACGCGGTTCGACAGCGGCCCTTCGTCGATCACGCGTACAAAGTCGAACACGTACGTCTGTATCCGCGACAGGGTTCGTTCCGCCTGGTACTGCCGGTAAGCTTCCTCGCTGACGGAGTAACGCCGCAGGTCGCCGGCGGCATCGCGCGCTGCAACCGCGCCGGGCTTCACGGCACTGGTGATCTCGGCAAAATTGGCGGACCCGAAGTCGCCGAGATCGGGGCGCAGCAGGATGTCGTCCTCGTCGAGCGTATTGAGCTGCCGGCGCGTTTCCTTGCGGATCAGGATCGTCAGCATCTGGGCCGTGATGTCGAGTGCCGATTCCAGTTTCTCGGCCGGGTACAGCGGGAACTCCACGTCGACGGCGATGATCACGTCGACGTCCATCTGCCGGATCGCTTCCACAGGGACGTTGCCCGAAAGCCCGCCGTCGACAAGCGTGTGGCCGTCGACCACGACTGGCGCGAAAATGCCGGGCGCCGACATGCTGGCGCGCATCGCGAGCGGCAGGTCGCCTTCCGACATGATGTAGGCGTCGCCCGTCTCGATATCGGAGGCAACGGCGCGAAACGGGATCGGCAGCTCGTCGAAATGCTGGACGTGGGCGACCGGGGTGGTCAGGTTGCGCAGCACGAGCCCGAGCTTCTGCCCCTGGATCAACCCCATCGGCAACTCCAGGCGGCCGCCGTTCAGCCCCAGCTCGAAGTCGATCGGGAACTCGACATCGTCCTGCTTGCGGCGGTACGTCAGGTCCTCTCGTTGCGCCGTGTCCTTGAACGCATCCGCCCAGTCCAGCGACTCGATCACGCGCTGCAGCTCGTCGGGCGCGACGCCCGAAGCGTAGAGGCCGCCGATCACCGCGCCCATGCTCGTGCCGGCTATCGCATCGATCGGGATGCGCATCCGCTCGAGCTCCTTCAGGACCCCGATGTGCGCCGCGCCCCGGGCACCGCCGCCGCCGAGCACGAGCCCGATCCTGGGCCGCTCCCCGTCCCGGCCGGCAACCGGCACCTCGGCCGCGGCCGGCGGCGCGAACAGCGCGCCGGCAAGCAGAGAAACGATGATTATGGCTATCAGTCTCGGGATGAATCCGCTGGTCATGATCGGTGTTTCCGGCGCTCGAGATCGGACGGCCGACATAATGAAGGCGAATGATTTAGAATTTCAAATTGCCCGCGATTGGCGACAGTCCGCGGAAACAGGAAAAGAGTGCGACGGAGCAGCCCATGCCAGACGCCAGGCCCGTGCCGCCGGAGGGCGGCGAGAAAATCACCATTGCCAACGGCAAGCTCGAAGTGCCGGACCGCCCGGTCATCCCGTTCATCGAGGGTGACGGCACCGGCCCCGACATCTGGCGCGCCACCGTCCGGGTCCTGGACGCGGCCGTGGCCGCAGCCTACGGAGAGCGCCGGAAGATCCAGTGGATGGAGATCTACGCCGGGCAGAAATCCTGGGACCTGTTCAAGAGCTGGCTGCCGGACGAGACGGTCGACGCCTGCCGGGACTGGCTCGTCTCCATCAAGGGACCGCTGACGACGCCGATCGGCGGCGGCATCCGCTCGCTCAACGTCGCGCTGCGCCAGCTCCTCGACCTGTACGTCTGCCTGCGGCCCGTGCGCTGGTTCAAGGGGGTGCCGTCACCGGTGCGCGACCCGGGCAAGGTCGACATGGTCATCTTCCGCGAGAACACCGAGGACATCTACGCGGGCATCGAATTCCAGCAGGGAGAACCCGCCTGGGAAGCGTTCATGACGCTGTTCCGCGAGCGGTTTCCGGAAGAGTACGGAAAGATCCGCTTCCCCGGGACCTCGGGAATCGGGCTCAAGCCAGTGTCGCAGGAAGGCACCGAGCGGCTGGTGCGGGCGGCGCTCGAGTACGCGCTGGCCAACGGCCGCAAGAGCGTGACCTTCGTGCACAAGGGCAACATCATGAAGTTCACGGAAGGCGCCTTCCGGAACTGGGGCTACGGCCTGGCGGAACGGGAGTACGGCGACCGCACCTACACCTGGGACCAGTGGGAGCGCACCCGCGCGGAGCATGGCGGGGAAGCGGCGAACCGGGAGCAGGAAGAGGCGCTGAAATCCGGCAGGGTGCTGGTCAAGGACGTGATCGCGGATATTGCGCTGCAGCAGGTGCTGACGCGGCCCGACGAGTTCGACGTCATGGCGACGATGAATCTGAACGGCGATTACCTGTCCGATGCGCTCGCGGCGCAGGTCGGCGGCATCGGCATCGCGCCGGGTGGCAACATCAACTACGTCACGGGCCACGCGGTGTTCGAAGCCACGCACGGCACGGCGCCCAAGTACGCCAACCTGGACGTAGTGAACCCGGGCTCGCTGATCCTGTCCGGCGAAATGATGCTGCGTTATCTCGGGTGGACGGAAGCCGCCGACGTGATCATCGCCGCGATGGACGAAACCATCGGCCAGAAAACGGTGACCTACGATTTCGCGCGCCTGATGGAGGGCGCGACCAAGGTCAAGACCGGCGAGTTCGCGGACGCGATGATCCGCAATATGCCCGGCCGCTGAGCGCCGGGCTACCCGATCCTGAGCCGGGCGTTGTAGGCCCTGAGCGCATCCAGCTCCTGCTGCCGCTCGGCCTCGCTCCAGCCCAGCTCCTGCGCCGCTACGTTCGCTACCGGCTCGGCCAGCGTTTCGCCGAGGTCCGGCGACAGGCCCACCATCGTCCGGCGGTGCAGGATGTCCGTGAGATGCCGCGCGAACTCGTGCCGCACGGCGAACACGATTTCCGCGGCCAGTACCGTCCGGTCCGCGTCGAGCGCCGCGGCAAGCTCCGGGCGCTCGTAGGCAAGATCGAGCACCCGGCGCGCGCGGCCGCCGTAGACGCTCGATAGCCGGGCCGCGCCCTCCTCCGACAGGCCTTCGAAGCCGCTTGTATCGGCCTTCGCCGCGGCGATGCCGGTAGCGCCCGGCAGGAACGTTTCGCGCGTGCGGCAATCACCGGCGCCGCCCAGCATTTTCGCTACGCGATTCGTGACCTGCTCGGCCAGGCTGCGGTAGGTGGTCAGCTTCCCGCCGATGACGGACAGGAGCCCGCGTGCGTTACGCTGGTGATTCCTGATGATGTGCCGCCGCGTGATGGCCGATTCCTTTTTCCTGCTCTGGATGGGCAGCGGCCGCACGCCCGCGTAGGTGTAATGAATGTCGCGCCGCGTGAGCCGCGCACGCGGAAACACGCGGTTGGTCTCCGACAGCAGGTAATCGATCTCTTCGCCGCTCGCCCTGGCCTCGGCCGGGTCGCCCGTGTAGCGAATGTCCGTTGTGCCGATCAGGTATTGGCCGTTCCACGGGATCACGAAGAACGGCCGGGAATCGATGTAGGCCTCGATGTAGAACGCGTCCCGGGGCGCGCCGTCGAACGCGCCCACCACGATATGGCTGCCCTTGGTACCGCCCATCAGCTCGGGCATCGGCCGGTTCGCGGTGCCGAGGACGTGGTCGACCCAGGGACCGGCTGCATTGACGACGACGCGAGCGCTCACCTCCGTCTCCTGCCCGCTCGCCCTGTAGATCGGAAGAGC
>CBFGSB010000011.1:0-34329 GCA_965651325.1 uncultured Chromatiales bacterium | reverse complement strand
GGTCAACAACGCGAAGAACGAGGGCGCGGAGCTGGTTGCGCCGGTGGGCGACACGATGGCCGGCTAGGGAGCCTCTGCACAAGTCTGGGCGAAAAGACGCCGTCCACGACTTGTGCAGAGGCTCCCTGGAAGAGGCTCCCCGGTCAATCCGCCGACAGGAGTCGTTCGAGCGGGAAACCGGCGAACGGCTTCACGGGCTTGGTGACGACGTAGCTCCAGTAACGCTCGATGCCGATATCGGCGGAAAGGAGTTGGTCCATCAACTCCTGGTAGCGCCCGGCATCGGCAACCACGAACCTCAGCACGTAGTCGACACCGCCGCCGACCGCCAGGCACTCGGCCACCTCGTCGACCTCGGAAACCGCCTGCTCGAAGCGCCGGAAATCGTTCGCGCGGTGCTTCGAGAGCACGACGGGCACGACCACCTGCGCCACTTCGGGGATTCGCCCGATCGCTATATCCGCGTGATAGCCGCGAATGAAACCGTTGCGCTCCAGGCGCTGGACGCGCTCCCAGGTTGCGCTGCTGCTCAGGCCGACCACATCGGCCAGGCGGGCGTTCGCGAGGCGGCCCTGCTGCTGCAAGGTCGAAAGGATCCGCACATCGAATTTGTCGAGCTTCATTGCTTGCGCCCGCGAACCGGGAGGAATTCCGTCCAGGAACCGATAATCAGCAGGATATTCTGCACGATCGGACCGGTAACGTAATACCTTCGCCGGGTCTCGCGCAAAAATTCCCCGCACCGCCATACCGCGTCGCATTCAATGAAATGACGGAGTTGCGGCGCAGTTGCGCGGGACGTCAGGCGGCGAGTGGTTCGCGAGCGCCGGCGCCGTATGGGAAGATATGCGGACGGCGGGCCGCCAGGGAGCCTCTGCACAAGCCTGGGCGAAAAGACGCCGTCCACGACTTGTGCAGAGGCTCCCTGGGCCGCGTCGGTGCTTCAACTTGCAGGTGATGAAGAATGCGATTGACCGATCTCGAGACACCGGCCCTGGTGCTGGACAGGGACAAGCTCGAAGCAAACATCGGTCGCATGCGTACGCACCTTGCATCGCTCGGCTGCAGCCTGCGCCCGCACGTGAAGACGACCAAGTGCATGGAGGCGGTCGCCGTCGCGCTCGACGGGCAACCCGGCGGCATCACCGTGTCGACGCTCAAGGAAGCGGAGTTTTTCCACGCGCACGGCATAACGGACATTCTGTATGCCGTGGGCATCGCGCCGAACAAGCTGGCGCATGTCATCCGCCTCATTCGGCAGGGCGCGCAACTTACCCTCATTGCGGACAATCCTGATGCGGCCGCGGCCTGCGACGAGGCCGCACGCGAGGCAGGCCTCCGTCTGCCGCTGCTGATCGAGCTGGACGTGGACGGCCATCGATCGGGGATAGAGCCGGAATCACCGCGCCTGATCGAGCTGAGCTCGTTCATTGCAGAACGCTCCGGGCTCGAGCTACGCGGCGTGCTGACGCACGCCGGGGAATCCTACAACTGCCGTTCGGAGGAGGCGCTCCGCGCCATGGCCGAGCGCGAGCGCGCCGGTGCGGTACGCGCCGCGGAGCGGATCCGGCAGGCCGGCTTTCCCTCTCCCGTGGTTTCCGTAGGTTCGACGCCGACCGCCACGTTTGCGCGCGACCTCTCCGGCGTCACCGAAGTCCGTGCCGGCGTCTACATGTTCCAGGATCTGGTGATGGCGGGCCTGGGCGTGTGCGCGGCGGATGACATCGCGCTGTCGGTGCTGGTGAGCGTCATCGGCCACCAGCCGGAGCGGGGCTGGGTGATCACCGATGGCGGGTGGATGGCGCTCTCGCGTGACCGCGGCACCGCGAACCAGCCGCTCGACCAGGGCTACGGGCTGGTGTGCAACCTCGCCGGTGAAGTGCTGGACGAGGACCTCATCGTGCAGTCCACCAACCAGGAGCACGGGGTGATTGCGCGCCGCGACGGCGGCCCCCTCGATCCTGCGCGCTATCCCGTGGGCACGCTGTTGCGCGTGCTGCCCAACCATGCCTGCGCGACCGGCGCGCAGCATGCCTGTTACCGGGTCGTGGAGGGGCGAAGCCCCGAGGTTCTGGACACCTGGAACCGCTTCAGTGGTTGGTGAGGTGAATCCGGAAGCGCTCGACACGGCCGGCGCGGACATCGCCGCCAAGCTGGCGGAGGTGCGTGCGCGCATCGCCCGCGCCGCCGCCGCCGCCCAGCGGGATCCGGCCGAGGTGCGGCTGCTGCCGGTTTCGAAAACGGTCCCGGTGGAACGGCTGCGGGCCGCGTTCGCAGCCGGGGTCACGTGCTTCGGCGAGAACAAGGTGCAGGAGGCGAGAAGGAAGGCGGAAGCGCTCGCGGACCTCGGCGTCTCCTGGAGCATCATCGGGCACCTGCAGACGAACAAGGCGCGCTACGTCGCGCGCTTTGCCGCCGAGGTGCAGTCGCTCGACAGTATCAAGCTCGCGGAAGCGCTGGACCGGCGGCTGCAGATCGAGAACCGGGAGCTCGATGTGCTCGTGCAGGTGAACACGTCCGGGGAGGAGAGCAAGTACGGCCTGCCGCCCGAGCGCGTCGCCGCGGTGCTGCACGAGCTGCCGGCTTTTTCGACCTTGCGCGTGCGCGGCCTCATGACGCTCGCGGTGTTTTCGGCGGACGAGGCACGCGTGCGCGCCTGTTTCCGGCGCCTGCGCGAGCTACGCGACCGCTTGCGGCAGGAAGCGCCGCCGGGGATTGCCCTGGACGAGCTCTCCATGGGCATGTCGGGTGACTTCGAGATTGCCATCGCGGAAGGCGCCACCGTCGTGCGCGTGGGCCAGGCGATCTTCGGCCCGCGTGCACTGCCCGATTCGGCATACTGGCCCGGCGAAGGTTGACGGCCGCGGGTGAAACCCGCGGTGCCGGTGGGTCCGATTGAATCCGGCACAAAAGCCGGCGATCATAATCGTCGCTGCAGTGTAATCCGGGGGTGGCAGACGCATGGCCGCTATCGTCATGGTTCGGCGGAAGATCTTTTCGCAATACCGCGCCGGACCGAGACAGGTCGCGTCGTGAAGCTGGACAAGTTCGATATCAGGATCCTGGAGATCCTGGGCAAGGACGGCCGGATTCCGGCCGCGCAACTCGGCAAGCGCGTCGGACTGACGTCGAGCCCCACGTGGCAACGCGTGCGCAGGCTGGAAGAGGCCGGGCTGATCCGCGGGTATCGTGCGGAGATCGCGGTGGAACGGCTCGCGAAGATCGTGACCGTGGTGGTCCCGGTGTCCCTGGAAAGCCATCGGGCACACGATTTTCGCCGCTTCGAACAGGCGATCGAGAAGATTCCGGAAATCGTGGAGTGCGCTGCCGTCGGCGGCGGCGTGGATTACGTGCTCCGCTTCGTCGTCCCGACCGTCGAACGATACCAGGCGATAGTGGACGAGCTCCTGCAAGGCGATTTCGGAATCGGGCAGTACTGGAGCTATATCGTGACCAAGTCGGTCAAGGCCCACCCGGGAGTTCCCCTCGCGGTGGCGCTAGCGGGGATCAGCCAGGCGGACGCCGGGTAACGCCAGACGGCACAGGCCGGCAAGGTTCAGCAAGATCTGCTTCGTATCCGGGCGAATACCGCAAAACCGTGGCCCTTGCCTCGCCGACACTTCTCCCGGGTTTGATGGCAGCCTTGTGCTGTCCGGTGTTCGCCAAACCGAATCCGCTGGCGCATGCGTCGGCGGACCGGTTCGGGGTAGAGTGAGGCAGATGACAGCAATAGCAGGAAAGAAGCCCGGGAATTGCGCGCCAGGGAGCCGCTCCAGTGGCCGGTGACGCAAAGCTCGAGCAGATCGCAACGGATGCGGCGACCGCGCCTCACGGCCATTACGCGCAGGCCATCCGGCATCGCGGGCTCGTCTATGTTTCCGGCCTGCTCGGCAACAGCCTGGCGGAGCACGTCGGCGCTGCGCGCGGCGTTGTCGAGCAGACGACGCACTGCATGGACCAGCTCGAAGCGATACTCGCGGCGGCCGGCACGACGTTGTCGCAGGTGGTAAAGATGTCGGTGTACGTCGTCGACGTCGACGAATGGACCGCCATCAACGCCGAGCTCGCGCGCCGTTACGGGGGGCACCGCCCGGCGCGCATCGTGGTGCCTACAGGAACCCCGTTGCGCTACGGCTCCGCAATAGAGATCGACGCCATCGCCGCCGCCGACTGACGGCCAGCGCGCAGGGACAACCGCGACGGGATCGCCATGAACGCGGCCTGCAAGAAGCCTGCGGGACCGCGCAAACGCATTGCTCCATGAACGGATAGCCGCACGGCTGCCCGCTTCTCCCCGCGAGGATGCGACGGCATAGTGACCGACGCCGACCGAAGAGCGTTCTGCGCGAGCACTGAATTCCAGCAGAATGTTCTGCCGGGCACTGCCACTACCGCAGCAGGTTCGCTCCGATACGGCTGACAATGCCGGCTCACGAACGAGAAGCGAAGCGGCGCATGCAGGCACAATCCCCCCAGGCAATGGCCAGCGAGGCCGTATCGGTCCCGCCGATCGCGGAGTTGCTGGACGAGCCGGAGCTCATCCGGACCGGCCCGTCGTGCCGCGTGGAAGGCGCGCGCGAAGACCGCGAACGCTTCGAGGTGGTCGATCCCGCGTCCGGCGAGTCGCTGGGGTACGTTGCTGCCGCGAACGCGGCCGACACGCAGCAGGCGGTTTTAGCGGCCGCAGCGGCGTGGCCCCGCTGGCGCAGTCTCACGGCAAACGACCGCGCCCTGCTGCTCGAGCGCTGGGCCGCATTGATGCGGGGAGCGCGCGAAGACCTGGCGCGTATCGTGACACTGGAGCAGGGCAAGCCGATCCGGGAGGCCCGCGGGGAGATCGACTACGCGGTGAGCTTCCTGCTGTGGTTCGCCGCGGAAGGCGAACGTGCGTACGGCGAGACCATCCCTCCCCATCATCCGGGGTGCCGCGTGTTCACCACCCGCCAGCCCGTCGGCGTGACGGCGGCGATTACGCCCTGGAATTTTCCTTCGGCGATGATCACGCGCAAGGCGGGAGCGGCGCTCGCGGCCGGGTGCCCGATGATCGTGCGCCCGGCGGAGGAAACCCCGTTTTCCGCGCTTGCACTCGCCGTGCTCGCCGAACGTGCGGGCATCCCGGCCGGGGTGTTCAGCGTGCTGCCGGGCCCGCCCGGGCCGATCGCCGGGGTGCTCACCTCGAGCCCGGTCGTGCGGGCGATTTCCTTTACCGGTTCGACCGAGGTCGGGCGCCAGCTCTTCGCGCAATGCGGTGCAACGGTCAAGCGGCTTTCGCTGGAGCTCGGCGGCCACGCGCCGTTCATCGTTTTCGACGACGTGGATCTCGAGCAGGCAGTGACGGCGGCACTCGACGCCAAGTTCCAGACCACGGGCCAGGACTGCCTGGCCGCCAACCGGATACTGGTCGCGCGGCCGCTCTATCCCGCGTTCTGCGAGCGCTTCGCCGAGCGGGCGGCGCAGCTACGCGTCGGCCCCGGCCTGGACGACGACAACGACCTGGGGCCGCTGATGTCCCGGCGCGCTGTCGAGAAATGCCAGGCTCACGTGGACGATGCCATTGCCAAGGGCGCCCGCCTGTTGACCGGTGGTCGCTTGCACGCGCGCGGCGGCAGCTTCTACGAGCCGACCGTGCTCGCCGACCTGTCGGATGACATGCAGATCTGGCACGAAGAAACCTTCGGCCCGGTGGCGGCGATTGCGCCTTTCGACGGCGAAGAGCAGGCACTCCGGCTCGCCAACGACAGCGACTACGGCCTCGCGGCCTACGTCTATACCAACGACCTGCAACGGGCGCTGCGGGTCAGTGAGTCGTTGCAGTACGGGATGGTGACCGTCAACCGGACGAAGTTCACCGGCGCTCCTATACCGTTCGGCGGCGTCAAGCAGTCCGGACTGGGTCGGGAAGGGTCGCGGCACGGCCTCGGCGAATACCTCGACATTCATTACGTATGTATCGATACAGGAATCCATCAATGAACCTCAAGCACAAGTCGGCACCGGCCCCCGAGTCGGAGTTACAGCGCATCGACCGGAATTCGGTGCTGCATCCGTTTACGCCCTTAAAGGCCTACTCCCGCGGGGACACGGGCGCTCCGCGCGTCGTGACCGGCGGCCATGGCATCAGGATCCGGGACGAGTCGGGCGAGGAATTGATCGATGGGTTCGCCGGCCTTTACTGCGTGAACGCGGGCTACGGACGCGAGGAGATCGCGGAGGCGATCTACGAGCAGGCCCGGAAGCTCTCCTATTACCACGCCTATGCAGGCCACACGAGCGAGCCGGTGGCGCGCCTCGCCGAGCAGATACTCGCGATCGCACCGGGGCGCATGCAGCGCGTGTACTTCGGCATGTCCGGCTCGGACGCGAACGAAACCCTTGTCAAGATCGTCTGGTACTACAACAACGTTCTTGGTCGCCCGGAGAAGAAGAAGATCATCAGCCGGTGGCGCGGTTATCACGGTGGCACCGTCATCTCGGGCAGCCTCACAGGCCTCGAGCTTTATCACCGTGCGTTCGACCTGCCGCAGGGTCCCATCCTGCACACCAGCGCACCCTACTATTACCGGCATGCGCAGCCCGGCGAGACCGAGCGCGATTTTTCCGCGCGTTGTGCCCGGGAGCTCGAAGAACTGATCCTGGAGGAGGGCCCCGAAACCGTGGCCGCTTTCATCGGTGAGCCGGTGCTCGGGACGGGCGGGTTGATCCCGCCGCCGGAGGGCTACTGGGAAGCGATCCAGGAGGTGCTGCGCCGCCACGACATACTGCTGATCGCCGACGAGGTGGTCTGCGGCTTCGGCCGTGTCGGGACGCCTTTCGGCTCGCACCGGTACGGGATCGAGCCGGATCTCATTACGGTGGCCAAAGGCCTGACCAGCGCCTACCTGCCGCTGTCGGGCTCCCTCGTCGGGTCCAAGGTGTGGGAAGTGCTCGAGCAGGGCTCCGACCGCTATGGACCGTTCGGTCACGGCTATACCTATTCGGCCCATCCGCTCGCGGCAGCCGCCGGCCTCGCGAACCTCGCAATCATCGAGCGGGAAGGGCTCGTGCGCAATGCCGAGGAAGCCGGCGGCTACCTGCTGGAGCAGCTACGTGACGCGTTCGCCGAGCACCCGTTCGTGGGCGATGTTCGCGGCGTGGGCATGCTCGCTGCGCTCGAATTCGTAGCGGACCGGGAGCAGCGGAAACCGTTCGATCCGCAGCTCGGCGTGGGTGCACGCGTCTCGCGCCATTGCCTGGAGCACGGACTGATCGTGCGGGCGATGCCGCATGGTGACATTCTCGGGTTCGCGCCACCGCTGGTGATGACGCGCGCCGATGCCGACGAGATCGTAGCCCGGACGCGTGCGGCGGTCGACGAGGTAACGGAGGAGCTCGGGCGGGAGCAGCAGTAGCCCAAAGGCGCGCGTCAGAGTAGCGCTTTCAACCGCTCCGGCGCGAGATTCCCGCCGGACACCACGCACACGGCGCGTGCATCCGCGGGGAGCCGGTCGCGGCAGGCCAGCAGGCCGGCAAGTGCCGCCGCGCCGGCCGGTTCGGCATACAGCTTGCACCGGGTCATCAGGAGCTCGAGGGCGTCTGCGATCTGCCGGTCGGAGACCAGCAGCACGTCCTCGAAGTGCTCGCGCACGAGCTCGTAGCAGAGCTCGCCCGCGGTGGGAGCGGCGAGGCCGTCGGCAATCGTGTCCACGCGCTCCAGCCGCACCGCGCGGCCGGCGTCGAGGCTCCGGCGCATCGCGGGAGCACCTTCCGGCTCGATGCCGAACAGGCGAACATCGCGTCCGCTTGCAGCGATCGCTTTCGCGATCCCGCCGGCCATGCCGCCCCCGCCGATGCCGACGAAGATCGCGTCGACGTCGGGTGCCTGCTCGAGGATCTCGAGGCCGAGAGACGCGTGACCGGTCATGAGGTCGTCGTTGTCGTAGGACGAGATGAAGGTGAGATTGCGTTGCTCGACCAGTTCGAGGCAGTGCGCCAGGCATTCCGCGGGTGATCCGTGCAGCACGACCTCGCCGCCGTAGTCACGGGTCGCCTGTGCTTTGGCCGGGCTCGCGGTCTCCGGCATCACGACGGTCGCCGAGACGCCGACCACGCCTGCCGCGTACGCGAGGCCTTGCGCGGCATTCCCAGCAGAGAACGTGATAACCCCGCGTTTGCGTTGATCCTCCCCGAGCTGCATCAGCGCCCAGAGCATCCCGCGCGGCTTGTACGAGCCCGTCTTCTGGAACAGCTCCGCCTTCAGGTCGACGCGGCAGCCGGCCAGGCGTGAAAGGGTGCCGGAACCCATCAGAGGCGTCACCTGCACGTGAGGTGCGATCGCTTGCCTCGCCTTCGCCAGCTCTGCATGCGCGGTTTCTTGCTTGACGGTCATATGTCGTTTCCCTGCCCCGGGCCTCGTCGAATCCGGAATGAAGACGCGGCGATTATAGTCGCCGACACAGTGTAGTCCGGGGATGACGAACGCATGACCGTTATCGTCACAGCGCGGCGAAATATCTTTTCGCGCGTGGGCATGGCAGATAATCCATCCAGCTATCGTTTGCCAATCCGTACGTTTTCCTGCGACGCCGCCGGTAGGATTGCGGCGACCGATCACCCGCGAGGCCTCATGTCCAAGTCTGTTCTTTCATGGTCCCTTTGCGTCCTGCCGCTGGACGAGGGTGCGAGTTCGTGAGCAAAGGAGACGGCGCCATGCGCATCCCGGACTTCCACGACGTCGCCGCGGCCGCCGAGCGGCTGGCAGGCGTGGTGGTCGAGACGCCGGTGCTGCGTTCCGCTGCGCTCGACCAGGCGACCGGCGCGCGGGTGTTCGTCAAGCCGGAGTGCCTGCAGGTTTCCGGATCGTTCAAATTCCGCGGCGCGTGCAACCGGCTCTGCCGGTTGTCGGCCGCGGAACACAAAGCGGGGGTGGTGGCCTGGTCCTCCGGCAATCACGCCCAGGGTGTCGCCGCGGCGGCGAGGCGGCTCCGCATCCAGGCGACGATCGTCATGCCGGAGGACGCACCGCGCATCAAGATCGACAACACGCGGCGGCTGGGGGCGGAAATCGTTTTTTATGATCGCCTGCGCGAGAGCCGCGAGGACATTGCACGTGCTTTGGCGGCCGAGCGCAATTGCGTGCTCGTGCCCTCCTACGACGATCCTTACGTCATTGCAGGGCAGGGCAGCCTCGGCGTGGAGCTCGTGCGCCAGCTCGCGGCGGTGGACGTCCAGCTAGACGCCTTACTGGTCTGTTGCGGGGGCGGTGGGTTGATCGCGGGCACGGCGCTGGCATTCGCGGAGCTCAGTCCGCACACCGAGCTGTATGCGGTTGAGCCGGCCGGCTTCGACGACCATGCCCGCTCGCTTGCGGCCGGCCGGCGCGTGCGCAACGAGCCGGGAACGGCGACGCTTTGCGATGCTTTGCTCGCACCGGAACCGGGAGAGATTACGTGGGAGATCAACCGGCGGCACCTGGCCGGCGGGTTGGTCGTGGATGACGGCGAGGTCCTGGATGCCATGCGCTTCGCGCTCCGCGAGCTCAAGCTCGTCGCCGAACCGGGCGGCGCCGTTGCACTCGCGGCGATACTCTCGGGCAAACTGCCGGTCAGGGGGAAGCGCGTTGGCGTGATCATCTCCGGTGGCAACGTGGACGAGGCGATCCTGGCGCAGGCGCTCGAGCGCCACTGACCGGATACCGGGAAAAAGCCGCCATGAATGGCGGCGCCGAGTGCGTCAACCCCACAAGGGGGCCGCTGGCCACTCCATCAGCCCGCTCGTGTAGCGAATGCCGTCGGGCCAGTCCTCGGCCTGCAGCAAGGGGCCGTCCAGGTCGACGAACTTGCACATCTGCGCCAGCACCATGCCCGGTGCCATGCCGATGGACCCGGCGACCATGCATCCCACCATCAGCCCGAAACCTTCCGCCAGGCCGGCGTGTGCAAGCTGCAACGCGGCCGTCAATCCGCCGGCCTTGTCCAGCTTGATGTTGATCACATCGTAGCGACCGCGTATCCGAGGTAAATCCTCCAGGGTATCGATCGCCTCGTCCGCGCAAACGGGAACAACGCTTTTTCCGGCACGAAGCCCCGAGTCGTTGGTGATGCTGACGGGTTGTTCGAGCAGTTCGACTCCCAGTTGCTGCAGCGCGCTGCCGAGCTCGTACACGGTGGGTACTTCCCATGCCTGGTTGGGGTCGACGATGAGCTTCGCGCGCGGGGCACCGCGCCGGACTGCCTCGAGTGCAGCGATCGGGTTATCGGCCCCCACCTTGACCTTGATCCACTCGTAATCCGCCAACGATCGCGCTGTCGCCTCGTAATCGTCCAGCGAACGCACACCGATCGTCACCGCCGTGCTGACCGGCGCCAGCCGCTCGAGCCCTGCAAGCTGCCAGGCGGGTTTTCCGGTGCGCCTCGCTTCCAGGTCCCAGAGCGCCGCATCGAGCGCATTCCGTGCGCCGCCGGGAGGCAGCAGCGTGAGCAGGTCTTCCCGCGTCACGCCGGCCTCTACTTTGGAGCGGACCGATTCGAGCTGCTCGCGCATGCTGGCCGGTGTTTCGCCGTGGTAGTCGACTCCCGCTGCCTCGCCGCGCCCCGTCAGGGAGCCGGACGCGACTTCGACGATGATGACTTCGGCGGTGGTATAGGTCTGGCGCGATATGGCGAACGGTTCGCGGAGTGGCCAGGAACGCTCATTGATATGTAACGAAAACACGGAAAGGTACTACCTCGTCAACGTATTGCTTCAAAGGTATCACAACGCGCAGCAGGGCGGTGTAGCAGGAAAGACATCCGTCATCTTGCCCGGGTCACGATGCATTGCCGGGCGTTACGCGCCTTTCGGCGCTCCGCCGGCATGGGAGCGACAACTGGTTAAAGCTAGCGAATTGAACGCGGCCGGTTATCGGTCTATACGGCTACCGGTACAGCCGTCGCATCCCGGCCGGCGCCCGTAGGAGCACAAACGCCATGCACCATTCACCTTCCTCAACCGCCGTGCCAAGCGGCAAATACGACCGAGGGCTGGATCGCAACCCGGCAAACCACGTTGCGTTATCGCCGCTCAGTTTCCTGCGCCGGACCGCCGAGGTGTTTCCCGATCACATCGCCGTCATCCACGGCGACGTGGCGAGAAGCTGGCACGATACGTATATCCGCTGCCGCCGCCTCGCGGGAGCCTTGAGCCGGCGCGGTATCGGGCGCGGGGATACAGTCGCCGTGATGGCGCCCAATGTGCCGGCTCTCTTGGAAGCGCATTTCGGCGTGCCGCTGTGTGGCGCGGTGCTCAACGCGCTGAACGTTCGCCTGGATGCAGACGCCATAGCCTTCATGCTCGAACACGGGGAGGCGAAAGCGATCATAACGGACAGGGAATTCTCCCCCGTTATCGGGGAAGCCCTGGGCAAGCTCCCCAAGGCCCCACTGGTAATCGACATCGATGATGCCCAGGCAACATCGGGCGAGCTGATCGGAGAGCTGGACTATGAGGACTTCCTCCTCGAAGGCTCGCCGGAATACGCATGGAGCCTGCCGGAAGACGAATGGGATGCGATCTCACTCAACTACACATCCGGCACGACCGGCGGCTCGAAAGGCGTCGTGTACCACCATCGCGGCGCTTACCTGAATGCGCTGGGAAACGTGCTGGCGTGGCAGATGCGGAAGCAACCGGTCTATCTCTGGACGTTGCCGATGTTTCACTGCAATGGCTGGTGCTTTCCCTGGACGGTAACGGCGATGGCGGGAACGCATGTTTGCCTGCGGAAAGTCGAACCGGCGGCCGTGTTCGCGGCGATCAAAGCACACGGAGTCACCGATATGTGCGCCGCGCCGATCGTCATGACCATGCTGCTGAATTCCCCGGCGGCACAAAGGGCGGAGCTGCCGCATCGCGTGAACCTGATGACTGCCGGCGCCGCGCCCCCCGCTGCTACGCTGAAGCGCATGGAAAAGCTCGGCTTCGATACCACGCACGTCTATGGCCTGACGGAGGTCTATGGGCCCGCGTCCGTGTGCGACTGGCATTCGGAATGGGACGCCCGCACGGAGGACGAGAGGGCAAAGTTGAAGGCCCGGCAGGGCGTGAAGTACCTGGTTGAGGAAGACTTCTTCGTCGCCGATCCCGACACCCTGGAACCCGTGCCGCGCGACGGTCACACAGTGGGTGAGCTCATGTTCCGCGGTAATGCGGTGATGAAGGGATACCTGAAGAACCCCGACGCGACGGCCGCTTGTTTCAAGGGCGGCGTTTTCCATACCGGCGACCTTGGCGTCGTCCATCCTGACGGCTATGTGGAGATTCGCGACCGATCCAAGGACATCATCATTTCCGGCGGTGAGAACATCTCATCGATCGAGGTGGAAGACGTCCTGTACGACCATCCCGGGGTGCTGGAAGCCGCCGTCGTCGCCCGCCCCGACGAGAAATGGGGCGAAACGCCGTGCGCCTTCATTACGCCGCGGGAGGGTGCGGCACTGTCCGAAAAGGACATCGTGGAGCACTGTCGCGCGCGGCTGGCCCACTTCAAATGTCCCACAAGGGTAATTTTTACCAAATTACCCAAAACGTCCACCGGAAAGATTCAAAAGTTCCTGCTGCGCGAGAAGGCTCGCAATCTTGCATCCGAACCTGTGCAGTAGATCAGGAGGCCGTTCGTGGTCATGGGAGAAAGCCTTGCTGCATTGCCGCTCAAATCCGCGTAAAGGAATGCGACAACAAGCGAAAAAGCCTCGTATTGCTCCACCGCTACAGGCATGGGGTAATGCGCCGTGGGCGCGTGCGATGTACTGCCACATCGACGGGGATGCGCTTCGATCGCAAAGAGGGGACATTATGAAATCGCTGTATCGTGTCTTGGGATCTGTGCTGGCAAAAGCGGCTGCGGCTGCCTTGATTCTTCAGCCGGCCATCGGGCTCGGACAGGTCTCGGACACCCAGGCCACCGAGACCGCGGACGACGCGTATGACAAAATCGAAGCAATCACCGTCTTCGGTCGTGTGCGGGGAGAAACGCTTCGCGATATTCCGCAAGGCGTCACCGTGTTCGACCAGGAAACGCTGGAGATCGCACCCGTCGTGACGGTGGGTGACGTCGTCCGGTTCGTGCCGACCGCCTCGCGGGACGGCTCGACCCTGAATCCTTTCGGCGACACGTATCTCATCCGGGGCTTCTACGCGAGCCAGACGATCAACGGCCTGGGACACAATCGCATCGCGCACGCCCGGGATGCCGCCAACGTCGAGAGGATCGAAGTGCTGAAAGGGCCGGCATCCGTGCTGTACGGGCAAATGGAACCGGGCGCCGTCATCAATGTCGTGACCAAGCAGCCGCTGGATCATTTCCAGGGCGAGGTTGGCGTGGAGTACGGCCGATACAACGATCAGCGCATCACCGTGGACGTCACCGGACCGATTACGGACAGGGTCAGCGGCCGC
The DNA here is from genome assembly GCA_965651325.1 of uncultured Chromatiales bacterium. Classification (GTDB taxonomy): domain Bacteria; phylum Pseudomonadota; class Gammaproteobacteria; order Steroidobacterales; family Woeseiaceae; genus IDS-8. The sequence continues at coordinate 20,919 of CBFGSB010000011.1, read as the reverse complement.
TTCATCGTCTCGCATCATGATACCGAGTCCTTCATCGATTTCTGGGATCTCGAACACCTGTTTGTCGCGCCCAACCTGACCGTCGACTTCTCGCCGTCCACGACGTTGACGATCGAGGGCATCTACTCGACAAACGATTGGGGGTCTTCACAAAACGGTACGCCGGCACAAGGCCTGTACCTGCCGAACCCGGTGGGGCAATACGACAGGTCCTTCAATCCGGACGAGCCAGGAGCGAACGGAGGATTCACGGAAAGGGATTCCGTGGATGCCAATGTTCGGCTGCTGCATGAATTCAATGATTCCCTGCGGATCCGCGCAAGTTACACGTATACGAGGAACGAGGCGGAGTTCGCGGAAATGTTCGTCCTCGGCCTCGATGACGACTTCCGGACGCTCACTCGTGCCATGTTCTTCGGCAAGGACGCGGTGGAGAACGATGACAATTTCCTCGTGGACCTGGCCGGGGAATTCACGACGGGAACAATCGATCATCGAGTCCTCCTGGGTTTCGGCCACCGCCAGTTCGATGGCAACAGGCCGACGCGCTTCGTCCTCTCCAGCTCGCTCGACCTGTTCGAGCCCGTTTACGGCCTCGCCCCGGACCTGGTTCCGGCATATAACCGTTCTTTCCAGGACTTCGATGCGACCTCGTTTTTCGTGCAGGACCGCGTAACGATAGGCGAGCGCTTGCACCTGCTGGCAGGCGTTCGGTACACCGATGCAAGCCAGGATACGATCTTCATCGGCGCCGGGTCGGACGAACCGTCGCCGGATTCCATGGATGAGGAGAACTGGTCGACGCAGTTCGGCATCCTCTACGACATAACCAGCCAATTCGCGATCTATGCCAATCGGGCAGAGTCCTTCGTTCCGCAGTTCGGGACGTCATCGGGCGGCACGCCGTTTGACGCGGAAGTGGGTACGCAATACGAGATCGGTACCCGGTTCATGCTGGGCGGCCTGCAGACCAGTGCCGCGTTGTTCAGCATCACGAAGGAGAACATGCCCACAACCGATCCCCAGAACCCGGGTTTCGAGGCACCCTTGGGCGAAGTGGAGTCGCGCGGATTCGAGCTCACCCTGTACGGTGATGTCCGGCCGAATTGGCTCCTCGGCGTGGCTTACGGCTACCTGGACACGGAGATCAGCAAGAATTTCGACGGGCTGTCCGGAAACGTCCTCAGGAACACGCCCGAGAACACTTTCTCACTGCTGACTCGCTACGACATTACGTCCGGGCCACTGGACGGTTTGGGCCTCGGCGCAACACTCGAGCATGTGGACAGCCGGTATGGCGATGACGACAATACGTTCAAGCTACCGGCGCATACGCGACTGGACCTTGCCGCCTATTATCCTATCAGCGAGCGGGTTCAACTCGACGTCATGGTCAACAACGTGTTCGATGAGGACATCTATGCGGAAGGGTTCAGCATTACCGCCGTCATACCGGAGCCGGGCCTCACGTATCTCGCCCGCCTGAAGTTCACGTGGGACTGAGCACTGGCCCTGTTGCGGAGGCCGACGGCGGGCTCTTCGGCGGACGGTAACGCGGGTTGCGCTCCCGTGCAGGGTGAAGCATGAACCTGGTCGTCAACGTTGCAGCGCTCGTCGTCCTGGCCCTCGGAATGGTGCACCTGCTGAAAGTCTGGCGGCTGCACAAAAAGGCCCCGCGTTGGTCGAAGGTCATCGCCTTCTCCGGCATTGCTGCTTCGATCGCGCTGTTCAGCCTGCAGCTCGGGATTGCCCTCGGGTTGATCTTCGGCCTGTTCATGGTGAGCGTTGCAGGAATTGCCGCGAGTGCCGCTTCGGCGGACCTCGGGCCGCCCAGGGTGTTGGCGCGTACGGCGCCGCGCGCCACGGAAGGGTTGGCCCGGGCACGATTGTTTGCCGGTGCCTGGCGCTTCCTGCTTGCGGTCCCGATCGCCCTTGGCGCCGGACTCGCGGCCGGCGTCGCCGCGTTGCTGGCGGTGCCTGGCGCTGACGCGGACCGGCTGGTCGCCTGCACCCTGGTCGCGATCACTGCCGCCGCCGCCCTGACGGCGTGGACGAGCAGCGAGACCAGGTTGTGGCGCGCGACTCTCATCGGGGCCGGCAGCCTTGCTCTCGCCGTAACCGTAGCGACCCTCCTGGCAGCCCGCTCGTGAAAGGAAAGGGCAGCGGGTGGCCAGGCTGGTCCGCCGGGCTGGCGCGGATCGCGTTGTCGGGTCACTCGCTGCTCGGCCTGTCACTCGGTGCGCTCCTGTATCTCGTCTGCCTCACGGGAACGTTGTCGGTTTTCGGGCAGGAACTGGAGAACTGGGAAGCACCTTTCGAGGAACGGGCCGACCGGCTACCGCCGGACACGGTCCAGGCGATTGTGGATGACATCATCCGCGATCCGTCCGTTTCGGAGCTGCGCAGCTTCATCGTGGGATTTCCGGGCGCGGCGCGGCCCTACGGCATGCTGGATTTCTTTCATGAAGACGGTTCCTGGCGCCAGGCGGTCGGCGCCGATGGGGATTTGTCTCCGCCACTGCGCACGCCGTGGACCGATTTCCTCACGCAATTGCATGCGGACCTGCACTTACCGCGCTTCGGTGCGCTTGTCGTCGGCTTGCTCGGCCTGTTCCTGGTGAGCTCGCTGCTGACCGGGCTGGTCGCGCATCGCAAGATCCTGATCGATGCGTTTTTCGTCCGCCGTAGCGGCTCTCCGCGCCTGTTCCAGGCGGACGTCCACAACCGGCTCGGCGCCTGGGCGCTGCCCTTTCACCTCGTCATCGCCGTGACCGGCGCCTTCCTCGCGCTGACCCCGGTGCTGGTGCCGGTCGGCGCCTGGTACGGGTACGGCAACGACATCGACGGGGTCGTCGCCGTCTACAACGGCGACTTTCCGGCGCAGGTATCCAGCCCGGGCGCGTCCCCGGACATACCCGTAATTCTCGAGCGCTTGCAGGGGATAGCCCCCACGGAAGCCGCGGAATTCCTCATCGTCCGTGCCCCGGGCTCGGCCGAGCAGGCCGTAGACGTCGAAACCAACGTGTTCCCGCACCTTGCCTATGCGGAAGTGCACCGGTTTACCACCGAAGGCGAGTACCTCGGGTCCCGGCACTACAGCGACGGTCCGCCGGGACTGCAGTTTTTCGCGTCCTCGGGCAGCCTGCACCTCGGCGCGTTCGACTTTTTCCCGGTACGGATCGTCTACGGCCTGCTCGGGCTGGCGCTGACCGTCTGCTGTGTCACCGGCGTCAACATCTGGTTCCGGTCCGCGGTTGCGAAAGGTCGGGCCGTGGCCGGCATGGACCGTCTCTGGCGTTCCGCGGTGTGGGGCGTGCCGATTGCGCTCGGCGTTGCGGCGCTCGCCTCGTTCGTGTACAGCGGCCCGCTCGCGAAAATCTTCTATGCTTCCATGGCCATTACGCTGCTCCTGGGTCTCGCCAGGATCGAGGTCGACTCCTACGACAGGATGCTCAGGGCGGTCCTGGCGGCCATCCTCGTGGTCGTTGCCGCCACCGTCACCTTGCTCCGCGGCTATGCCTTGACGGGACAGAATATCGGCGTCGGCGTCGCACTTCTTGCCGCCGCTGCGGTCCTGACCTGGTCGATTCCCGCCACTCGCAGCGCCGTCTCCGCCCTCTCGGTGCCGCTGCGGCAGCGCTAGCGCCCCTGTCGGCCATTTCGAAACCCGCGATCTGCGACGCCTTTTTTACCGTCCTGCCGCCTCGAGCGCAGGGGCACCCCGGATCGCCGGCTCTTACGATACTGCTGCTTTTCCGTACCTTTCCGTTAGCCGGCGCACTCTGTGTACAATCGTGAAATACTGTTCGGAAGCGCCAAACCCGAGCCGTTTTTTCAGTGGAATGGAAACCGGCGAGTGCCCGGCCGCGCCGTACAGGTGATGATCCCTCCAGGTGCTGTCTGGGACTCGAATAACTATGATGATGCCTCCCTCGACCGGGAGACCGGGGAAACTCGCGGAGCGCTGTCCATGAGTCGCGCCGATGCGCTGCGGCTCAGCCGGTTTTCCGAGAACCTGCGGGTCCTGTGCAGCTACGTTCGTTCCGTATCGCACGTATGCCGCCAACTCGACATCAACCGGCAGCAATTCGCGCGATATCTCAACGGGGAAACCTTGCCGTCGCAGTACAACCTGCGAAAGATCTGCGATTACTTCGGGGTCGAGGAATCGGAGATCTTCTTTTCGAACGATGAATTCCGGCAGCTCGTCTCGCCGCAGGGGCGCATGCGCCGGAAGGCGCCTTCGAAGATGGTCGAATCACTGCACCTGCCCCTCGCGGAATCGACCACGGCTACGTGGTACGTGGGCTACTACTACCGCTATCTACGGTCCATCGAATACCCGGGATGCATCATCAAGGCGGCTGTCAGGATATTCCTGGAGCACGATCGCGTGCGGACCAAGGCGATCGAGCGCCTGAAACCCGAGCACAAAGAGCGGCGAAGATTCGAAACCTATAAATACGAAGGCGTCCTGATGGTTCTTGCCGACCGTATTTTCCTGGTCGAGATGGACGTACTGCTGCGCAACGCCGTTACCGAAACGATCCTGTACCCCACCCACAAGCATCCGATGACGTATCTCTACGGCGATGCATTCGGCATCTCGAGCGGTGTCTCGCGCGAACCGTACATGACGCCCATGGTTTACGAGTTCGTCGGAACCCAGGTGAACCTGCGAGACCTGCTGTCGCAATGCGGGCTGTATGACGAACAAAGCCGTTCGATCGACGATGATGTTCGGAACTACGTGTTGCGAAAGGAGCGAACGTGACGGAGCTCCTGCGCTGCCCGGCCGCATAATTCGAAGCGCAAACTCGCTAAAAACAAGGAAAGGCGACGGCTTCCACCCGGTGCTCTAATGCACCTTGAGCACGCCCGCACCCTGATGGTGCGGGTGCCGCTCGAGGCGGCCGACCGTATCGACCATCGCAGGGTTGCAGCGTTTCGATTTCGGTTGGCATCCGTTGCAGTTGGCCTTATGGACGTACCGCAGTGAAAAGCAGTTTCATCCTGGTGGCCCTGGCCACCGCACTCGTGTCTTCGGCCAACGCCGCGGAGTACGACACGCTGATCAAACGCGGGCTCGTGTATGACGGCTCCGGCGCGGCGCCGTATCCAGGCGATATCGGGATCAAAGACGGGCGAATCGTCGCGATCGGGGAGCTGCAAGACAACGCGAGAGTGATCGTGGATGCCGATAGGCTCTACGTGGCCCCGGGATTCATCGATCTGCACAATCATGCCGAGTTCCAGCCAGGCGAGCCCGAACAAAATGCCGTCATGAGCTATTTGCGCCAGGGGGTGACGACCGTCGTGACCGGGCCCGACGGCGAAGGCGAACACCAGGTAGCCGAGCTGTTCCAGCGCTTGAGGAACCATGGTATCGGGCCGAACGTCCTCCACACCGTCGGCCACAACCATGTTCGTAAAATCGCCATGGGAGGATCCTTCGATCGCGCGCCGACCAGCGACGAAATGGAACATATGAAGCAAATGGTGCGCGAAGCCATGGAAGGCGGTGCCGTTGGATTGTCGTCCGGGCTCTACTACATTCCCGGAGCGTACGCGACCACGGAGGAGGTGATCGCGTTGGCACGCGTCGCGGCCGAGTACAACGGCATTTACACCAGTCACATCAGGGACGAAGGGGATTTCCTCTACGACGATCCGGAGAAGGACGGGCTGCTCGACGCCGTGAAGGAAGCGATCCGCATTGGCCGGGAGGCCGGCCTTACGGCGAACATCACGCATATCAAGGCCGAAGGAATTCTCGGGGAGGAGCATTGGGGCAAGTCCGTGCCGGTCACCGCGTTGATAGAGGAAGCGCGTGCGCGGGGGCAGAACGTGTATGCGGACCAGTATCCGTATACGGCGTCCAGCACCAACCTGGCTTCCGTGACCATGCCCAGGTGGGTACAAGCGGACGGCCGGATGGCCGAGCGACTGCACGATCCTTCCTTGCTCCCGCGGATCACGGAAGAGATGAGGCGCATGGTCGAAGGTGGCCTCGGCCCGGGCGTGATCGTCATCTCGCAATTCGGCCAACGACCGGAATGGGAAGGCAAGAGCGTCGCCGAAGTCAGCGATATCCTGGAACTGCCGCCGACGGAGGCAGTAATCGAGCTCGTCCTCATGGGCGACCCGAACGTCGTCGTGCATTCCATGAACCCCGACGATGTCGGGCGATTCATGTCGAAGCCCTACGTATCTACCTCCTCCGATGGCGGTAACCCGCCGTTCGGCGAGGGCTTGCCGCATCCGCGCAGCTATGGTGCTTTTACACGCAAGATCCGGAAGTACGTGCTGGAGGACAAGGCGATCTCGATGGAATTTGCCGTGCGTGCCGCAACGTCCCTGCCAGCAGAAGTCCTCGGGCTGAAGGATCGGGGGCTGCTTCGGGAAGGCTATGTTGCCGACATCGTCGTCTTCGATCCGGCCGCAATCCACGATATGGCCACTTTCCGCGAGCCGCACCAGTACAGCGTCGGGATCGATTATTTGATGATTGCGGGGCGGATAGTCATCGACCACGACGAGTTTACCGGCGTCTTGGCCGGACAGCCGCTCGAGTCGACGCTCGCATCCTCTCCGGGCGGCCCGGATTAACGCGCGGCGCTTGCCCCGGCGCGTACGAATATGGCCCGAGTCTCGCTAAGCAGGCGATCCTTTCTCGTATCCGCCGGTGCACTGCTCGCCGGCCGCTTGCTGGATCGAGTCGCCAACGATCGGCACGGCTATGGGGAAGTCGATGCATTCATCCGGGGCGAGCTCGGTAGCGGGTACACCCCGGGAATCGCCGTCTGCGTCGTGCGCGGAGACCGGATCGATTGGGCGGCCGGCTACGGATGGGCGGATATCGCGAACGGGAAGCGCATGAGCCCGGAAACGATCCAGAATATCGCGTCCATATCGAAAACGATCACGGCAACGGCGGTAATGCAGTTGTGGGAGGAAGGGCGCTTCCGTCTCGACGACGACGTCAGCAACTATCTACCCTTCGCCGTGCGCAACCCGCATTTCCCGGAAACGCCGATCACCATCCGGCAGTTGCTCACACATCGATCTTCGATCACCGACGGTCCGGCGTATGACGCGAGCTATGCCTGTGGTGACCCGACCATGGGGCTGATGGACTGGCTTCGGGCGTACTTCGATCCGGCGGGCAGCTTCTACGACGCTGCCGACAATTTCCTGGTGTGGAAACCCGGCACGCCGGAGCCGCCGAAAGAGCCGCGCCCGTACAGCAACCTGGCGTTCGGGCTTCTCGGAGGGCTGGTGGAAACCGTGGCGCGGGTGCCGTTCGAGAAACACGTGCGGCAAAGGATCTTCGAGCCGCTTGCCATGACGGACAGCGGCTGGCACATCGCGGAGATCGACCAGCGGCGGCATGCCGTGCCGTACGGAAAGGCGCCGGACCCGGCCCTCGCCACCCCGGAAAGCCCCGGCGCGGGCCAGTCAACCAGCGCCGGGTTTTATCCCCGCTGCCTCTACAGCTTTACCAACTTTCCGGATGGGCTCTTGCGCACGAGCGCCGTCGACCTGTCGAAGTTCCTGCGAGCCTACATCGGGGGCGGCGAATTCGACGGCGGCCGCGTCCTGGAAAACGCAACGGTGGACCGCATGCTGACCGCCTCGCATGACGGACAGGGATTGTGCTGGTCGAGAACGCGCTCCGGTTCCGACGAGATCTGGGGCCACGGCGGCTCCGATCCGGGCGTTCGCACCGTCATGCAATTCAGCCCGCGCGACCGGGTGGGTGTGATCGTGTTCTCCAACTACGACGGGTGGAACCTGGTGCGGGAGATCGCGGAGCGATCGCTTGCAGCGTCGCAGAAGCAGCCGCGTTGGGAGGCAGCATGAGCTTGCAGATCCGGGAACCGTACCTGCTCATGTTGAGCGACGTCACGGACCCGCTTTGTGCGAAGACGGGGATTGGAATCGTAAAGTGGTGCCGCGGCAAAGTGGCCGGTCAATTGCGCTTCGACGGCTGCAGCGTCGACCTCGGCGTGCCGGACCTGGCGATCGACGAAGCACGGCAGGCTGGGGTGGGTAGCCTGGTTGTCGGCGTTGCCCCGGCGGGCGGGGCCCTGCCGGAATCGTGGCTTCCGACCCTGGAGAGTGCAGCGCAGGCCGGCATGGACGTCGTGAGCGGGCTGCACGTGCGCCTGGCGGACTACCCGTCGCTCGCCGCGGCGGCGAGGCGATCGGGTGCACGGCTCGTCGACGTGCGCGTGCCGCCGCGCCGGCTGCCCGTAGGCTCAGGCCGTAAAAGAAGCGGTTTCCGGGTGTTGACGGTGGGTACCGACTGCGCTTCCGGCAAGAAGTACTCGGCGCTGGCGCTGCATGCCGCGCTGACGGAGGCCGGCGTGCGGTCCACTTTCAGGGCGACCGGCCAGACCGGCATCATGATTGCCGGCGGTGGCACGCCGATGGACGCGGTGGTGGCGGATTTTCTTTCCGGAGCCGCCGAGCAATTGTCGCCGGACAACGAGCCCTGTCACTGGGACGTCATCGAGGGACAAGGAGCCCTGTGGCATCCCGGATACGCGGCCGTTAGTCTCGGCTTGCTGCACGGCTCGCAACCCGACGCGCTCGTCGTTTGCCACGATGCTACACGCACGCACATTTCGGAATGGGAGGGATATACCGTGCCGTCCGTCCGCGAGTGCATCGAGATGAACCTGTCGATGGGGCGGTTGACGAACCCCGCCATTCGCTGTGTCGGGCTGAGTATCAATACTTCGGGGTTGGAGCCGGGCAAACGGGCGCCGTACCTGGAGGCTCTGTCCGCCGAAACCGGGCTGCCGTGTGTCGACCCGGTCGCACAAGGCATGCAGAGCATCGTCGAGCGGATGCGCCGGGACTTCCCGCTCGTTCCGGGATGATGAAAACGGCGGGCGCCTGGTGATCTGCTGCCGCGGCCGTCGCTCTTGCCTTCGGCTCCGTTGCAGAAACGCACGCCTCACGCCACGGCCTCGAGCTGCGGGACTTCGAAGCGCCCGGTGCGTTCGGCAACGCAGCGGACCGCGCACCACGCCGCCGCGATGTCCTGGGTCGCAATCCCGGAGGAATCGAAGACGGTGATGGCCTGCGAGTCGCGCCGGCCCGCCGCGCGGCCGCGGATCAGGCCGCCCAGGGTATGCCGCTCGAGATCTTCCAGCCTTATCCTGCCCTCACGGAAAGCATGTTGGCTTTCGCCGATCACGACGGCCTGGGCCGGCCAGTCGACGTAGACCTGTGCGGCCGCGAGCAACTCGACTTCGAGCTCCTGCTTGCCGACGTCGTCGGCGCCCATCGCCGACACGTGCGTTCCGGGACGCACCCATTCGGCACGCAACACCGGCCGGGTAGCCGGCGTCGCGGTAACGACAATATCGGCCTGGCGGACCGCCACCTCGGGGTCCGCACAGTCGACTTCCATGCGCAGGCGCGCCCGCAGCGTTTCGGCAAAGCGGAGCGCCCGTTCCCGTGAGCGGCTCGCGGCGACCACGCGCCGCAGCGGGTGCACGAGCGAGATGGCCTCGACCTCGTAAAGCGCCTGGGAGCCGCAACCGATGACCGCCAGGGTATCCGCTTCCGGGCGGGCAAGGTGCCGCACGGCGAGGGCATCGGCCGCGGCGGTGCGCATCCCGTTGAGGTGATTGGCCTCGACCAGCGCGATCGGATCGCCGCTGTGCGCGTCGAGCAGCAGCGTGGTCGAGGTGTGCGGATCTTTCCCGCCGTGCCTGCGCGCGGGGCAGTAGCTGCCGGCTTTCAGCCCCAGCAGCCCCGACGAGCCGTCGCGCGCCGATTTGATTGCGAAAAAATGATCCGGCTGTGCCCCGCGGCCGCGCACGATCTCGAATGCCTCGCTGGTGCCGGCATCGAGCGTGGCGAAGCTGTCCGCGACCGCTTTGATGACCTCCGGGAAAAGCACATGTTTACGGATCTCATCTTCACTGACCTGGATCATCGCAAGCTGTCCTCTGCAAGCGTGTAGCAATCGACGCCCGCGGCCGGGGCGCCTCGTTTACGGCGCCGGCTGCTCTCCGGTTGCCGGATCAGCCGTGCCGTCGAGGTTCCCGACGTCGAGCAGCCGGCCCCCGACCATGACGCTGGATAACGTGAGCGTGTCGCGCAGGTTGTCCAGCGGGTTCTCATCGAACACGACCAGGTCGGCCAGCTTGCCCGGCTCCAGCGACCCCAGGTCCGAACCGAGCCCCAGATGTTTCGCGGCTTCGATGGTACCGGCGCGCAAGACCTCTGCAGCCGTCATGCCGCCGTCGTGCAGCATCCACAGCTCCCAGTGATAACCCGGTCCGATAATCTCCGCATGCGCCCCGACCAGGATGCGGACGCCGGCATCGTGCAGCCTGGCGGCCTGGACGGCTGCGCCCGGAAAGACGTGATCCGAAAGGTGCGGCGAGCCGGGCTGCGCGCGCGTGCCTTCCAGGTAGGTGGGTGGCAGGTATCGAAGCAGCCTGGGGGGCGGCAGCGTGTCCTTTTGCGCGAGCCAGTAGCTCGACGGCCAGAGGCCGCCCAGCAGCACGGTCAGGGTCGGTGTATGGTCGACCGACGTCTGGCCCCAGGCCTGCAGGATATCGTCATACAGGATCTCGAAGGGCAGGTTGTGCTCGACGCTGCTTTGGCCATCGAATACCTGGGCCATGACGGTCGGCGTGGTCATGTTCTGCTCGGCGACGACTCTCAGGTCCAACTCCCGCGACGCCGCGATCACCTGCTGCTGCTGCGACCGGTTCGGCAACAGGTAGCTTTTTGCTGCAATGGCGCCGAAGGCTTTGCGCCTTCGAATCTCACGCCGCGCGTCGTCGAGATTGCGGATTTGTGCGCTGAAGTCGGTGTCCGCACCGTACAGGGCCGTGCCCGTGGAGTAGATTCTCGGCGCCACGATCGAGCCGGCGCGTTGCAGCTCGGCAACCGTGAACACGTCGGGCGTATTCGCGTAGGGATCGAACACCGTGGTGACGCCGAACGCGAGGCCGGCGAGCAGGGTCCAGTTGTCCTGCGGCGTGATCCCCTGCGCGGCGTACAGCCCGTGCCAGTGCGAGTCGATGAAACCCGGCAGTATCGTCTTGCCGGACATATCGATGGTTTCGGCAGCCACCGGCAGCCGCGCGGGATCGCGCGGGCCGGCGTAACGGATGCGATCGCCCTCGATGACGACGAGCCCGTCTTCGACGGTTCCGGCATCGCTCATCGTGACCAGGCGGGCGCCGACGAGCGCGACCGTTTCACCGGGCCTGGCAACGGCCGCACTGAAGCCCAGGTCGTATGCCGACGGCCCGTCGCCGGGTTCGGCCGGCCGCCAGCGGTAGAGCGTCGGGCCCAGTGACCAGTACAGCGTACCGTCGCCGGACCAGCTCAGGAACGCGCCGCCGTCGCCTTCGGCTTTGCGGGCCGGCAACGCGCTCACGTCGATTTCCGAGGCGTCGCTGTCGGGGTCGAAGCGGGCGGCCCGCACGTCCGAGTACTGTACCCAGGCCAGCCAGCGGCAGTCCGGCGACAGTGCCAGTTCCGTGGACAGCCCGCCGTCGGCCTGCACGGTCTCCTCGCCGGTGGCGAGGTCGCGGCTCATGAGGAGGCGTGCATGGTTCAGCCATTCCGGGTCGTGCGGGGGGAGGTCGGGGATCGCCCGCTCCCGCACGAACCACAGGCGCCCCGGATCGCTGCAGAAGCGCGGCGCGCTGCCGTTCCCGGTCGCCAACGTCATCGCGCCGCCGTTCCAGGCAACGGAGTAGATGCCGGCGGGAGCTTCGGACGAGACGAGCGCATTTCCGGCGGCACGCTGGAAGACAACCCTTGCCTGGTCGGGGCTTACGGCAGGATGCACGTAGAGCGCCGGCACGTCCGTCAGCGTTTGCGTGCGCCCGGAGGCGATATGCGTGCGGCGCACGTCTCCTCCATCGGCGTCGCGCCACGTGGAGTAGACGATCCACTCGCCGTCCGGTGAGAACGCGGGGTGAAACTCGAAACCTTGCGGATCGCGTGTCAACGGCGCGGGATCCCCGGACGGAAGCTCGCGCAGGTAGATTCGACCCAGGGCCTCGAAAGCAACCCGCCTGCCATCTGGCGAAACTGTCGTCGAGCGCAGCGCCTTTACCTGGAAGCGGTCGCTCGGAATCGAAAACTCCGGCAGCGGCGGCTCCGTCACGGTCCACGAATGGCGAACGCGGAACGGGATCCGGGCGGTCGTCCCTTCCACGGTATCGATTCGCAGGATATGGCCGCCCGACCACAGGACAATCGCGCTTCCGTCGGGCAGCCAGTCCATCGCCGGGTAGACGCCATGGTTCGCCCACACGGCCTGCAGGTCCCGGTCCAGGTCGTCGTGGAGTATGCGTTCACTGCCGCTCTCGAGCTCGCGCAGGACCAGCGCCGAGCTCGCGCCCGTCCGGGTGACATAGGCCAGGAAACGCCCGTCCGGCGACGGTGTCGGCCGGACGGCGCCGCCGGGCCTTTGCACCACGAGCTCGGATTTCCCGGCCGCGAAGTCCCACCGCTGCACGCCGTAGATGCCGAGAGCGGGATCCTTGTTGTACGCGAAAGCGTCTCCGGGCCAGAGGTCTTCGCTGTAATAAAGGAACCGGCCGCCGTTCGAATAGCGCGGCGCGTTGATGTCCTTCTGCGTGCTCCGCCGCCGCACGAGTGCACGGCCGGAACCGCCCGTTGCCGGGTATGTCCAGATCTCGCCGGCGCCTATCGTGCGCTTCGCCGCGAACTGCCGACGTGCCGCGATGGCGTGACCGTCGGGTGCCCAGGAAGGGCTGGCGGGAAGATGCTCCGTCTCATGGGTGACCTGGTGCAGCTCACCCGTTTCGAGCGCGATCGTCCAGATGTTTTGCACGCCGGAGCGGTCGCTAGTGAACGCGAGCCGGCGCCCGTCGGGGCTGTACTGCGGAAGGTTCTCCCACGCCGTGCCGGCCAGCAGCGGTCGCGCCTCGCCGCCCTCGATCGGGATGACGAAAATGTCGCCCAGGAGGTCGAATGCAATCTCGCGCCCGTCCGGCCGGACGTCGAGGTTCATCCAGGTGCCGTTGTCCGTGTCGATCTCGATGCGGCTCGTGTGCGTCGCATCCCCGGACCGGGAGCAGGCCGCGAGAAGCGCGAACGCCAGCAGGGCGGCGGCCATACCCGGCGCGCACCGGCCGGATGCCGCACGTACCGCCACGGCCTGCATCGGCGAGGCAACCCTCATCAGCGGGACGGCCGGGCTTCGCGCTGCCCGTCCGGAACGCGAGAGAAGCGCAGTGGCTGGTGAAAATAAGGATGGAACACGGACACGCCGCTCACGGCACCCGCGTCGTCGCGCGCGAATTCGATGCTGAGCCAGTACCGTATCGGGCTTACCGGGATCGCGCGGAACGCGTCGTCACCGAGCGGCGTCAGCTCGAGCACATAGCTCTCGCCGGTGGTGGCGGCCAGCATACCCTCGCGCTGCCGGATTTCGAGAGCGCCCGCAAAAGGGTTGCGATAGGCGCCCGTGTATTCACTCGCGTCATCCTCGGCGAGCGCGGCCGCGGGCCGTGCCTCGGCTTCGCTGCTCATCCATGCAAACGCTTCCCGGGCATCGGCGATTGCCTGCTTGCGGTATTGCGCCGGCCAGGAATGGTCCGGGTAGCCATAACGCCAGTCGAGAACGGTTTGCACGATGGCGTGCACCGCGCCCCATGAACGCGTGTTGTTGACCAGCGCGATCACGGCGAACTCCTCTCCCGGGTCGATGAGCATCAGGCCTTCGTAGCCGAGCTCACCGCCGGAGTGGCCGTACAGGACGTGGCCGCAATATTCGAAGACGAACAGCCCGAGTGCGATCCCGACCTCGCGCAGGTCAGCGTCAGCGCTGCCGCAACCATCGCGTGCATCGAGCGGCCAGCGGCCTTTTCCAGCCGCGCCCTGCAGCCGGCGCATCCCTTGTACCGTCTCGGGCGAGAGCAGCGTCACGTTGCCGCTGCGTCCGTCGTTCAACAGCACCCGGGCCCATCGCGCGAGGTCGCTGACGGACGTGTAGGCACCCTGTCCAGGATCGATTGCCGTCCTGTGGAAATGGGAAACATCGAACGCGAGCTCGCGTTGCTCGAATATGAGGGCAGGATCGATGAACGTTTCCCACTTGACGTGGGGAGTCGCGACGTCGATGCCCGTGCCGGCCGCTGCCTGGCCCATCCTGATCGTCTCCGACCAGCCATCGCCCGTGGGGAGCACGTTTTCGGCAGCGATGAAGTCATCGGCGTGCGCGTAGGTATGAGACATGCCGAGCGGTGACCACACGGCCTCGTCGAGAAACTCGCCCCAGGGTTTCCCGGTGACACGACGGATAACCTCCGCCAGGATGATGAACGAGTAGCTGCTGTACTCCGTGCCGTAGCGAAATCGCATCGATTGGTCGAGGTACGCCATGCGCTCGAGGGCGGCGGCCCCCGAAAGGCCGGGAATCTCCTCGAGCCAGTCTCCGTATGACGCAATGCCGCTGCGGTGGGCGAGCAGGTCGCGGATCGTGACGTTCGCGGTGACGTACGGATCGGCAAGCCGGAACTCCGGCAGGTGCTCGACGACCCTGTCGTCCCAGTCGAGCTTGCCGGCATCGACCAGCACGGCGAGCCCGCCCGCCACCAGCACCTTGGTAATCGAGGCGATCCCGAACAGCGTGTTCTCGGTAACGGGAGCGGAACCGCCGCGTTCCCGGACACCGTAGGTGCCGAGGAACGTGGTCTCGTCGCCCTCGACGACCGCCACCGCCACGCCGGGAATCGACCACTCCGAGCGCAAGTCGTCGATCATGGCGGTGAAATCGGGCGGCACCGGCGACTCGCGCTCCGGGACGGGCGCGGGCAACGCGCTCCCGGCAGCGCCACAGCCGGCCAGGGCCAGCAGTACCGCAAGCGGCCCGGCCGAACGCAATCGGCAAAAGTCCCCCCATCTCCCTACAGTCCGGAGCATTCCGCTGCATCACTCCCGATACTTCTGGGGGAATTGTCCTTGGGCGTGCCCGGCTTGGCAATTTCGCAGCTTTGCGTGAATTGACGCGGAAAGCGGCCGACGACCGCATTCAGCACAAATTCGCCAAAATCAACGAAAGGCGGCTCTCCGTCCCTGGTGCTCTAATTCAGCGAAAGCTTGATCTGAAAGGGAAGAGGCATGCCGGCGTTTGAGCAGCAGGAGTTTCTGTCGCGCATCGAGAAGGCCCGCTCGCGTATGGCGGAACTCGGGATGGACCTGATGTGGATCACCTGTCCCGCCAATATCAACTACCTCTGCGGCTACGATGCGTGGTCGTTCTACGTGCACCAGGGCCTGCTGGTCTCCGCAACGGAGCCGGAGCCGATATGGGTCGGCCGCAAGATCGACGTCGCCTGCGTGTACGCCACTACTTATCTTCGAGGCGACCAGGTGCGAGGCTATGGCGACAGCTATCTCGTGCCTCCGTCCCATGCCATGCAGTTCGTCGCCGACGTGATTCTCGAGCGCGGCGGCGAGCGTGCCGTCATCGGCGTCGAAATGGATACGCACTACTTCACTGCGCTGGCGTTCGAGACGCTGCGCGGCGCGCTCCCTCATTCCCGCTTCGTGGATGCGGACCGCCTGGTCAATTGGCTGAGGATCAGGAAATCGGAGCAGGAAATCCGGTACCTGCAGGAAGCGGGTCGGCTGACGGATGGCGCCATGCGGGAGGGGATTGAAGCCATCGCGCCGGGAGTCCGCCACTGCGATGTCGCGGCGACGGTATACGCATCCCTCATCAGCGGCTCGGACGGGCTATGGGGTGACGTGCCCGACTACCAGACGATGCCGAAGGGAGAGTTGACGGGAGCGCCGCACCTGACCTGGACGGCGGAGCCGTATCGCACGGGCGAGGCATGCACGCTCGAGCTCGGCGGCAACCGTTTTCGTTACCACGCGCCGCTGGCGCGCACGGTGCACGTGGGGAAGCCCGGCCGGAAACTGGTCGAGCTTTCGGAGATCGTCGGCGAAGGCCTCAATACCGCGCTCGTCACCGTCAAGGCGGGC
This sequence comes from uncultured Chromatiales bacterium, assembly GCA_965651325.1. GTDB lineage: Bacteria > Pseudomonadota > Gammaproteobacteria > Steroidobacterales > Woeseiaceae > IDS-8. The sequence continues at coordinate 4,911 of CBFGSB010000011.1, read as the reverse complement.
AACACGTGCGAAGACGTCGAGGCGGCGTGGCGGCGCTGCATCGGGCGCTATGGGCTGACCAAGGAATCGCGCATCGGCTATTCCGTGGGGGTCGGCTATCCGCCCGATTGGGGCGAGAGAACGGCCAGCCTGATGCCCGGTGACACGACCGTGCTCGAGGAGAACATGACCTACCATCTCATGCTCGGCATCTGGGAGCAGAACGGCGGCTACGAGATCAGCGAGACGTTTCGCGTCACCCGGACCGGGTCCGAATGCCTGTCGTCGATTCCGCGCGAGCTGATTATCCTCCATGGATGATGCACGTTCGGCGATCGTACCGCTGTGCGAAGAAGTCTTTGTGCGGATGCGCGATGGTGTTGAGCTGGCAACGGACATCTATCGGCCTTCGACGGACGGATCCCCGGCTCCCGCCATACTGATCCGGACCCCGTACGGAAAAACAGAGGAATCCGAACAGGCCGTAAAGCTCGCGCGCTTCCTCGTTGCGGAAGGTTTTACCGTAGCCGTGCAGGATCTGCGCGGCACCGGCCGTTCGCAGGGTACGTTCAAGGCTTACAGCCGCGTCGAGGGCCCGGATGGCTACGACACGCTCGATTGGCTCAGTTCGCAGCCGTGGTGCAATCGGCGCATCGGCACCGTCGGATGTTCGTATCATGGCGAAGTCCAGGACATGCTGGCTGCCCTGCGCCATCCCTGCCACACCGCCGCGTTCATCGAAGGCGCCTATACCTACAACGATGGCACGATGCGCGCGTTCAGCTTCGTCAGGAATGGCGTGGTAGAGCTCGCCTACGCGGTCGGCGGTGACCTGGACTTGCTCAGCACGCTCCCGCTCAAGTCCATCCGTTCGAGGCTGCCGCGGGACGATGCCAGCTACTATGCGCGGCGCTGGCCCGATATGGTGGATGCCTGGCTGACCCGCGACAGCGGCGATGCCTGGTGGGATGACGACGGGGGACTGGGTGACGACAGCGTCTTCGACGTACCGGCCATTCACATGAACGAATGGTACTCCGTGCCCTTCTCGTCGATCCGGATGTTCGACCAGTACGGCAGGAACGCGCCAAGCCGGCGTGCCCGCGACCACCAGTACCTGGTGATGTCGCCCATGACGCACTGCGGCACGAGCCGCGCGAGCGCGCGCACCGTCGTCGGCGAGCGGGAGCTCGGCGACGCTCGCTTCCCATACCGCGAAACGATGGTGAACTGGTTCAGGTACTGGTTGCTCGCCGGCGGGAGCGGCATTGCGTGCATGCCGAAGGTGCAGGCGTACCTGATGGGCCGGAACCTTTGGCAGCAGTTCGATTGCTGGCCTCCCCCGGGAATGCAGCCGGTGGACCTGTACCTCACCGAGGGCGGCGGCCTCCAGGATTCAAACCGGAACGCTCGCGATGCGGGCACTGACGCGTTTACCTACGACCCGGACGACCCGGTGCCGTCGATCGGGGGGCCGGTGAGCGGCGGGAGTGTATTCAGCCCCGGCGCCTACGACCAGCGGGCGGTCGAACGGCGCCCGGACGTGCTGGTCTACTCCACCGAGGTGCTCGAAGAGCCCCTGCAGGTGAGCGGCAGGGTGGAAGTGGTGCTGTACGTATCGTCGACCGCCTGCGACACTGACTTCACGGCCAAGCTCGTGGACGTGTACCCGGATGGGCGCGCGTTCAACGTGCTCGAAGGTATCCTGCGGATGCGCTTTCGCGAGTCGCCGACGCGACCTGTCCTGATGCACCCCGGGAGGGTATACGAAATAAAAATCGACCTCGATTCGACGAGCAACTGGTTCGGCTCGGGGCACCGCGTCAGGCTCGAGATTTCGAGCAGCAATTTTCCACGCTTCGATCGCAACCTGAATACCGGGGTCAGCGGCGCGATAAGCAGCCGACGAGTGATTGCGCGAAACACGATCCATCGCGGTCGCCGCTATCCCTCGCGCCTGGTCCTGCCCACCGTGCCTCCTGCTACGGAGCCGGGATCTCGATGACCGCCCGGACGCACCCCCTCGATCACACGCTGGGTGGTCACCCGCTCGCGCTCTACCTCGTGGCGTTCACCGAAATGTGGGAGCGCTTCAGCTACTGGGGATTCGCCGGCATTCTCGTGCTGTTCCTGACCACAACGCCGGCGGACGGCGGCTGGGGCTGGCAGGATGCCGATGCGCTGCGCCTGTACGGCTGGTACGGCGGGCTGGCTTTTGTCGTGCCCGTCTGCGGGGCATGGCTGGCGAACAACGTGCTGGGAGAGCGGCGCTGTATCTTCTGGGGCGCGCTGGCGATCACCCTGGGACATGCCTCCATCGCCTTGCTGTGGCTCGGCCCTGCCGTCCTCCGGCTGGTGACGGGCCATGACTTGGGGGTCGTTTTACTCGAGTCGAATGTCGTGCTCGGACTGCCGTTCCCGGGGGAAGGCGTCAGGGGGCCGGTTTCGGATTGGGTGGCCGCGCACCCGGCCAGCGGAGTTCCGGTTCACCTGGTGATGGCGGCGTACCTGCTCAAATCCTGGGCCTTCCTGCTCGGACTGCTGTTGATCATCGCCGGCACCGGGCTGCTCAAGCCGGCAATCTCGTCCATCGTCGCCGCTCTGTACCCGGCAGGCGGCGCTCGCCGCGACGAAGGCTTTGCCTACTTTTTCGTGGGGATCTATGTCGGGGCGCTGCTCGGCGCCCTGGTGACCGGCCTGCTGGGCGAGAAGCTCGGCTGGCATTACGGGCTGACGGCCGCAGGGTTTGGCATGGCGCTCGGGCTGCTGGGCTGGCTTTGGAAGCAAAAAGCCTGGCTCGGTGAGATCGGCATCGCGCCCCTGCGGCAGCGTCACGCCAGCCACATACCCCTGTCACGAATGGAGCGTCAACGATTGCTCGTAATCGTCGTGCAGGGGGCCTTCACGGTGGCGTACGCGGCCGGCTTCTACCAGATGTTCGGCCTGTTGAACCTGTATGCGCACAACGAGCTCGACCGTGTGATCGGCGGCTTCGAGATACCGACCACCTGGATGCAGACGATCAATCTCTGGAGTTTCTTCGTTTGTATCCCGGCGCTCGCCTGGGCCTGGCGGCGCCTGGCCGTTGTCGGCCGGAATCCCAGCGCGTCGTACAAGCTCGCATTGGGCATCGGGGTGCTCGCCGTGGGCTATGCCGTGATCGGTATCGGCGAAAGTGTGCGCGGCAGCGGCAAGACCGATCTCGTCTGGCTGGTGTGTACCTACCTGCTGTTCGGACTCGGCGATGCACTCGTGTGGCCGAGCCAGATCTCTCTCACCAGCAAGCTTGCCCCGGCTCGCTACGCCGCCATGGCGGTCGGGAGCTGGTACATCTGGATCGGGCTCGGCACCTGGTTGACGGGCTATATCGGTGCAGTTGCCACCGGTTTCGCATTCAGCACCGCGTTCATGTCGCTCGCCGCCGTGTTGGCCGGGCTGGCCCTGCTGCTTGCGCTCCTTACCCCGGCTCTGAAAGTCCTGATGCACGGCCGTGAAGATCCGGGCACGCCCGGTATCGAGGCGCAGCAAGCGTAACCAGGAACGATTCCCTGTCGCTGGTTTTCGCTCCACAACCATGCATGAGTGACAACTCACTAAAGTTTGCGAAATTGATCGAGCGCCGCTTTGGTTCTATACAGGTCAGGTCGAGCGCTTCGCGCGGATCGGCAGCCCAGGATCCATAACTCAAGCGAGGATGGGAATGAAAAGAACTGAGAATGCTGGCCGCTATCCAGGCTTACTTGCGACGAGCCTGGCGCTCGTTTTTCCGGCAACCGGGTTCGCTCAATCGTCACCTGGGCCGGAGGTGGACGGTGAAATCGAACAGATCATCGTGTACTCCCGGTTCCACGGGAACTCGTCGATGGAAATCCCGCAAGCGGTTGACACCTTCGGCGAGGAGTTCCTGGCCGACATCGATGCCGAAAGCATCGGGGACGTGTTGCGTTTCGTACCCGGTGCATCGCGTGACGGTTCGGAGCTGGATGCGTTCGGCGACGACTACCTCATTCGCGGCTTCACTGCCAGCGAAACGATCAACGGCACGAGGGTCTCGCACCTGAGGCAGGCGCGCGATGCCGTCAACGTGGAACGGATTGAAGTGCTGAAGGGGCCCGCCTCCGTTCTCTACGGATCGATGGAGCCGGGCGCGGTCGTCAACGTCGTGACCAAGCAGCCTACCGACGAGTTCCACCTGGAGGGCAGCCTCGAGGCAGGCCGCTACGATGCCTATCGGGGCACGATAGACGTCGGTGGGCCGCTGACCGACTCGGGAACGCTGAATTTCCGGCTGAACGCGGCGTACGAGGACGCGGACGCGTTCATCGATTTCTGGAATCGTGAGCACTTGTTCATTGCTCCCGCTATCGCCTACAAGCCGGGAGAGGCCACCACCCTGACCCTGGAAGGCGTGTACGCCAGGGATAACTGGACGGCGTTCTACAACGGAATACCGGCACACGGCACGATCCTGCCGAACCCTAACGGACCGATTCCCCTGAACCGGCACTACTACGACCCGGCGCTCGATGGCACCCTCCGCAACGGCACCGAGATCAGCCTGCGCCTTGAGCATGAGCTGACGGACGCAACGGCACTCCGCGCCGCCCTCGTCTGGACCAGGAACAAGCAGGATTACGAGGAACTCTTCGGATTGCTCGGGTTCGCCGATGAGGAGATGAGGGACCTGCTGCGACTGGAGCTCGACACGGTTTCAGACGAGGATATCTATGCCTTCTACGTTGACCTGAGTACTTCTTTCGACACGGGGTCGCTGCACCACGAGGTCGTCGTCGGTGGCGAATACTCCACGTCCAAGTTCACCTCCGACGATCATGCTTTCGTCGTTCCGAACCTGGACCTGTACGACCCGACCTACTACGTGACGCAGCATCCGCCCAACCTGGGAGAGTTCTTCGACAGCAACTCGGACCA
>CBFGSB010000010.1:0-37452 GCA_965651325.1 uncultured Chromatiales bacterium | reverse complement strand
GCGGCACGCTGACCGACGAGACGGTCGTCGGCGACACGGCGGTGCGCGGCACCATCTCGTCGCTGAACGACGGCACCGCCGATTTCGGCGTCGTCTACGACGCGATCGATCGCTTCGCGGTGGCAACGACCCGCGACATCAACCTCGATGGCCTCGTCACCTTCAACGACGACTGGACCCTGCACTTCGATGTCGGCTACACCGACGCCGAGGGCAATACCGAGAACCAGCCGTTCGTAGAGTTCGGCGCGCCGGCGAGCTTTACCTACGACCTGACGGGCGGAGCACCGCAGGTCAGCTACGCGAATGTCGACACGACGGATCCGTCCGACATGCAGTTCATCTTCAGCTCGCTGCACGAGATCCTGAACAACGACGACGAGGCATACCTGTATGCCGATCTCGAGCGCACGCTGGATGCCGGTCCGTGGAAAAGCATCAAGTTCGGTGCCAAGTACGCCGATCACAACCGCGACCTGATCTTCAATGCCACGACCTACGGCGGATTTCACGTGCCCATCAATACCATGCCCGCGACCGCCTTCGCCGGCGGGCTGACGCCCGGCGACTTCCTCGACGAGATCGGCGCCCCCGGCACGGTGGACCAGTACTGGGACGTGGACCAGGCGGCCGTCGAGCAGATCCTGTTCGATAACCTCGCCGCTTCGCCCGAAGGCCGCGTGTTCTATCCCCAGCAGAACTTCTCGGTGACCGAGAAGGCGCTGGCCGGGTACGTGATGGCCGATCTCGAGTCGGACCGCTGGCGCGGCAACGTCGGCGTGCGGGTCGTGCAGACCGACCAGACGTCACGGGGGGCCCTGATCGACCCGCAGTTCGGCGAGATCGAGAACCCGTACGGCAACTACACGCCGATCTCGGTCGACCGGGACTACACGGACGTGCTGCCGAGTGCGAGCTTTGCGTATGACCTGACCGACGAGGTCGTGCTGCGCGCCTCCGCGGCCAAGGTCATGGCACGCCCGGATTACACCGATATCGCGCCGCGCACGAGCCTCAATCCCGGGGCGCTGAGCGGCACCGCCGGTAACCCGAACGTCGACCCGTACCGCGCCAACCAGGCCGACCTGTCCCTAGAGTACTACCCGGAGGCCGGCGCGGGTTACGCGTTCGCCCTCTATTACAAGGACATCGAATCGTTCATTACCGACCAGCCGGTGGTGCAGAACTTCCCGGTGCAGTCGGCAACTTCGCCGTCGCTGGACTGCACGCCGACGGGCCCGAACACCTTCGACTGCCCGTTCACCATCAACCTGCGGTCGAACGGCGGCGGCGGCACGATCCAGGGCTTCGAGATCGCCGCCACCCAGCCGTTGTGGAACGGCTTCGGCTTCCAGGCGAACTACACCTACGCAGACGCGCAATCCGACAACGGCGACCCGCTGCCGCAGGCGTCACAGGACCAGTTGAACCTGAGCGGCTATTTCGAGAACGAGCGCCTGAGCGCCCGCCTGTCGTACACCTACCGCTCGGAGTTTTACGTGACCTTCGACCGCACCACGCCGCTGAACCAGGAGTCCTTGAGCAGCCTGGACGCCGCGCTGTCCTACAAGGCCACGGACAACGTCACGCTGACCTTCGACGGCGTCAACCTGACCAACGAGAAGATCGTGCAGTTCGCGGGCGACCCGTTCCGTCCGCGCGCCGTGTACGACAACGGCCGGGTCTACTTCGTCGGCGTGCGCCTCGCCTTCAACGGAGACTGAGAGAGTCAAGGCTCGTAGCCCAGCGATTCGATCATCGGCCGCAGCACCGGCACGACTTCCCCGAGTTCCACGGAATAGTGCCGGTGCCGGTCGATGGAACGATCGTTCAGCTTCTCGGCAACCTGTGCGTAGCTGGGCGTCGCCGCGTAGCGGGCATTCTCGTGAAATTGCAGGCAAGCCGGGTCGAAAGGCAGGTTCGCATGCTCGAGGAGTTGCCGCGTCATCGTCTCCTGGCCGGCAACGAGGTCCTCGTACCGCAGGACGAACTCGCGTGGCTGCAACTCCCGCCGGTAATGCTCCGTGAGGTCGAACATCGCCGCGAGGTGCGCGCCAATGTCTGCAAGCCGGTAACCGCAGTTGAAACCATGCGTGAAGTGGTTGGATATCATGGAGACGCACACGTCCAGCGGGTGCCGTACGATGCGTATAATCGGGGCGCGGGGAAACGCCATCCTGATGAGCGGCAGGTACAGCTCGTTGAACGGCATCTTGTCGACGAAATAGCGGCAGCCCGGTTCGAGCAGCCGCGCTTGCGCGGCCCGCGCCAGGTAATAGTCGCGAAACAGCGCCGCGACGTAATGCCCGTCGGCCGTCCAGGTGCGCGAGAGATTCTCCGGGAACGCACCGTCCTCGGGAAACAGCCGGTTGGTGAGATGACGCCACTCCGCCGCAAAGGTGAGTTCGCCGCCCGGGAGCACTTGGCTGTGGCTGGAGAGGATCTGTTCGATCAGTGTCGTACCGGAGCGGGGAAACCCGCAGACGAAGATCGGCTGCGGCGCGTCCGTCCTCGGCGGCGCCTGCGGCAGCAGGGTGGCATTGGCGCGCCGGAAGAACGCTTTCAGCCGTCCGAAAAATTCCCTCACCGCATCTTTCTGGTACCCGGCAACGCCCGCCTGCTGCGCCAGCCGCCGCTTCCCCTCGACAAAGTCGCTCCAGGCCTCGCGGTAGTGCCCGGTCCGGTCGCGCAACCAGCCTCGTTCCAGGTACGCGTCGCCGTTCATCTCGCGGCAGGCCTCCAGCAGGGCGAGGGCCTCGGCGTAGCGTCTTTCGCGCCGCAGCAGCCGCGCGCGCAGGAGGTTGACGTCGAGCTCGGACGTGACGGCGGCGGCGCGGTCGAGAAGGTCGCGCGCCCGCGGCAGGTCCCCCTGCACCTCGGCGAGCTTGCACCAGTGCGCCAGGATCTTCAGGTCGCCCGGCGCGAGCTCGTGCGCGCGCGCGTACAGCGGCTCGGCTTCAGCCGTGCGGCCCTGCTGCATCAGGTTCAACGCGAGGTTCGCCGTGCTCTGCGCCTCCGGCGCGCCGAGCGCCAGCGCCTGCCTGAAGTGCCACTCACCCGCCGGCAGCTCGTTTTGCTGCGAAAGGATCGTGCCGAACAGGTCGTGCGCGGTCGCGTTCCGCGGGTTCATGCGCAAGGCCACGCGGGCAAGGCGCTCGGCTTCGTTCCAGCGGCCGTTTCCGCACATCAGCGCGATGAGCTCGTTGTACGCATGATCGGCATGCGGATCCTTCGCGAGTACCTGCGCCAGCCGCCGCTTGGCGGCGTCGAAGGTCTCGTCGGATCCGGTTGCGCTCGCCATGCCCGCAAAATACCGCGCGCCGAACCCGCAAATCCAGTCGCGTGGCGGGGCGTTCGCGAGCGAGCCGTGCGGTGCGCGGCATGAGCCTTGCCCGCATTGCCGTGCTTGCCGCCGCCTGCGCCCTGCTGCCGACGTGCGCCGTCGACGCGCCGCGCGCGCCGGCGGCGGACCCGCTGCAGATCATCCCGCGGCCGGTGCACGCCGAACCCTCCAGCGGGACCTTTAACCTCCTCCCGTCGACGCGCATAGCCGTGCCCGATGCCGACGAGGTGCGCATGGTCGGCGTCTGGCTCGCCGACCTGCTCGCCGAAACGGCCATCGTCGGCGTCGGTGTCGTCGATGCCGCGAACGCGCCGGACACCGGCGTCATCCGTTTGGAGATTGCGGACCGGCCGCGATTGTCCGGCCGCGAGGCCTATCGGCTCCGGGTCACGCCCGATGCGATCACGGTGACGGCGAACGACGTCACCGGCGTGTTCTACGGCGCGGTTACCGCCTGGCAGCTTGCGACGGCAGGCGAGCTCGTTGAGGGTGCGATCCGCATTCCCGCCGTGGTTATCGATGACGCGCCGCGTTTTCCCTGGCGCGGCCTCATGATCGATTCCGCGCGCCACTACGTGCCGCCGCCGTTTATGAAACACATGATCGAGTGGATGGCGCTGCACAAGCTGAACGTCCTGCACTGGCACCTGACGGACGACCAGGGCTGGCGCCTCGAGATCCCGGGCTATCCGCGACTCACGGAAGTCGGCGCCTGGCGCGTGCCGGCCGGCCAGGCCGCGGCGCGGGACATCGACCCGGCCACCGGAAAGGCGCGGCGATACGGCGGCTACTACACGGCGGACGAAATCCGCGACATCGTGGCCTATGCGGCAAAGCGGCAGGTCACCATCGTGCCCGAGATCGACATGCCGGGGCACGCCCAGGCCGCCGTCGCGGCTTACCCGGAGCTCGGCGTCGGCGAGCCGCCGGCGGGCGTGTCTGCCGACTGGGGCGTGCACGACTACCTGTTCAACGTCAACGAGAGCACCTTTGCAACCCTCGAGGACATCCTGGACGTCGTCGTCGAGCTGTTCCCCGGCCGTTACATTCACGTGGGCGGCGACGAAGCCGTGAAAACGCGCTGGGAAAGCTCGGAGCAAGTGCAGGCGCGTATGCGGGAGCTCGGCATCGCAACCGGGGCGGAGTTGCAGAGCTGGTTCATCGCGCGCATCGAACGCCACCTCGCCGGGCACGGACGCAAGCTGATCGGCTGGGACGAAATCCTGGAAGGCGGCATCGCGCCCGAGGCGACGGTGATGTCCTGGCGCGGCGTGGAAGGCGCGCTCGAAGCGGCCTCGCTCGGCCACGACGCGGTGCTCACGCCCTCGCCCACGCTCTACTTCGACCACGTCCAGGGCCGGCTGCCGGACGAGCCGCCCGGGCGCGGCGGCGTCATCTCACTGGCCGACGTCTACGCGTTCGACCCGCTGCCGGAAGGCCTCGACGACGCCGAACGGCGGCACGTACTCGGTGTCCAGGCAAACCTCTGGTCCGAGCACATCCGCACGCCGGCGCGGCTCGCGTACATGGCCTTTCCGCGCGCGGCCGCGCTGGCGGAAGTCGCGTGGTCCCCGGCGGACAGCCTCGACTGGAGCGGCTTCGTGCACCGCCTGCCCGCGCAGTTCGAGCGCTATACCGCGCTCGGCGTCCCCTTCGCGACCAGCGCGTTCGATGTGCGGATCGCGGCCGACCGGGATCCGTCTGGCGACGGTATTGCCGTCGTGCTCTCCAACCAGTCGGGCCTCGGCACGATCCGCTACAGCGCGGACGGCTCGGCCCTGACGGCAAGCTCGCCGGCGTACACGGCGCCGCTTCGCTTGTCGCCCGATGCGGAGCTGGCGGCGGCGACCTTTCTCGACGGCCGTCGCCTTTCCGCACCGGCAGGCGGCCGGGTCGGCCTCGCGGCGCGCACCCGCTGGAGCCGCCAACTCGAGCTTTGCAGCGAACGCCTCGTGCTGTCGCTGGAGGACGATGCACCCGTGCAGGCAGAGCGCCGCAGCGTGTTTCTCGTCGACATCATGAATCCCTGCTGGACCTGGCGCGATGTCGACCTTTCCGGCATCGCGCGTATCGATATCGCCGTCGGCCAGGTGCCGTTCAATTTCCAGCTCGGCGCCGACCGCGACAAGATCGTGCTGGCGCCACCGCGCACCGCCGCGGGCGAGCTGGAGGTGCGCGCGGACGGCTGCGACGCCGATCCCGTCGCCATCCTGCCGCTCAAGGACGCGGCGCGGGAGCACGGGATCACCGTCCTCACCTGGGAATTGCGCGAGCGAATGGAGCGCCGTACCGATCTCTGCTTCCGCTTCACGGCTGGCGAGCTCGATCCCATGTGGGTCATCGACCGGGTCGAGCTGCGGCACGCGACGGGCGATGCGCGGCAGGCGGGGCCCTGATGTCGACGCTCACGCTCGCCGCGCCGATCTCCGGCTGGGTAGTCCCGCTCGACGAAGTCCCCGATCCCGCTTTCGCCGAGCGCATGGTCGGCGACGGCGCGGCCATCGACCCGACCGAAGCGATCCTGCGCGCGCCCTGCGATGCGGTGGTCACCTCGGTTGCGGCAGCGTGGCACGCGATCACCTTGCGCGCCGGAACGGGCGTGGAACTGCTGCTGCACGCCGGTATCGACACGGTCGCGCTGAACGGCGAGGGCTTCCAGCCGAAGGTCGCGCAAGGCGCCACGGTGCGCAGCGGCGATCCGCTGCTGGAGCTCGATCTCGACCGGCTCGCGCGCGGCGGCGCGACCAGCCTGGTCACCCCCGTCGTCGTCATCGATGCCGCGCGCTTCCGCGTCGCGTTACCGGCAACGAATCGTCTCGTGCATGCGGGCGACCCGTTCCTGGAGATCTTCGCCGCAGAAGCATCGCACGGCCCGGCAGCGGAAGGGCCTGCCCACCCCGATGCGACCGGCCACGTCACGGTGCACCTGCCGCACGGCTTGCATGCGCGTCCGGCCGCGCGCATCGCGCACTTGAGCGGGCGCTTCGCTTCGCGCGTCGTGCTGTCGGCGCACGGCCGCGCAGCCGACGCCGGCAGCACCGTCGCGTTGATGGGCCTCGGCGTCGCTGCCGGCGACCGGGTCGAGCTGCGCGCGTTCGGCGCGGACGCTAAAGCCGCGGTGCGTGCTCTCGTCGACGGAATCGCGTCGGGCTTCGGTGAGCAGCAGGGCGTGCACGCCACGACGCCGAGGCGCGCTGCCGCCACCAGCGCCGGGCCCGCTCCCGCGAGCGAGGAACGCGGGATCGCCGCGAGCCGCGGCTGCGCCATCGGCGTCTCCTGGCAGCTCGAGGCGCCGGAGCTGGAAGTCCCGGAAGCAGGCGCCGGCGCCGCAGCCGAGGCGGGGCGCCTCGCCGGCGCCCGGCGCTCGGTGCGTGAGCGGCTGCGGCAACTCGCTGCCGCCGCGGGCGAAGACACGGGGGACGTATTGTCCGCGCAGGGCGCGTTCCTGGAGGACCCGGCCTTACTGGACGCCGCTGCCGCTGCCATCGGCGAGGGGAAAAGCGCGGCGTACGCATGGCGCCGCGCCACGCGCGAGGCGCGCAAGCTCCTCGAGGGCACCGGCGATGCGCGGCTTGCCGAACGGGCCGCCGATCTCCGGGACGTCGAAGCCCAGGTGTTACAGGCCCTGGCCGGCGGGGGCACGGCGGTGCCGGAGCCGCTGCCGGAAGCCACGATCGTGCTGGCCGACGAGCTGTTCCCGTCGCAGCTCGCCCGGCTGGACCTGTCGCGGGTGGCCGGGTTCTGCAGCGCGCGCGGTGGGCCGACGTCCCATGTCGCCCTGCTCGCGGCCTCCCTCGGGATTCCGGCCGTGGTCGGTGCAGGCCGTTCCATACTCGACATACCGAACGGCACGACCTTGCTGCTCGATGCGGATGCCGGGCGGCTCGTAGTCGACCCGGGAGAGGAAGAGCTGGCGCAGGCGCGCGGCAACCTCGCGGCGCGCCGCCGTCGGCGCGCACGTTTGCGGGAGCAGGCGCGGGAAGCGTGCACGACGGCCGACGGTCATCGCATCCGGGTGTTCGCCAATCTCGCATCAACGGCGGACGCGGCGAGGGCGGTTGCCTCGGGCGCCGAGGGCTGCGGCTTGCTGCGCACCGAATTCCTGTTCCAGGACCGCACCGCGGCGCCCTCGCGGGACGAGCAGGCGGCGGCATTCCAGGCCATTGCCGACGCGCTTGCGCCGCGGCCGCTCGTCATCCGGCTGCTCGATGCCGGCGGCGACAAGCCGTTGCCCTACCTCCCGCTGCCGGCGGAGGAAAACCCGCTGCTCGGCCTGCGCGGCATGCGCGCGCTGTTCCGGTTCCCGGAGCTCTTGTGCGACCAGCTCGCCGCGATCCTCGCGGTCGACAGCGCTTCCGAGTGCCGGATCCTCCTGCCGATGATCACGGAAGCCTCGGAGATCGCGAAGGTCCGCTGCATGCTCGCCGAAGCCGGAAAGGGCAAGGACGTCGCCGTTGGAGCGATGATCGAAACCCCCGCCTCCGTGGCACTGGCGCAATCGGTCGCGCGCGCCGCCGATTTTTTGTCGATCGGTACCAACGACCTCGCGCAGTACACCCTCGCGATTGACCGGACGCACCCGGAGCTCGCGGGCGCGTTCGACTGGTTCCATCCCGCCGTGCTGCACCAGGTGGCGGCCGTCTGCGAAGCGGCGGCCGCTGCAGGCCGCGAGGTTTCGGTTTGTGGAGCGCTGGCCTCCGAACCGGCGGCGGCGCCGGTGCTGCTCGGGCTCGGTGTGCAGACCCTTTCGGCGGTGCCCGCCGCGGTCCCGGAACTGAAGGCCCGCATTCGCACGCTCTCGATGACGGCGTGCCGCGACCTCGCGCGCGAGGCGCTGGCGCGGGAAGACGCGGCCGCATTGCGGCGACTCGTAGACGATTTCGCGCAGGCGTTGCCATGACCGCCTTCTTCGAGAACCTGCAAAAGCTCGGCCGCGCGTTGATGCTGCCGATTGCCGTGCTGCCGGTTGCGGGCCTGCTGCTGCGCCTCGGCCAGGCAGACCTCCTCGACCTGCCGATGGTCGCGGCCGCGGGTGCCGCGATCTTCTCGAACCTCGGACTGCTGTTCGCCGTCGGCATCGCCGTCGGGCTGGCGCGCGAGAACAACGGCGCGGCCGGCCTCGCGGCACTGGTCGGTTATTTCGTCACCATGGAAGGCGCCGCGACGTTGCTGGCCGTGCCGGCGGGCGAAGTGGCGGGGCTCTCCGGCGCTGCCCTCGTCGCGGCTGTCGATGCCTTCCGAGACCAGCAGCTCGCGAAGCTGTCGGTGCCCGCCGGCATCCTGTCCGGCCTGATCGCCGGCTGGTTGTACAACCGCTACGCGACGATCCGGCTGCCAGACTACCTCGCTTTCTTCGGCGGACGCCGTTTCGTGCCGATCGCGAGCGGCCTGTGCGGCCTGGTAACCGCGGCGGCGTTCGGTTTTGGCTGGCCGCTGCTCGAAAGCGGCATGGATGCCATGAGCCGCGCGGTCCTCGATGCCGGTGAACTCGGCCTCTTTCTTTACGGCGTGCTGAACCGGGTGCTGATCGTCACCGGGCTGCATCACATCCTGAACAACGTGGCCTGGTTCCTGCTGGGAGACTTCGGCGAGGTGACCGGCGACCTGCGGCGGTTTTTTGCCGGCGACCCGCAGGCGGGCATGTTCATGTCCGGCTTCTTCCCGGTGATGATGTTCGGCCTGCCCGCCGCCTGCCTCGCGATGTACCACGCGGCGCCTTCCGGGCGGCGCCGGGCCGTGGGCGGCCTGCTGTTTTCCATGGCGCTCACGTCGTTTCTAACGGGCGTGACGGAACCCATCGAGTACACGTTCATGTTCCTCGCGCCGGCGCTCTACGCGGTGCACGCGGTGTTGACCGGCACCGCGATGGTGCTGATGGACCTGCTCGGCGTCCGACTCGGCTTCGGCTTCTCGGCCGGCCTTTTCGATTACGTGCTGAACTTCAACATCTCGACCCACCCGCTGTGGCTGCTGCCGGTGGGTCTCGCGTACGCCGCGATCTACTACGCGATGTTTCGCTGGTGCATCGTGCGCTTCGACCTGCCGACGCCCGGGCGCGACGTCGCGGGGTCGCAGGCCGCACCGCCTCCGCCGGCGAGCCAGGGGGATGCCGTTCCGGCGATGATCGAAGCGCTCGGCGGGGCGGCGAACATCGTATCGGTCGACGCCTGCACCACGCGCCTGCGGCTGGTGGTCGCCGATCCGGCGCGGGTCGAGCCCGAGGCACTCAAACGGCTCGGCGCACACGGGGTCATCCAGCCGACAGCCAGCACGGTGCAGGTGGTTCTCGGCCCGGTCGCGGACCAGGTCGCGGGCGAGATCAAGCGCCATACGGGTATACGGCGGCCGGCGGTCGGTGTTGAGTCGCCCGCGGGTCCCCTGCCCGCAGCGAGGCCCGCTGCTTCCGAAGCCGCCGGCCTGTCGGCGGAAGGCGTTCGAGCATGGGTCGCTGCATTCGGCGGCGCGACCAACCTCGCCGGCGTCGACGTCGTTGCGGGCAGGCTCCGGCTCGAAGTAGCGGATCGAGCGCTCGTGCAGGAAGGGACTCTGCAGGTGCCCGGCGTGCGGGCGCTCGCCTGGGTGGCGCCGCGCGTGGCACACGTGCTGGTGGACGGCGGGACACTCGATTGCGGCCTCGCCCGCGACCAGCTCAAAGACGCCGTCAGCGGTTTGAATCCCGCCTGAAAGCCCCCATCAAGCCCCTGCGCGACAGGGCTTTTTACAATGGCTTCCAGGTACCCCGGATTGGTTGCCTTGCCGAAACTCGGTCTCTATAATGCGCGGGCTAAGCGATGGCCCGCTTGGAAATATTTTAAGCGCAACGCCACATCCCGCCGGTCAGCGCACCGGTTAACGCAGGGACGTGGCGTTTTTGTTGTCGGAGGCAAGGAGCAAATGAGGATCGGGGCCGACGCGAAATCGCTAGCCTCGCCCGATAGCCTCATTCTCCGCGTACTCCTGGCACAGGCGGGGCTCGCTCTCGTTCTTGCAGCGATTTTCCAGGGCACGGGCGGTTCGGTTCCAGCGTACTCGGCATTGCTGGGGGGGCTGGTCGCGGTGCTCCCGAATGCGTTCCTGGCGCTGAGATTGAGCCTGCCGCGCCGTGATCCGGGAGCGGCGGGGTTGTTGCGAGCCGCCTATATCGGGGAGCTCGGTAAGGTCGTGCTGACGGTGTTGCTGTTCGGCCTGGTGTTCACCGCCGTCAGGCCGCTCGCCGCGGGCGCATTCTTTACCGGGTTTGTTGCCGCGCAGCTCGCGGCGTTTGCAGGTTTTCTGGAGCGCGCCAGGCGCACGAACTAGGCATCGAGTAAGGGAATGGCAAGCGAGGAGCACGGAGCACAGACCTCCGGAGGGTACATCGAGCATCACTTGCAGAACCTGCAGGTGTGCCGGGTCGACGGCGAGTGGGTGTGGAACGAGTGCGCCACCAACCCGATGGCCGTCAACGTGGATTCGATGTTCTTCTCGCTCGTGCTGGGCGTGGTCTTCGTGTGGCTGTTCGGGCGCGCCGCGAAGCAGTCCACGTCGGGCAAGCCCGGCAAACTGCAGGCCGCGGTCGAGATCATGATCGACTTCGTCGACTCGAGCGTGCGCGATTCCTTCCACGGTAAGAGCAAGCTGATCGCGCCGCTCGCCCTGACGATCTTCGTCTGGGTGTTCCTCATGAACCTCATGGACCTGATCCCCGTCGACTGGCTGCCGCAGCTCGGGCAGGCCGTCGGTGTCCCGTACCTGAAGATCGTGCCGACCGCGGACGTGAACATCACGTTCGGCATGTCGATCGCCGTGTTCCTGCTGATCATCTGGTTCACGGTGGCCCGCAGGGGTGTGAAGGGGCTGGTCGGCGACCTGACCCTGCACCCGATCGCACCGCCGACCAAGGGCCTGGGGCTGCTCGCCGCCCCGTTCATCATCGCCTTCAATTTCGTGCTCGAATCGGTCGCGCTGCTGTCCAAGCCGCTGTCATTGTCGCTGCGACTGTTCGGCAACATGTTCGCCGGCGAGCTCATTTTCGTGCTGATCGCGCTGCTCGGCATCTGGCAGCTCCCGCTGCACTTCCCGTGGGCGGTCTTCCACATCCTGATCATCACGCTGCAGGCGTACATATTCATGATGCTGACGATCGTTTACCTGAGCCTCGCATCCGCAGAGGAACACTGATTTTTCTGACTCGATTTCATTGAGGAGACATTGATGGAAACTGTGATTGGTCTTACCGCGATCGCCGTCGCGATTCTCATCGGACTCGGCGCTTTAGGCGTCGGCGTCGGCATGGGGCTCCTGGGCGGCCGCTTCCTCGAAGGCGCGGCAAGGCAGCCGGAGCTCGCCCCGATGCTGCAGACCAAGATGTTCCTGGTCGTGGCGCTGCTCGACGCTGTCGCGATGATCGGCGTGGGTATCGCGCTCTACTTCGCGTTCGCCAACCCGTTCATCGGGCAGCTCCAGAACGCGATGGGCGGCTGAGGTCCTCGAGATCCCGATTAAGAAGCTGTGAGGACTCTGCATGTCGATTAACCTGACTTTGTGGGGCCAGACGATCGCGATGGCCGTGTTCGTATGGTTCTGCATGCGTTTCATCTGGCCGTACCTCATGAACGCGATCGAGGAGCGCCAGACGAAGATCGCCGACGGCCTTGCGGCAGCCGAGAAGGGCCAGCAGAAGCTGGACGACGCGACCCGCGAAGCGGAGAAGATCGTGCAGGACGCACGGGCACAGGCCACGACCATCCTCGACAAGGCGCACGCGCGCGCCAACGAGATCGTCGCCGAGGGCAAGGCCGAAGGCGTGCGCGAGCGCGAGCGGCAGCTCGAGCTGGCCCGCGCGGAGGTCGCCCAGGAGATCAACCGGGCACGCGAGGAGCTGCGCGGCGAAGTCTCCGCGATCGCGGTCGCCAGCGCCGAGAAGATCCTGCGCCGCGAGATCGACCCGAAGGCGCACGAGGACATCCTCTCGAGGCTCGCCGCCGAGCTGTAAAGGAACCGTATGGCCGACAACAACACAGTCGCGCGACCCTACGCCGAGGCGGTGTTCGAGCTGGCTCGCGAGCAGAAGAAGCTCGACGCCTGGGCCGAAGCACTGGCGCTTGCCGGTGAGCTCACCGCGGATGGCCGGGTGGCGAAGTTCCTCGCGAACCCGCGGCTGTCGGACGAGCAGCGGCTCGCCTTCCTGACCGGGCTCATCGCCTCCGCCGGCGGTGAGGACTCGGTCCTCGCGGGCCACGACCGCCACGGCGCGAACTTCCTTAAGCTCCTGGTGGAGAACGAACGGGTCTACGCGCTGCCGGAAATCGCGGAGCATTTCGACGCGTTGAAGGACGCGGTCGAGAACACCGTCGAGGTGACCGTCACCTCGGCAGTGGCCCTGTCTGCCGAGCAGAAGCGCTCGATCGTGGACGCGCTGAAGGCGCGCCTCGGGCGCGAGGTGCAGCTCGACACTCTACTTGACGAAACACTCATCGGCGGCGCGGTGATTCGCGCCGGCGACGTGGTCATCGACGGCTCGCTCCGCTCCCGCCTGACGGGGCTCGCGAACGCACTGACCGCCTAACTCTTCAGGACAAACATCATGGCACTCAAAGCTTCTGAAATCAGCCAGCTGATCAAGCAGCGCATCGAGAATTTCGAGGCCGCCGCCGAGGCGCGCGACGTTGGCACCGTCATCGGCGTGACCGACGGTATCGTCCGCATTCACGGCCTGGCGGATGCGCGCTACGGCGAAATGCTCGAGTTCGAGCGACAGACCTACGGGCTCGCGCTGAACCTCGAGCAGGATTCCGTGGGCGCCGTGGTGCTCGGCGATTACAAGCACATCTCCGAAGGCCAGACGGTCAAGACCACCGGGCGTATCCTGGAAGTGCCGATCGGGGAAGCGCTGCTCGGCCGCGTCGTCGACTCGCTCGGCGTGCCGATCGACGGCAAGGGGCCGATCGACGCGACGGAGACGGCGCCAATCGAAAAGGTCGCGCCCGGCGTCATCGCCCGCAAATCGGTCGACCAGCCGGTGCAGACCGGGCTCAAGGCGATCGACTCGATGGTGCCGATCGGCCGCGGCCAGCGCGAGCTGATCATCGGCGACCGCCAGACGGGCAAGACGGCGGTTGCGGTGGACGCGATCATCAACCAGGTCGGCACCGGCATCAAATGTATCTACGTCGCCATCGGGCAGAAGGCGTCGTCCATCGCGGGCGTCGTGCGCAAGCTCGAGGAGCACGGCGCGATGGAGCACACGATCGTGGTCGCCGCCTCGGCCTCCGACTCCGCCGCGATGCAGTACGTTGCACCGTACGCCGGCACGTCGATGGGCGAATACTTCCGCGACCGCGGCCAGGACGCGCTGATCATCTTCGACGACCTGACCAAGCAGGCCTGGGCCTACCGGCAGGTGTCGCTGCTGCTGCGCCGCCCGCCGGGCCGCGAGGCGTATCCCGGCGACGTGTTCTACCTGCACTCGCGCCTGCTGGAACGCGCGGCGCGCGTCAACGAGGCATACGTGGAAGAGTTCACGGCCGGCAAGGTGAAAGGCAAAACGGGTTCGCTGACGGCGCTGCCGATCATCGAGACCCAGGCCGGCGACGTGTCCGCGTTCGTGCCGACCAACGTGATCTCGATCACCGACGGCCAGATCTTCCTAGAGACCGACCTGTTCAATGCCGGCATCCGGCCCGCCATCAACGCCGGTCTCTCGGTGTCGCGCGTCGGCGGTGCCGCCCAGACGAAGATCATCAAGAAGCTCGGCGGTGGCGTGCGCCTCGCACTCGCCCAGTACCGCGAGCTGGCCGCCTTCGCGCAGTTCGCTTCCGACCTCGACGAGACCACCCGCCGGCAGTTGCAGCGGGGCCAGCGCGTCACCGAGCTGATGAAGCAGAAGCAGTACTCGCCGCTGTCGGTCGCTGAAATGGGACTGTCGCTGTTCGCGGTGAACGAGGGCTACCTCGACAAGGTCGACGTGTCGAAGGTCACGGACTACGAGGCGGCTCTGCACGACTTTGCACGTGCGAATCACCAGGGGTTGCTGGACAAGATCAACGAGTCCGGCGACTACAGCGACGAGATCAAGGCGGGACTTACGGAGGTCTGCGACGCGTTCGCGAAGACAGGCGCTTACTGATGGCCGGCGAGAAGGAAATCCGCAACAAGATCCGAAGCGTGAAAAACATGCAGAAGATCACGAAGGCGATGGAAATGGTCGCGGCCAGCAAGATCCGCAAGGCCCAGGACCAGATGGAGGCCTCGCGCCCGTATGCCGAGCGCATCCGCCGTGTCGTCGGCCACCTCGCCCACGCGAACCCGGATTACAAGCACCCGTTCCTGGTCGAGCGGCCGGCCAAACGCATCGGCTACATCATCATCTCCACGGACCGCGGCCTTACCGGGGGCCTGAACGTCAACCTGTTCAAACGCGTCATCGCCGACATGGCCGAATGGCGCCGGCAGGGGGTCGAGATCGACCTCGCGCTGGTCGGCGCGAAAGCGGTGCAGTTCTTCCGCCGCCTCGGCGGCAACGTCGTCGGCACGGCGACGCACCTGGGCGACCGGCCGCAGGTGAACGACCTGATCGGCTCGATCAAGATCATGCTGGACGCCTACAGCGAAGGCACGATCGATCGCCTGTTCCTGGTGCACAACGTGTTCGTCAGCACCATGAGCCAGCAGCCCGACATCAAGACGCTGCTGCCGGTGAGCGCGATCGACCTCGGCGAGGAGAGCCTGCAGGAGCACTGGGATTACATCTACGAGCCCGGCGCCGTCGACCTGCTGGATGACGTGCTGATGCGCTACATCGAGTCGCAGGTCTACCGTGGGGCGGTCGAGAATTTCGCCTGCGAGATGGCGGCCAAGATGGTGGCGATGAAGTCGGCGACGGACAATGCCGGCGAGATCATCGAGAAGCTCCAGCTCGCCTATAACAAGGCGCGCCAGGCGGCCATCACACAGGAAATCTCGGAGATCGTGGGCGGCGCCGCCGCCGTCTCCGGCTGAACACAAACCATGTAGGAGCGCGCGTTGCGCGATTGAACCTGGAACTACCTATGAGCACAGGCACAACCGTACAGATCATCGGCGCCGTCGTGGACGTCGAATTCGAGGGAACCGCGATCCCGAACATCCATGATGCGCTCGTGGTCGACGACGCCGACCTGACACTCGAGGTCCAGCAGCAGCTCGGTGACGGCGTGGTGCGCACGATCGCCATGGGTGCGAGCGAAGGCCTGAAGCGCGGTATGCGCGTCACCAACACCGGCGAGCCGATCGCCGTGCCGGTGGGCGAGAAGACGCTCGGCCGCATCATGGACGTACTCGGCAATCCGATCGACAACAAGGGTGAGATCGGTGCCGAGACCCGGCTGCCCATCCACCGCGATGCCCCGAGCTACGAAGAGCAGGCGGCCACCACCGAGCTCCTCGAGACCGGCATCAAGGTCATCGACCTCATCATGCCGATCGCCAAGGGCGGCAAGGTCGGGCTCTTCGGCGGTGCGGGCGTCGGCAAGACCGTGACGCTGATGGAGCTCATCCGCAACATCGCGCACGAGCACGCGGGTTATTCCGTGTTCGCCGGTGTCGGCGAGCGTACCCGCGAAGGCAACGACTTCTACCACGAGATGACCGATTCCGGAGTCATCGACAAGGTATCGCTGGTGTACGGCCAGATGAACGAGCCGCCGGGCAACCGCCTGCGCGTGGCGCTCACCGGGCTGACGATGGCCGAAGCCTTCCGCGACCAGGGCCGCGACGTGCTCATGTTCATCGACAACATCTATCGCTATACGCTGGCCGGCACCGAGGTGTCGGCGCTGCTCGGCCGCATGCCCTCCGCCGTGGGCTACCAGCCGACGCTGGCCGAGGAAATGGGCATCCTGCAGGAGCGCATCACCTCGACCAAGACCGGCTCGATCACGTCCTTCCAGGCCGTGTACGTCCCGGCGGACGACCTCACGGACCCGTCACCGGCGACGACCTTCGCCCACCTCGACGCGACGCTCGTGCTGTCGCGCCAGATCTCGGAGCTCGGCATCTACCCCGCGGTCGATCCGCTCGACTCGACGAGCCGCATCCTCGACCCGAACGTCATCGGCCAGGAGCACTACGACTGCGCCCGCGGCGTGCAGGCCGTGCTGCAGCGCTACAAGGAGTTGCAGGACATCATCGCGATCCTCGGCATGGACGAGCTGTCGGAGGACGACAAGCTGACCGTGACCCGCGCGCGCAAGATCCAGCGCTTCCTGTCGCAGCCGTTCTTCGTCGCGGAGACCTTCACCGGCTCGCCGGGCAAGTACGTGCAGCTCTCGGAGACCATCCGCGGCTTCAACGGCATCGTGAAGGGCGACTACGACAGCCTGCCGGAGCAGGCCTTCTACATGGTTGGTTCGATCGACGAGGCTGTCGAGCGAGCCAAGACCATGCAATAGGGAAGGCTGCATGGCCACCATCCAGGTCGACATCGTTTCCGCGGAGGGCGAGATCTACTCGGGCGACGCCAACATGGTCTATGCGCCGGCGCGCATGGGCGAGGTTGGCATCGCGCCGCGGCACGCGCCGCTCCTGACGGCGCTGAAGCCCGGCGAGGTCCGCGTGGAAGACACGGCCGGCAAGGAACACTTCTTCTATATCACCGGCGGCATGCTGGAGATCCAGCCGCACCTCGTCACCGTGCTGGCCGACACCGCGCTGCGCGGCGACCAGCTCGACGAGTCCGCCGCCCTGGCCGCCAAGCAGCAGGCCGAGGAAGCGCTGAAGGGCGTCTCCGGCGAGACCGACCTCGCCCGTGCCCAGGCCGAGCTCGCCGAAGCCGAGGCCCGCTACCGCGCGGCGCAGAAGCTCAAGGGGAAGCGCTAAGCCTTAAGCGCCCCGCCGTTATGGGCGGGCGCCATAGCGCAGCCCGTCCACGAGCAGGGCCACCATGCGCCGCGCGTGCTCCGGGCCCCCGCCGTGATCGTCCACTGAGCAGAGCCGGGCGGTGGCCAGCAACAGGTCCCTGGGATCGATTCCTCCGCGAACCTCGCCCGCTGCGCTCGCGGCTTCGAGCAGGGCCTGCAGCGCGGGCTGGATGCGGCCAAGAAAATACTTCGGCAGCGATTCGAATGCCGGATCGCCCGACGAGAGAGCCGCCGCGAGTCCGCGCTTTGCCGCAACCAGGTCGACGTAGCGCTGCATCCACCGGGCGAGGGCTTCGCCCGGCTCGTGCTGCGCCGCAATGGCCGCAGCGGCATCCGCGCAGGCGTCCACCTCGTGGCGGAATACGGCGACGATCAGGTCCGATCGCTGCGGAAAATGACGGTACAGGGTGGCCACGCCGACGCCCGCTTTTTCCGCGATTTCCCGCACCGGGGCATCGACGCCCGCGGTCGTGAACACGGCCATTGCGGCTTTCAGCAGGGCGTCGACATTACGCCTGGCGTCGGCTCGCACCGGCCGCGCCGCAGCGGGGGGCGAAGACTCTTTATCCTGATCTGCCAAGGCACCGATCCATCATCCGGGGTTGACAAGCGGAACCGTGTTCCACATCATATGGAACATGGTTCCGATTAGGAACCGTAGCACGACCCCCCGACATTAGCCACCCACGCGACCGCGAAAACCCGGAGGCGATGATGACCCCTTCCTGCCACGATGCACCCACAGGCGTGTCCGGCGCCGACGGCGTCACGATCAGCACCCGCGATTCGCGGCGCGCGGTCCGCTTCTATTGCGGTGCGCTCGGGTTCGAGATTGTCTCGAAGAGGCGCGCGCGAGGCGCGTTGCGCATCTCGCTGCGCGGGCAAGGCTGCACCGGCCTGGTGATCGACGAGCACTGCGGGGCCGTTACCCTGCCGAGGCACCTGCGACTCGAGACCGCCGACCTCGATTATGCGCGCGAACGGCTTTGGAACCTGGGCGTGGCGCTGGCCGACGGTTGCGTGGAGTCGCGGTTCGACCCCGAGCGCGACTGCCGCTGGCTGCCCGTGCGCGACCCCGACGGCAACGAGATCGAGCTCTTCGAACAATGCCCTCGAAACCAGAACCCGGGGGCAAGCCACGTTGCAAGGCTTGCCGGCGAGGAGCTTGCGGCGCTGGAGCTATAGGGTGCTCTCCCGCAACAACTTTGCCGGACCGGGCCAGGGGGATCGCTAGCCGTTCAGCCTTACCGGAGCCGCCACAGCACCTCGGCGAGCACCGCCCGCGGGATCCTGCTGCGCGTGGCGAGAGGGCCGTACTCCCCGTGATCGGCGTCCAGCAGGTTCTGTGCGATCAGCGACAGCTCAAGGTTCGGCTTGAGCCGCCAGGCGAACCGTACGTCGACCGCCGTGTAGGCAGGCACATCGGGGGTCGACAGCGCGGCCGCGTGACGCACGGCAATGTCCAGGTCCCCATCCTCCGCGATCGTCAGCGCCGAGCGTAGCTGCCAGCTATTCGACGGCGCCTTGCCCGCGGCGGTGGTCGCCGTGGCGTCGTTGCTGCCGGGCTTCAGCTCCAGGCGGGTTCGCGTTGCCATGTAACCCGCGGTAAGCCGCCACCGGGGGAGCACCTGGTAGGCCCCCCACATCTCGATACCCGTGGCGGTGCCTTCCATCTCGTTGGAGAAGGTCAGGAAGGTCCCGCTGGGCGCGATCTCCGTGGTGCGCATATGATCGAGGTCGCTGTGGAAGGCGGTGACCGCGAAGGAGAAGTCGGCTGCCGGCTGTCCGCGGTAGCCAAGCTCGGCGACGTTGGCCACCTCGGAACGCACTTCGGGTCCTCCGTCGAGGAGAAACGGGGGAGAAGCCGGTATATGAGAGTCGGCGTCGAGCCGTGACGGGCCGCGCACGGCGCGCGAAACGGCGCCCCACAGGAAGTGATCCTGTGCGACGTTCCAGCCCAGCCGCGCGGTGGGCAGGAATTCGACCCCGGTATACGGGTTGTCCTCGACGCGGGCGCCGAGCGTGAGCTGCAGGTCGTCACGCAGCGCGACCTGGTCCTGCGCGAACAGGCTGCTCCAGTCCTGGTCCACGTGCTCCGGCAGGAAGGTAAAGACGCTGCCGAGCGCCAGCGCGCGGTCCCTGCTGTGGCGGTAATTCGCGCCCCACGTCAGCGCGTGCTTGCCTGTCGCTGCGAGCGAATGCTGGAACTGCAGGTCGACGATATCGACCGTGTCGTCCAGGGTCGGCGGGATGGTACGTTCCGTCCGGTCGTAGTAGGCCTGCACGCTGAACGCGGCACCGTCATCGAACCGACGCTCCCAGCGGGCCGTCAGGTTGGCCCCGGAGGTCTCGATGGTGCCGAGCTCCAGGTCCATGGTGGACACCGAGATCGCGCCGGGCTCGGGCTGGCCAAAGCGACCGCGGTAAGCGTTGCCCTGGACCATGAGCTCTCCGCTCCACCGGTCCCAGTCCGCGCGGAACCCGACCTGGCTCCGGTGCCAGCCATCGTCGGTGGCTGTGCCATCGGCGGTCGAGAGATGATCCTGCTCCGAGTATTTTCCGAACACGCGGTAGCTGCCGCTCGCTCCGCTCGCCCCGTAGCGGAACGAGGCGCCGGAATTGAAGTTGCCGGCGTGCCCCGCCAGCAGCGCGCCCTCGGTATCGCCTGCCGATCGGGTGATGACGTTGATGACGCCGTTCACGGCGTTGATGCCCCACAGTGTGCCCCCCGGACCGCTGATGACCTCGATGCGCTCGACATCTTTCAGCATCACGTCCTGCACGTCCCAGAACACGCCCGAGAAGAGCGGCGAGTAGACCGAGCGCCCGTCGATCAGCACGAGCAGCTTGTTGGGTGCGCTGGTCGTGCTGCCGTTCAGCCCGCGGGCACTGATCGCGTACCCGCTGCCGTGCAAACGCGCGACGTGCAGGTTGGGGGCAATCCGCAGCGCTTCGGGGAGACTCGTGGCGCCCGAACGCCGGATGTCTTCGGCGGTGATGACGAACACCGATGCCGGTGCCTCGGCGAGGCGCTCCGGTTTTTTGGAAACGGACGTGACCTTGATGTTGCCGAGCTCTTCCAGCGTCATCCGGGTGAAATCGAGAGGTTCCACTGCGGCGTTCGCCGCAACCGCCAGGAGGAGCAGCGGCACCGTATTCGCCCAACGCCATCCGGCTGCCCCTCGCGAGCCTTCCCTGACTTCCCGGTCTACGTCCTCCATACGTATACGCCCTTGTTGCCGTGCGGCCGTGCCTCCGACCGTGGACTCTAGGGGCAAAGCCGAACGACCTCAAGGACTGATGTCTCGGTATGTTCCTCCCGTATCACCCTTGGGCGCGCTCCGTCGGCAGGGCGGCACCGAGCCAGCCCCGGATTCCGGCGGTCATCACCCGAACATTGCGGTAGCCCATGCGGTGGGCACGGCGGGCGGCATTGGGTGCCTTGCGGCACATGCGGTTCGAACAATAGAAGACCAGCGGGGTGCCGGGGTCCGCGGGCAATTCGCTGGCCGCGAACGCGGCCGGATCGAGGTTGCGGGCACCCGGGACGTGCGCTTCCCGCCAGCTTGCACGGGAATTCACATCGATTACGTGGACGTCGCCATCCCCTATGAGCCGATGCAGCGCGTGCGGTGAGATGGTCGAGCGCAAGAATGGCCAAAGCATCGTATGTCCTCCGGTCGGGATTACGGCGTGAAGATTTCCTCTACGGTGAGCCCGAAGAGCCGTGCGATCCGAAAAGCGAGCGCGAGGCTCGGGTCCCATTTCTGGTTCTCGATCGCGTTCACGTTCTGGCGCGACACCCCGAGCTCTTTTGCCAGCCGCGACTGCGTCCAGCCACGCGCTGCGCGCAGTTCCCGCAGCCGGTTCTTCACGCGTACCGCCGGCGCCCCAATAGCAACGCGACCGTGAACACGATGCTGGCGACCAGCAGGACGTCTCCCCGATCCAGCCGCGGCGCACCGGCCAGCTCGAACAGCCGCCAGCCGGCCAGCGCGAGCCAGCCACCGCCGAAGCCGAGAGCGAGCGCCTGCAGGTGGATCATGCGCTGGAATTCGTCCGTTTCCCGCAGGTAGCGCCCGTAGGCCAGCACGGCGAGAACCGCCGCCGGGGCGGGCAAGGCCGCCACGATCCACGCGATGAATCCCCCGTCGGCCAGTCCGCCCCGCAGCAGCCAGCTCCCGCCCACGAACGTCACCACCCACGCCGCGCCCACCAGCATGAACCTGCGCAAGTTGCGCCAGTCATGCGGCGTGCAATCGGCCCACCAATGGACCCGCTCCTCGTCCCCGTGGTCGTCCGCCATGCAGTGCCCGCCTGTCAGGATTTCTTGTCGGTGAGCCGCACGATAAGGCGTCGGCCTTCCACCTGTCAAGAAGTCTTGACAGGCGGGTCAGCTTTCGCGAGCAGCGTCCGCGGGACCGGATCGGCCTGCAGATGCCAGCCGCAGCGCGGCTTCGAATGCCATCGCCGGTGTGATTTCCCGCATGCAGCGAAAGTGACCCAGCGGGCATTCCCGCTCGAAGCAGGGGCTGCAATACAGGTCGAGGTAAAGAATCTCCCGCTCATCGGTGAGCGGCGGCGTGTAGCTCGGGCTGCTGGACCCGTAGAGCCCCGCCACCGGCGTGCCGACGGCGGCCGCGATGTGCAGCAGTCCGGAGTCGTTGCTCACCGCCACGCGCGCGGACCCCAGCAGGTCGACCGCGTCGACGAGTTCCGTGCGCCCGCAGAGGTTGGTCGCGGCACCGCCGCTCGCTTGCACGATCTCCTCGCCGGTCGGCTGGTCCTTCGACGAGCCGAGCAGCCAGACGGCAAACCCGGCATGGCGTAAAAGCTGCGCCAGCTCGGCGAAATATCGCGCCGGCCAGCGCTTCGCCGGGCCATGCTCGGCGCCGGGCAATAACGCCGCCACGGGCGCCGCCCCGGCAATCCCGAGGCGCTCCAGCAACCGTCGTTGCGCCGACGCGTCCACCCGCAGGCGCGGGTTCGGCAAACGATCCGGCAGGCGTTCGCCGGGTTCGAGACCCAGCGCGCACAGGCGTTCGACCATGGGCTTCGAACGGGTCGACTCGACGGCCCGCATGTCGTTGATGAGCCCGTAGCGGAACTCGCCGCGAATGCCGGTTCGCCGCGGAATGCGCGCGAGCCAGGGTACCAGCGCCGCCTTGAACGAGCGCGGCAGCACGATCGCCTGCGCATAGCCTCGCTGCCGCAGCTCGCGGGCCAGGCGGCGGCGAGTTGCCAGCCCGATCTCTCCGTGACCCGCGTCGAGCCGGAAACTCCGGCGCACCTCGGGCATGCGCTCGAGCAACGGCTGCGACCACGCCGGCGCCACCACGTCGATGGCTGCCTGCCCCCGTGCCGCAAGCATCCGGAACAGGGCATTCGCCATGACCATGTCGCCGACCCACGCGGGCCCGACGACCAGGATGGCCCGCGTGTCCGTCGTCATGCCAGGGGATACCTGCCGCGCGCCACCGGCCCGTCAGTCCGGCACCGGCGCCCCCTTGCCCTGTCGACGTAGGCAAGCATCATCAATGTGGCCATAGAATAAAGAGTCATATAACCGTTTGTTTTATCGTCAAAATAAAGTCGCGTTGACACGGATTCTATCGCTCTATAGAATTTTGCCCCATGTCAGCCCGCAAAGACACCGCGAAGCGCGACCACGAGAATGCCAGATACCGGCAGCAGCGGCTGCAGGCGATCCGCTCCGCCGCGGCCGTGTTCGCGGAAAAGGGCTTCCACGGGGCCAGCACCCGGGACATCGCCGAGCACCTCGGGATCAAGCAAGGCAGCCTTTATTACTATTTCAGCTCTAAGGAAGAAGCGCTGGGCGAAGTCTGCCTGTTCGGCATCGAGGACTACGTGCAGCGCATGGAGTCCATCGCCGCGAGTGACCAGCCGTTCGAGGCGAAGCTCCTCGCGACGCTGACGTCGCACCTGTCGAGCTACCGGGAAAAGAACGAGGCCCTCAAAGTTTACAACGACGAGCGGCTCTACCTACCGGAAGAGAAACGCACGGTGCTGAAGCAACTCGGCAGCCGCTACCGGCAGCTCCTGGAAGGCATGTTCGAGGAAGGCATCCGGCAGCGCGTCATCCGCGACACTATCGACTGCCACTTCGCCGCGCTTGCCGTGATCGGCATCTGCAACGCCTGGGGCGACATCATCGTGCGCGACCCGGAACTGGACATCTTCGACGTCATCCAGAAATGCACCGATCTTTTGCTGCACGGGTTCTCCGAGCGGCGCAAGGTCGACCGCAACGGCGAGACGGCACTTCGTCGCGCCGCCAACGATCACTAGCAAGGAAGCGAGGAGGGAACATGGCCGAACAAAAAGCAACCAATGTCACCTGGCACGGTGGCGACGTTACGCGGGAGGACCGCTACCAGTTCCTGCGCCAGAAGGGCGCCACGATCTGGTTCACCGGCCTCTCCGGCAGCGGCAAGAGCACCATTGCGGTCGCGCTCGAGCGCGCGCTCTTCAACATGGGCAAGCTGTCATATCGCCTGGACGGCGACAACGTGCGCCTGGGGATCAACAAGAACCTCGGCTTTTCCGAAGCGGACCGCAAGGAAAACATCCGGCGCATCGGTGAAGTGGCCAAGCTGTTCGGCGACGCCGGCACGATCTCCCTTTCGAGCTTCATCAGCCCTTACAAGGCCGATCGGGACGAGGTCCGGGCCCTGCACGAAGCGGCGGGCCTGCCGTTCGTCGAGGTGCACGTGGACTGCGCCCTGAGCACTGCCGAGAAGCGCGACCCGAAAGGCTTGTACAAGAAGGCTCGCGCCGGCGAGATCCGGAATTTCACCGGCATCGACGACCCGTACGAACCCCCGGTCAACCCGGAAATCCACCTGAAGACGGATGAAATGACACTGGAAGACGAAGTGGCGACTGTCATCGACTACCTCTTGCAGAACAACATCATCAAGAAACAGCATTTCACGCGTGCGGACGACGTTGTTGAGCAGCAGTCCGCGATCGCCATCTAAGGAGTCACCAGTGATCAAGCCTCACGGGGCGAATGCCCTCAATCCCCTCCTCGTGTCCGACGAAAACCAGCGGCGCGCGCTGCTTGCCGAAGCGGAGAAGCTTCCCTCGCTGGTCCTGAACTCCGCGGCGGCAGCCAATGCCGTGATGCTCGGCGGTGGCTACTTTACGCCGCTCACAGGGTTCATGAACCTCGCGGACGCGCTGTGCGTCGCCGAGAGCCTGCACACCACCGACGACCTCTTCTGGCCGGTGCCGGTGCTGAACCTGACCGATGACATCAGCGCCATCAACGGTGCCAAACGCATCGCGTTGCGCGATCCGAACGTCGCCGGGCAACCCGTCATCGCGATCATGGATGTCGCGGACATCGAGGACGTAGAGGATGAGACGCTGGACACTCTCACGAAGGAAGTCTTCGGCACGCTGGATCCGGCGCACCCGGGTGTGGCGGTGTTCCGCAAGCTCGGCCGCTACTGCGTATCGGGCGACATCCAGGTGTTGAACCTGAGCTATTTCGAAACCGACTTCCCGGGCACCTTCAAGACCGCCGTCGAGATCCGCGAGGAGATCGAGCAGCGCGGCTGGCACAAGGTCGTCGCGTTCCAGACGCGCAACCCGATGCACCTTGCGCACGAGGAGCTGTGCCGCATGGCGCTCGAGCGGCTCGAGGCCGATGGCATCGTCATTCACATGCTGCTCGGCAAGCTGAAGGCGGGGGACGTGCCCGCGCCGGTGCGCGAGGCCTGCATCCGCAAGATGGTCGACGTCTACTTCCCCGAGAACACCGTCATGGTGAACGGCTACGGCTTCGACATGCTGTATGCCGGGCCGCGCGAAGCGCTGCTGCACGCGGTGTTCCGCCAGAACATGGGCGCCACGCACCTGATCGTCGGCCGTGACCACGCCGGCGCCGGCGGCTTCTACGGGCCCTTCGATTCGCAGACGATTTTCGAGGAGCGCGTGCCCGCGGGTGCGCTCGAAATCGAGATATTCAAGGCCGATCACACCGCCTGGTCGAAGAAGCTGAACCGGGTCGTGATGATGCGGGAAGCGCCCGACCATACGCCTGACGACTACATCATCCTGTCCGGCACCAAGGTGCGCGAGATGCTGAGCGCCGGGATCGCGCCGCCGCCGGAGTTCTCGCGCCCGGAAGTGGCCCAGATCCTGATGGATCATTACCGACTCAAGGAAGCGAGCTGACCCGCGGCCGGAGGAGCCCGCCCGGCGGGCTCCTCCATCGCCTCACACGGGCGGCAATGCCCGTACCGCGTTTTTGACGGCCGCCGCGCCGACGACATATGCTCCCCCACCGAAAAGACCTCGAAGAGTGGGAGCACCGCCTTGCAGAACCTCAACCGGAAGCGCTTTACCGGTCCGCTGCTCGCCTGCCTGACCTTTGCGTGCTGCGCAATTACCGCGCACGCGGACGACGACGACAACCAGGCCAGGCTGCACGCCATCGCGGATGCCGAAACGATGCTGATGGCGCCCATGCGCGACGGCGTACGCCTGGCGACCGACGTCTACCTGCCGAAGGACGGCGAAGGCCCGTTCCCGACGATCTTCATCAAGACGCCCTACAACTTCAACAAGCTCGGCGGTGTGCAGCTCGAGTGGGCCATCGAGGCCATTGAACGCGGCTACGCGTTCGTCGTCCAGAACGAGCGCGGGCGCTATTATTCGGAAGGCGAGTGGGAACTCCTCGGAAATCCCAGGACGGACGGCTACGACTCGATCTCCTGGATCGCCGACCGGGAATGGTCGGACGGCAACGTGGGGACGCTCGGCTGTTCCTCCAGCGCGGAATGGCAGCTCGCACTCGCGGCGCAGGACCATCCCAACCACAAGGCGATGGTACCGATGGCCGCCGGCGCCGGCATTGGCAGCGTCGGCGAATTCCACGAGCAGGGCAACTGGTACAAGGGCGGCGTGCACCAGACGCTGTTCTCGATCTGGCTGTATTGGGTGCAGCAGGATATCCGGCCACAGTTCCCGGAAGACCTCTCGCAGGAACAGCGGCAGAGAGTCCGGAAAATGTACGACCTTGCCGCGGACATGCCGGAAGTGGACTGGAAGCAGCACCTGCGCACGCTGCCGGCCATCGATTGGCTCGAGAGCGCGGGCGCCAATGCCGGCCCGGCAGAGGAACTGATGGCGCGCACGCCGGGCGACCCCGAGTGGCGGAAAGGCGGGCTGTACCACGACGACGAGGACTTCGGCGTGCCGGCGTTTTGGTTCAATAGCTGGTTCGACGTGAGCCAGGGCCCGAACCTCGCCATGTTCAATCACGTGCGCAAGAATGCGTCGGACCAGGCCGTGCGCGAAGGGCAGTACCTGCTTGTCGCACCGACGCTGCACTGCGGCTTTTATCGCATTCCGGAGTACCAGGACCTGGTCGTCGGCGAGCTGAACGTGGGCGACGCGACCTTCCCGCTCTACGAGCAGGTGTTCGGGTTCTTCGACCGATACCTGAAAGGCGCCGACAACGGGTTCACCGAGCAAACCCCGCGCGTCCAGTACTACACCATGGGCGAGAACGCATGGAAATCGTCCGGGGAATGGCCTCCGGCGCCCGCGAAGATGACGACCTGGTACCTGGCCAGCGGCGGGGATGCCAACAGTGTGTTCGGCGACGGCCGTCTCGTGACCGAGCCGCCGACCGGCGCGGCCTCCGACACGTTTACCTACGACCCGATGAATCCCGTGCCCTCGCTTGGCGGAGGAGTATGCTGCAACGCCGGAGCCTCGCTCGGCGGGAGCTACGACCAGCGGGGGATCGAGGCGCGCGCCGACGTGCTGGTGTACACGAGCGAACCACTGGACGAGCCGCTCGAGATTACCGGTAGCGTCCGCGCGCAGCTTTTTGTCTCGTCGGACGCGAAGGACACGGATTTCACCGTGAAACTGGTGGACGTACACCCGGACGGCACCGCTTACAACATCGATGACACGATTTTCCGCGCGCGCTACCGCGACGGCTACGACGATGAAGTGTTCATGCAGCCGGGCGAAGTGTACGAGCTGAACCCGACACCGATGTCCACCAGCTACGAATTCGGCGAGGGCCACCGCATCCGCGTCGAGATCTCGTCGAGCAAGTTCCCGCAGTACATGCGGAACCTGAATACCGGCGGCAATAACTACGACGAGACCGAGGGTGTGGTCGCGACGAACACGGTGCATCATTCGACGCAATACCCGACGCAGATCCGCTTGCCGGTGATGCCGAGTGACGACGAGGAGAAGTAGATGAAGATGCGTTCGCGGCTCGCATTGCTGGCCTTGGCCCTGGCCTCCGCCGGCGCTGCGGCCCAGCAAGCGGATGAGGTGTCCCGGCAGCAGCCGAGCGCAGCGTCACCGGCCAGGGATTCGTTGAAGATCTACATCTCGGCCGACATGGAAGGCGTGGCCGGCGTCGTTACCGGCGAGCAGCTCGGGCCGGGCGGCTTCGAATACCAGCGCTTTCGCGAGTTCATGACGGCCGAGGTCCTTGCCTGCATCGAGGCGGCGCGGGCCGCGGGCGCCACGGAAATCCTGGTTGCCGACGCGCACGGCAACGGGCAGAACCTGCTGATCGAGCGCCTGCCGGATGACGTCATGGTCGTGCGCTCCTGGCCGCGGCCGCTCAACATGATGGCCGGCATCGACGACACCTTCGACGGCGCCATCCTGCTCGGCTATCACGCGAGCACCGCCAACGAGCGTGGCGTGCGCGCGCACACTTTTTCCAGCGCCAACGTCACCGGGTTCCGCCTGAACAATGCAACCATGTCCGAAGGCGGTATGAGCGCCGCGATCGCGGGGCACTTCGGCGTGCCGATCATCATGGTGTCGGGCGATCACGTCGCGGTGGCCGAAACCCAGGTCATTGTCGGCGACGTCGAGGGCGCGGTCGTGAAATGGGCGATGGGCTTCGAATCGGCGCGCACGCTGACGCCGGAGGCTGCGCAGGCCGTGATCCGCGACCGGACGCGCGCCGCCATCGAGCGCATCGGCGAGTTCGAGCCGCTGGTGCTGGAGACGCCCGTAGAAATGGAGCTGAGCCTCAAGCACTACCGCCCGATCGAGCTGCTGGACTACCTGGCGGGAGTAGACCGGGTCAACTCGCACACGATTCGCTACACCGGCGATAACATCCTGGAAGTGTCGAATTTCCTCACTTTTGCGCTGAGCTACCGGGTCGACCTGCAGCCGTAACATTCGTTTCCCGGCCTGTCGATTTCCCGCTCCCGGCTTCGACTACTGGACAGCTACATTCAGTCATAGCTGTTCAACAGGAGATCGAGCAATGAAAGTCATGGTATTCGTGAAAGCGACCGAGGGTTCCGAAGCCGGCGAAATGCCCACCGAGGAGCTGATGTCGCAGATGATGGCGTACAACGAGGAGCTGGTGAAAGCGGGCATCATGCTCGGCGGCGACGGCCTGAAGCCGAGCTCGGCAGGCGTACGCGTGCACTTCTCGGGCAAGAACCGCACCGTCATCGACGGTCCCTTCGCGGAGACGAAGGAACTGGTCGCGGGCTACTGGTTGTGGAAAGTCGACTCCATGGAGGAGGCGATCGCGTGGGTGAAGCGCTGCCCGAACCCGATGTATGAAGATTCGGACATCGAAATCCGGCCGATCGTCGGACCCGAGGACTTCGGGGAGGCCATGACACCGGAGCTGGAGCAGGACTGGCAGCGCATCCAGGCACAAAGCGAAAAGCTGGCAAAAACGTAGCCTGGGCCACAAAGCGCCGCTCGATAGTTTCAATAGAAAGCTTGGTGGCCGGCGGCGGCATGCGTTCCATGTCCTGACCGGCTGCCGCCTTTTTCTTCAGCCGCTCCAATGCTGGTGGTATGGTTGTGCCCGGCTCCGGGTTTCGCCTGTAAACATCCGGCGGCCGCAACAATAATCCGTACACAGGAGCTATCTGGTGGCTGCATTCCGTTCCGCTTTTTTCACACTGCTTTGCGGCGTACTGCCGACGATGTTGCTGGCGAGCCATGCCGCGCTTGCCGACGACGTGCCTATCGTGCACCCGGGCGCCCCGGGCGAAGCGCCGCGGACGCTCAGCGCCGAACAGGCCACCGAGATCGCCAACACCGGCTACTCACCGGCGGACGTCCGCTTCATGCAGGACATGATCCCGCACCATCACCAGGCGGTGCAAATGGCGGCGCTGGTGGCCGATCGCACGAACCGGCCCGCGCTCGTCGACGTGGCCGGGCGGATCGACGCGTCGCAGAAGGATGAAATCGCCTTCATGCAGAAGTGGCTGCGTGAACGCGGCCAGGATGTGCCGCGGCCGACCGAGCACAAGGGGATGCACACGGATCACCTGATGGCCGGCATGGCCACGCCCGAACAGATGGCCGAGCTCGGGGAGCTGGAAGGCGCGGCCTTCGACCGGATGTTCCTGGAGCTGATGATCGCGCATCACGAGGGCGCCGTCCGCATGGTCGAGGAGCTGCTGGAGCAGCCGGGCACGGCTTACGACCCGGTGTTCTTCGAGTTCACGACCGACGTGACCAACGACCAGAACGCCGAGATCGAACGCATGCACCGGCTCCTGCTCGGCCTCTCCAGCGATTCGCGAGTAAACCTCGCCGCGGGCCTGAACGATGCCGAACAGGCGATCTCGAACATGGAGCTCGTCACGACCCTGCCGCGGCCGCCGGGCTTTTTCGATCCGCGCAATCCGTCGGAGCTGCCGCAGAGCCTGCTGCAGGCCGATGAGGACGACGAAAAGGACGAAGAGGACGAAGAGGCGGAACGCCCGGGCGAACAGCACCAGCGATCGCCGCTGCTCAGCTTCTCGAACACGGACATGGCTTTCGCGGGCGACGTGCTCGTCGCGGGCAACTATCACGGCTTCAACATTTACGAGCTACAGGACGACGGCGTGCCGGCGCTTATGAGTTCCGTCGTCTGCCCCGGCGGCCAGGGCGACGTGTCCATCGTCGGCGACCTGCTGTTCATGTCCGTAGAGGAAACGCGCGGGAGGCTCGATTGCGGCTTGCAGGGTGTCAGCGACAAGGTCAGCGACGAGCGCTTCCGCGGGCTGCGTATCTTCGACATCAGCGACCTGACCCGCCCGGTGCAGGTCGGGGCGGTCCAGACCTGCCGCGGCTCCCACACGCATTCCGTGGTCGCCGGGCCGAACGAGGACGGCAACATCATCGTGTACGTCTCCGGCACGGCGACCGTGCGCGAGGAGGAAGAGCTTCCGGGCTGCATCGGCGAGATCCCCGGCGACGAGCGGACCGCCCTGTTCCGTGTCGACGTCATCGAGGTGCCGGTCGACGATCCGGCGAGCGCGCGCATCGTCGACAGCCCGGCCGTCTTCGCCGACGAGGAAAAAGGCATCATGGCGGGCCTCTGGCGCGGCGGCGACCACGGCGAGGACACGCAGGAAACGAACCGCACCGATCATTGCCACGACATCACCGCGTTCCCGGAGCTCGGCATCGCGGCGGGTGCCTGCTCGGGCAACGGCATCATCTTCGACATCTCCGACCCGTTGCACCCGAAGCGCATCGACGTGGTCGTCGACGAGGGCTTCGCCTACTGGCACTCCGCGACCTTCAACAACGACGGCACCAAGGTCCTGTTCACCGACGAGTGGGGCGGCGGCTCCCGCGCGCGTTGCCGTGCTTACGATCCCCTCACCTGGGGTGCGGACGCCATCTACGACATCGTCGACGGCGAGCTCGTGTTCCGCAGCCATTACAAGCTGCCGGCGCCGCAGACGGAACAGGAAAATTGCGTGGCGCACAACGGCTCCATCATCCCGGTCCCGGGCCGCGACATCTTCGTGCAGGCCTGGTACCAGGGCGGCCTGACGGTGGTCGACTTCACCGATTCGGCCAAACCCGTCGAGATCGCGTACTTCGACCGCGGGCCGATCGACGCGGAGGAGCTGGTGTTCGGCGGCTACTGGTCGACCTACTGGTACAACGGCAAGATCTACGGCACCGAGACCATGCGCGGCCTCGATGTGCTGGCGCTTGCTCCCAGCGACTACCTGACGGAGAACGAGATCGCCGCGGCCGCCCTGGCGGAGTACCCGGAAGGTCGCTTCAACCCGCAGCAGCAGCTCCAGGTGGCCTGGCCGGCCGAGCCGGTGGTGGCGCGGGCGTACATCGACCAGCTTCAGCGCAGCGACACCTTACCCGAGGCGACGGTCGCCGAGCTGGGCGAGGCGCTGGACCGGGCGGCTGAACGGCTGGGGAACGGCGGCAACGACGCCGGACTCGCCGACCGGCTGGAAACGCTGGCCGCCAATCTCGATGCCGGCCAGGGTGATGCCATCACGACCAAGCGCCTGTCCGGGTTGGCCGGAACGCTGAACGGGATCGCGGCCAGCCTCCGGTAGGCACTCCGGCCCGATGGAGCATGAGGCAAACGGCCTTGGTGCCGGGCGACACCCCGGCGAAGCCGGGCAACGCGCTTGCAACAACGGAACCTGTTGCAAGCCCGGTACCGTATTCCTTTTGCTTGCCCTGCTGTTGACTGCCTGCGATCAAAGCGCTCCCCTCGATCCTGCCGAGTACCGCGCCGCAATCGCAACCTGGCGCGCGGAGCGCCTGGACAGCCTCACTGGCCCCGACGGCTGGTTGTCGCTCGTCGGACTGATCTGGCTGGAACCGGGCGAACAGAGCTTCGGCCGTGGACCGCAAGCGGACCTGCGCCTGGACAACGCAAACCTGCCGGCCGTGGCGGGTGTCTTCAGCGTCGCCGACGGCACGGCGTCATTTTCCGCCGCACCGGGTGTGCAGGTGCTGCACGAGGGTCGGCCGGTGACGACCTTGGCACTGGCAGCGGACACGAGCGGCGATCCGACGCGGCTCAGCATCGGGACACTCACGTTCTATCTCATCGAGCGCGAAGGCAGGCTCGGTATACGCGCGAAAGACAGCGCGGCCCCCGCGCGCACCGACTTTCGCGGTCTCGATTACTTTCCCGTCGACCCCGTATGGCGCGTGGTCGCCGAGCTCGTACCGTACGAACCGGCAAAGTCCATCCCCATCCTGAACGTGCTGGGCATGCAGGCCGAAATGACTTCGCCGGGCGCACTGGTGTTCGAGCTCGAAGGCGAGGAGTACCGCCTCGACCCGGTGCTGGAAGAAGGATCGACGGACTGGTTCGTCATGCTGCACGATGAGACGGCGGGCCGTGAAACGTACGGCGCAGGGCGCTACCTTTACGTCACGCCGCCCCGGGACGGGCACACCGTGATCGACTTCAACAAGGCCTACAACCCGCCCTGTGCTTTCAGCACGTTCGCCACCTGTCCGCTGCCGCCTCAGCAGAACCGCCTGCCACTGCGCATCACGGCCGGCGAGAAAACCTACAGCGGACACTAGGCAGCCTCCGCACAGGTCCGGGCGAAAGCGCCCACGCTTGCGCAAGGTCACCCGAGCCGGACACGCTGCGGCCGGCCTGCCGACCTCCCGGAGGCGGCTACGGTGCCGGAGCCGCAGCCGCCGAACCGTGTTCCTTCGCGTAGGCAAAGCGCTCTGCATTCAGCGCTTGCTGCACTTCGCCCAGCAATGCGTCCACGCGGGCATCGTCCCGGACGGCCGCGAACAGCGGGCTCGTGCGTACCTGGTCGGTGCGCCGCCAGCCCGCCTTGCGCGCGGCATCGAGGTACTCGAGCACGCGCCTGGGCTCGTTGCGCAGGCTCGCGATTGCGGCGCGGTAGTAGGCCACCATGCCGGGGAAGCCGGTTTCCCGGGCGAAGGTATCGAGGCGTTTTTCGGCTTCCGCCAAAGTCAAGGCGGCAGCGCGGGTCCGGCCGGCGAGCTGTCGCGCATGCGCGAGGTGCAGGGCGTGCCAGTACCCGAAGGCCATGTCCCAGTGGCTGTGCAGCCGCTGCGAATTCCGCCCGGCCAGCGACTCGTATTCCCGGATCGCCGTTTCCGGATCGCCGTTCAGCAACGCCGCGAGGGCGCGATACGGCGGCATGCCGACGTGACCCGGAAAGCGGTGGTCGTAGCTTTGCACGGTATCGGCGAGCCCGGCGAAGTCGCCCTGGTAGTGGTGCCAGGCGAGGAGTGCGTCCAGCAGCCCGACCGGGTTCGGGCTGCGCTCGAGGCCGGCTTCGATCCACTGCCGGCTGTTGGCGTAATCGCCCATCTCGAGAAGTACCGAGCCCAGTTCGAGGTAGGCCTCGGCCTGTTGGATGCCCGCGTCGATACCCGTTTCGTACCACGTGGCCGACTCGGCGTGCTTGCCGGCGAGCCACTTCAGGTAACCCAGGCCCCAGAAGGCGTTCAGGTACCCGGGATTGACATCGAGTGCGCGCCGGAACCATCGCTCCGACTCGTCGAGCTGGCCGAGCTGAGCCAGCAAGGTGGCGTGCACGTTGGTCGTATGCACATTGATCGGGTCTTTCCGCAACGCCACCGTCGTAACCGCCAGCGCTTCCCGGTTGCGGCCGAGTGAACGCAACGTCCACGCCCGCATGCCGATCGAGCCGATCGCGTTCGGGTCCAGCTCCTGTGCGGTACCGAAGGCGTCGAGTGCGTCGGCCAGCCGGTCCTCGTAAAAGGCGAGCAACCCCTGGGCGTGCCACGGCAATGCCGATCGCGGATCGAGCTCCCGCGACTTCGCGATGAGTGCTTCGATCTCGTCGCGGGTGTCGGCGATCGGCCGCCCGGCGTACTGGCTCGTCAGCGCCAGCGTTTCGGCGAGTCCGGCATACGGGCGTGCAAATTCCGGATCCAGCTCGATCGCGTGACGAAATTCGAACGCCGCCCGTTCGAGGTCGGCGGCCGTGTGCCGGCGCTGCAGGTGTTTGCCGAGCAGGTAGGCTTCCAGTGCTTCGGGGGCGGTCTCCACGGGTGGCGCCTGCAAGCCTTCCAGCAGCCCGGTAAGCCGCGGTTCCAGTGCGGCCCCGACTTCCAGCGCGACGTGCTCCTGGATCGCGAACAGGTCGGAGAACGGGCGCTCGTACACGCGGCTGAACAGGTGGAAGCCGTTCTGCACGTCGATGAGCTGGGCGCCGATCCTGACCCGGTCGCCCAGCCGCCGCACGCTGCCTTCCAGCACGTAGGCGACTCCGAGCGTGCGCCCGATTTCGCGCACGTCCTTGTTCGTGTTCTTGAAGGCAAACGCGGACGTGCGTGCGACAACTGCCAGCGCCTCGACCCCGGAGAGCCGGTGAATCAGCTCTTCCGAGAGCCCGTCGCTGAAGTACTCGAGCTCCGGGTCGTCGCTCAGGTTGGCGAACGGCAGCACCGCGATGCCGTTTTCGGCCAGCGGCGTCTCCGCCGCCAATGGAGGGGGCACCGGCTCGGGGCTCCTCGTGAACCAGCCGACGCCGATAAGCAGCACGGCGAGCGCGGCAGCCAACCACGGCGCGGCCTTTTGCAGCGCGGTTAGTGCAGGCTTGCTCCCGGCAGTCGGCAGGCTTTCGGACGGCGCGGCCTGCACGGGTTGCTCCGGCCCCGGGTCCACCGGCGATGGTTCCACGAGCAGCCGATAGCCCCGGCGCGCCAGTGTCTCGATATAGCGCGGCGCCCGGCGATCGTCGTCGAGCGCCTGGCGGACGTCCGATATGCAGCGGGAGAGGGTCTCGTCGGAGATGACCAGCCCGGTCCAGACCCGGGCCATCAACTCTTCGCGGCTGAAGACCTTGCCGGGCTGCTCCGCCAGGGCCAGGAGCACCGCCATCGGCCGCGGCCCGAGGCGCCTGGGGCCGGAAGGGGTCGATACCGTCCCGTCGTCGGCGCGGACTTCGCAGTCCCCGATCCTGAATCCCTCATGCAGCCCCATCGCACGAGTGTCGGCGGCGCGGGCGGCCGATGCAAGCATCCGCTTCGCAATTACAGGCTGCTGATATGCGGTGAGTTTCAGGTCCGCGGGAGTGCGGGCAACCCATTCTCAGGACTTCCTCAGCACTTTCTCAGGACTTGCCGCGGCGGCTGACGCAACTTGCGGACCCATGAGACACGTCCTGGCAACTTCCGCGCCGTTGGGCGCGCTAGCCGCGCTGCTGCTGGCGTGCTGGGGAGGCGCGGCCGCGCAAGGCATCGAGTTCAATCTTTCCTGCCGCGCCGACGAGGTGCTGGTTGGTATCAGTGGCCGCCAGGGCTGGTGGATGGAAGGCATTGCCGCCCGCTGCCGGAAAGTCGAGGCGAGCGGCCTGCTCGGCCCCGCTGTCCGCTCCACCGCGTACGCCGGCGGGACCGAGGGTGCGCTCGAGACCTTCGACTGCAAGGCCGGGGAGGTGATGGTCGGTTACCGCGGCGCGCAGGGCGACCATGGCTATGTGCTCCACGTGCAGGAAATCCTGTGTGCGCCCTGGCAGGCGGATGCGCGGGTAGCGGGCGCACCGGCGCGGACGGTCGGCGCGTTCGCAACCAAATCGGCACCGGGCACTGCGATAGCCGAGTACTGCCGCGACGGGCGCACGGGCACGCGCTTGCGCGGGCGCGCCGGGACCTATCTCGACCGGCTCATCGACATTGGCTGCAGCTACCCGGCGAGTGCGCCGCCGCCGGCGCCTGCGAAGGAGAACAAGAACAATGATGCCTGATTGTGGAACGCTCCGGCCGCTTCGAGCCGGCTTTTGCCTGTTTGTCATCGTGCTATTCAGCGGTGCGCCGGTCGCGACCGTCGAGGCGCAGGAGGAGCCGGCGAGCGATACCCGGGCAATCCGGCCGACCGTCATGCGGCCGAAGCTTGCACCTGCCGATGTGCCGAATGTCCGCATAGCGTTGCCGCGACCGTTCGTGCTGCATATCGGCGGCGGCTATGTCGGGCTGAAATTGAGCGGGACCGACCTCGCCCGCGTGACGGCGGCCCAGGTCGTCGACCCAGAAGGCCGCGAAGCGCGAGGCTTCAAGACCCGTATCGCTTCCCGCAACCGGACGGACGATCGCCTCATGGTGAGCGTCATTGCCGGCAAGGGCGCATCCCCGGGCACTTACTCGCTGCAACTGACCTACCCGCTCGCCGCACCGCGACCCGCCGGGCGCACTCCCCGGCCGGGTAACAAGACCCCCCTTCGCACGGTCGTGCTTCCGGTGTCCACGGTTGCCGTGCAGGCCCGCGCGATGACTCCCCGGATCGCCAGCCTGACGCCGGATCCCCAGCGGCAGGGGCTGGAATACCTCGGAATCAGGGCGGCTATCGCCGACCTGCCGGGCAACGAGCTCGTGTCCGTTACCCGCTGGACCTCGAGAAATGACATGCGCTATTGCGATTACAAGGGCACCTACCACTCTCCGGAGGAATCGCTGACCAACACGTGGCGGGGAGCGCACGCCCTGGAGGTACTCTTCTCGCCCGGGCGCTTCGTTCCACGCGGCAACCCCGATACTTGCCAGCTGCGGTTCTCCATCAGGACACGCAACGAGCTCGGCGAAGAATTCTATTCGTTGCTCGACTGGATGGTCACACTCGAGCCGGCGCCGCCCGATCCACGCCGGGCGTACCCACTGAACGATACCCGGCAGTTGAGGAAGTACCTGGCTTTCGACGAGGAGCCCTACAGCCTCATCGGGATGTGCTCCGGCACCTCGCCCGGCACCAGCGGCCTGATACCCGTTGGCCTGGTGGAAGTGGGCGGCGACATCGGGTTGCGTATTCGCAGCGGGCCTATCGGCACCAAGTGCACCTGGATGGTTTATGCCACCGGGTTGCGATCGGGCTGGGAGCTGCGGATGAAGTTCGACAAACAGCAGGTCGGCAGCAAGTGCAACTCCGGTGTCGAAACGTCGGCGGCCGGCAACTTCCGGTTCGACCGCATGGCCTCCCTTTATCACCGTGACGGTGAGCTCACACTGACGGTAAATAACCCGAACGGTGAGATACCGCCCGGCAGCAGCCTGGAAGCCGCGTCCCATTCGCTCCGATACATTCATCTCAGTTGCGCTCCGACACTGACCAACGATCACGGGGTGTTCATGCGCATGGTTTCCGCCGAGCTGTACGGCGACGGCGGACCGAACTGCAACTGGAAATGCGGGGTGGTCGACTGATGGGCGTCCATCGTTCCAGCGCGGGCAGCGCCGTTGCCACGTGCATCCGCCGGGGCGCCTGCTTCGCGGCGCTGCTGCTGTTGTCCGTCGGTACCGCCGCCGAGCCGTCCGATCCCGCGGGCGCGGACGGATCCGCGAGTACGGACGATCCGGCCGAAACGCGGGCGCGCCCGCTGCCGGGTGTGCGCCCGGAGATCCGCCCGGCGGTCCGCCCGAGCATCCGCCCGCGCCTGTTGTCGCCGGCGCCGAACATCA
>CBFGSB010000009.1:0-37742 GCA_965651325.1 uncultured Chromatiales bacterium | reverse complement strand
AGCAGGAGCGTGCTCCAGCGAGCCTGGGTCAGGCCGGTGTGCTTGAGTCGCTCATTCAGGCGGGTGCGCCAGCGGCGGCCGACATTCGACAGTTCGTTGGCAAATGCCTCGCGTGCCTGCATTGGATGGCTTCCATATAGATAGGAAGCTATATGATAGCAGGCTATTTATTCGCTCACCTACTGAAGTCGGATTCGGTCGTTCGAGGTCAATCAGCTTCCGTTTTCGTCCACACCGCGAGCACGTTGCCGGACGGATCGCGGAAATGAAAACGCTGGCCGCCGGGAAAATCGTGGCGCTCGAGAATTTCGCCGCCGGCCGCTTCCACATTCGCCTCGCTTGCGCCGAGGTCATCGGCGTAGAGGATGACCAGCGTGCTGCCCGCCGTCGGCGGTTCACCGCCGCGAAAGCCGCCTTCGAGGCCAGAGCCCGAGAAACTCATGTACTTCGGTCCCCACTCCTGGAAGGACCAGCCGAAAGCATCTTCGTAGAACGTACGAGCCCGATTCAGGTCGCCGGCTGCAAACTCGACATAATCGATGTGGTTGTTATGACTCATCTCGTGCTCCCCTGGGTTACCTGCCGCCCCACGTGATGGCGACGATCGAGTATAGAACATTCGCCGAAAGGCACCGGCGCCGCCCCGGTGATAACAGCTAACCGCCGAGCGCCCCGAACAATGCGCCGAACAGCGCGGCAACG
Source organism: uncultured Chromatiales bacterium (assembly GCA_965651325.1). Classification (GTDB taxonomy): domain Bacteria; phylum Pseudomonadota; class Gammaproteobacteria; order Steroidobacterales; family Woeseiaceae; genus IDS-8. The sequence goes on along the minus strand of CBFGSB010000009.1, from coordinate 37,040 downwards.
GCCCAGGCGAAGAGGAACACGATTGCCAGCACCCCGACGATGATCGCCGCGGCCACGACCCGGTTGGATCTGCGTTGCCCTACCGGATCCCGGGCGTGTGCCTCGAGCAGGTGCAGGTTGCGCAGGTTCGCCTTGTAGGCGAAATCGAACAGGTCGCCGGCAACGGGGACCGTGCCGATCAGCGTCTCGAGCAGCACGTTGAACGCCATCCTGAGCAGGAGCGCCTTCGAAGCGCCGAGGCGGCCGGCCTCGACTACCATGTAGCTCGATACGAGCGCACCGGCGGCGTCGCCGATCCCCGGCACCAGCCCGATGAGCCCGTCAAGGCCGATACGGTAGCCACCCGGCAGCGGAATCGAGTTGTCGAGCAGCCAGGCGAGCCGGCGGAGCCGCCGTGCGGAAGTTTCCTCGTCGGGGCCGCTCCGGCGCGCATCGCGGCGGCGCGCCGCGAAGGGCTGCAGCGTAGCCATGCGCGATGCCGCTGCAAGCAATGTGCCACCCGGCCGCACCCGGGTTCAGCGCGGGCGGCGATCCTGTACACTGAATGACCTCCGATCGCGCAGGGGGCCTGCCGATGTACCGCTCCGCTCTCCTCACATTGCTGGTTTCCCTCGGCGCGCTGTTTTCCTGCGCGTCCGAGCCGCAGTTCCCGGATGCATCGCCGATCGCGGTCGACGAGTGCCGGCGCGAGGCCGCCTTGATGACCGAACGGGATCCGTGGAGCGTCCACCCCGATCCCACCCGGAGCGGGGCCGAAGGCGACCGGGTCATCGAGGACGCGCGCACGGCCGAGGCCGAAGCGGGGCGATCAGGCCTGGCTGACTGGCCTGAGGAGGTCCTGATCTACCGCTGCCTCGTGAGCCGGGGTGAGCCGCTGTCCGCCGAGCAGGCCAGCGAACTCGCGGAATGGGAGAGGCGACTGGGAGAACAGCGCAACCGGTAATCGGCCCCGGACTCTAGTCCTTCGCCTCGTTGCGCTGGTACTCGATATGCCATAGCGGCTGCCAGTTCTTCCCGTCCGGTGTGCGCAGCGCGAGCTGCGCATGCACGGCACCGTCCAGCTTGCGCTCGAAGCGGATACGGCTCGGCGGGATGCCCGCGGGGCGCTCGGTCAGCAGGAACTCGCCCACGTCGCCGGAGAAGCTGCCGGTAAAGGGCAGGCCGAACTTCGGGTCCAGCGTGTCCATGCGGAAGATGCGCCATTCGAGCGCTTGCGGGTAGTACAGGCGGATGCTCACACCGCGGATCGGCTCAGGTTCGTCCATACCTAGCCAGAACAGGCGTGCGACCCCATGGAAGCTTTCGACGAGTGCGCCGCCGCCCTCGATCATGCGCACCCGGTTCTCCGCCGGGTACGGCTCGAATTCACCGCGACGCCCGGACCAGATGTGCTGGTCCAGGTCCCAGTCGCCCAGCCAGAAATCGAAAGCCCGTGCCGAGCTGCTCGTCTCCTGCTCCGGGATGGTGAGGTCGAGCACGATTTTCCATGCGCCGTCGAGGTGCTGCCACACGGTGAGATAGCGGCGTCGGTCCTCGTCCGCCTCCGGACGGTCCGAGGCCATCCACCAGTGCCCCACCGTGTACCCCAGTTCCCCCGGCCACAGCATGCCCGACTCGGCGGGTTCCCGGCGCACCTCCTCCGCGAATGCCTCCACGCTGCGGCCGGCAGCCGCCGGCCCGACCGCGGGCTCATCGCCGTCCCCGTACAGCAGGCCCCGGTCCGCCCAGACCTCGGACCACGCTGCCGCACCGCGCGCGGCCGAGTCCTCGGCAAATGCGCGATCCGCCGCCATCAGCTCTTCGGCCTCGGCGAACGGTTCTTCGCCGGAGCCACCGAACTCGCAGCCCGTTCCGAGCGCGAGCCACCATGCGACTATCGCCGCCATGCCAACTCGCATCGCCAATCGTCCATTGTTCATCGAGGCAGTATAAGCGAACGTGCCGCGAAAGCCCGTGGGAGCCCGTTCCGCGGCGCTGCGTAGAAATTACACGGCGTGGGTAAGAATCTCCCGGCGTTCCGCCACGTGCCCGCCAGTCACCTTGGCGCAACAGGGGCACGGATATTGCACAGCGGCAACATCCCCGATTTGACTCTATCGACCCGGCAGGAGGGAGCAATGGCTGTCAAACTTTTCGATTCCCGAGGGACACCGCTCGAGGAGCAGGTCTTCACCTGGCGCGATCTCGTGCAGAAGCCGATCAGCAAGCTGGATGACGACGCGTTCACGCGCGTGCGGGTCATTCTCATGAACGGCATCGAGCAGCAGGCGAACCGCTTCCAGCACCTCTGCGCACAAATGAACGGCGAGCTCCGTGAGCCGCTTGCCCGCATTCGGCGCGTCGAGCATCACCAGCAAACCATGATCAACTGGCTGCTGTCCAGTGACCACTCACCTCTCGAGACCACCATCGGCTACGAGCAGGTTGCGATCGAGGTCACGGCAGCGGTTGCGCAGCAGGAACCCGACGATTACCTGGCGCAGGTGTACCGCTTCGGATTGCTCGAAGATTTCGATCACATGTACCGCTACTCGGCCTTGATGGACCGTGTCGAAGGCAAGGACGCCAACAATATCCTGCAGTCGTACACCGATATCATTCCGGGGCGGCCGACGTCGATCGAGCACCGCCATCCGCTCGACGACATCCGGGATCATTACGACCGCAAGAAGGCCGAGCCGATCAGCAAGATGAACGCGCTGACCATCATGTCCGGCGAGTACCAGACGCGGGACTACTACATGAACATCGGGCCGACGTTCGCCGACCCTTTGGCGCGCCAGGTTTACGCAGAAATCGCGTCGATCGAAGAGCAGCACGTGACTCAGTACGGCTCGATCATCGACCCTGGCGAGACGATGCTCGAGAAATGGCTGCTCTACGAGGCTAACGAAGCCTACAACTACTATAGCTGCATGGAGGCGGAGCCGAATCCGCGGATCAAGGCGATCTGGGAGCGCTTCCTGGAGTACGAGCTAGGGCATTTGCAGGTCGTCGCCGAGCTGTTCAAGAAGCATGAGAAGCGCGACCCGGAGGAGATTCTTCCGGAGGCGCTACCCGACCCTATTCCATACGAGAGCCAGCGCGACTTCGTGCGCCAGACCCTCGAAGAGGAGGTCGAGCTGAGCGCGGCCGGTCCGGAGTTCGTCGACAGGTCGCAGGAAACGGATGCCACGCGGCGCTATCGCGAAACGTTGAACTCCGAAGGCTCGCCGACCGACACGGTGGCGGGCAGCTACCAGTGGCGGCCGGGCACTTCACTAACCAGCGACAAGGCGCAAGCGGCTTGAATCGAGGAGTAAGCAAGTAATGGCAAAGCATGCAGAAATGGGCAAGAACCGTACGGGCATTGACGTATCGCCGATACACAGCGAGCGCATGATCAGCGGTGCGGAGGAATACACCGTGGATTCCGGCGAGCGAGTCCCGAACATCGCCGCGCTGCAGCGGCAATACATTGAGGAGGCGGACCCGGTCGGTTCCGTCCCGTTACCGGCCACTTTGCGCGGCGCGTTGAAGTCCGGCGCAAAGAAGGCGACGGGCCGGAACCCCGAGGTGCTGCTCAACAAACTCGGGCAGCGGCTCGCGTTCGAGCGCAGCGGCGTCCGGCTCTACGAGGCTGTCATCAACAAGTGCGAGGTGGCCGAGGAACAGGACATGGCAGGGCCCGTCACCACCGACGAGCTCCAGCATATTCGCGACGAGGAGCTGGAGCACTTCCGGCTCCTGAACGACTGCATCGAATCGTTGGGCGCCGACCCGACAGCGGAGACGCCCGATGCCGACGTTTCGGGAGTCGCGGCGATGGGCATACAGAAGGTGCTCACCGACCCGAGGACCACGCTGCCGCAGTGCCTCGAAATGCTGCTACAGCTCGAGCTGGTCGACAACGCCTCATGGGAGCTGTTGATCCGCCTGGCGGACGAGATGGGGCTCAAGGACGTATCGGAGCAGTTCCAGCGTGCGCTAGAGCAGGAGAAGGAACATGTCATGACGGTACGTTCCTGGCTCGAGGAGATGACCCTGAGCGCCGCGAGCAAGCGCGTCGAGCGTCGGCACTAGGCAACGAAATAACTAGTCCGCGCCCAGCTTGCGGGCGTGGTGCTGCAGGACATCGAACGCGAGTTCCACCTCGGCGAGATGCGTGCGGAAATGCAGCACGGCCAGCCGCAGCGTGAAGCGGCCGTCAAGCAGTGTCGACGACACGAACACGCGCCCGTCCGCCTGCACGGCGGCAATCAGCCGACGGTTGAACTCGTCCGGATCGCCGCGCTTCGGCCGGTACCGGTAGGTGACTACCGACAGGTCGGGCGGCGGCCCGACCTCCCAGTCGGGTAGCTCGGCCAGGCGCGCGTGGAAATAGCGGGCGAGCAGCAGCTTTTCCTCGAGCGCCGCGCGAAACGGCGCCAGCCCGAACAGCTTCAGCGGCAGCCACAGCCGCAATCCCCGGAACGGCCGGGTCAGCTCCGGCGACAGGTCGGCCGGCGACAGTTCGACGTCGGGGCGAAACGCGTCCTGCATGTAATTCGCGTGGAAGCGGTTGGCGGCGGCGAGCCGGTCGCGGTCGCGCACGAGCACCGCCCCGCTGCCGAACGGCAGGAACAGGCCCTTGTGGGGGTCGATCACCGCGGAATCCGAGCGCTCGATACCGGCCAGCGTGCGACGCCCGTCCTCAGTGAGCAGGAACGCGCCGCCGTAGGCCGCGTCGACGTGCAGCCAGAGACCCTCGGCCGCCGCGATCTCTGCGATGTCCGCTATGGGATCGACTGCGCCGACGTCCGTCGTGCCGCCGGTCGCGACGACGAACCACGGCAGCAACCCGGCGGCGCGATCGGCTTCGATCCGTGCCGCGAGTGCCGGCGCCTGCATGCGCCAGCGGTCGTCCACGGGGATCACGCGCTGCACGCACTCGTCGAGCCCGGCGATCCGCAAGGCCTTGTGCATCGAGTGGTGGCATTGTTCGCTGAGATACACGACGCGGCGCGGCAGGTCGGCGGCGCGCACCCCGTGCGCTTCGCGTGCCGCGACGATCGCGCTCAGGTTGGCGATGCTGCCGCCCGAGGTCAGGTCGCCGCCCGCCGCTGAGGGGTAGCCCACCAGTTCGGCCAGCCAGTCGACCAGCCGCATTTCCAGCCGTACGGCACCGGGCGCTGCAAAGAACACGCCGGCGTAGCGGTTGGTGACATCCGCGATGAAGTCGCCGAGGGCCGACGGGTAAAGACCGCCGCCGGGGATGTAACCGAAGGAGCGGGGCGATGCGGGGTTGAGACCCGGTGACACGACTTCCGCGTCGAGCACCGCGAACACGTCCTCGATGGCGGTTGACGCTTCAGCGAACGGTTGCGCGAGCGCGCCGGCGGGATTCCCGAAGCCGGGGCGATAGGCGGGCTGCCGGTCCAGGCTGGCGAGCAGTTCTTCGGTATAGGCATTCGCCGCTTCGCGCAGGCGCAGGCGCTCCGCGGGAACGGGATCGAGCTTGCGTGACTCCCGTTCCAGGGCTTGAAGTTTTTCCTGCCCGGTCGTCATGCGATCGGCCCGCCGGGTTGACGCACGACCTGGACCAGAACCCTTTCCCCAAGAAGCCTTGAAACAGGTGTACAGCCTAGACCTTCAACCGTGCGATGACAATTCCGTCGGCACAGGGGCGCACCGGCCGGTGGCGCCCACCTTTGTATGCCGATAACGCGGTGAGCAGGCCCGGGTGAGTCCCCGGGATGCTATAGCAGCGAAGCGTAGAGCTTCCCGTAACGGTCGATAAACCCGCGCTTCGAGAACGTGCCCTCGAGCGTGCGGTACGTATTCACCTGGTAGTCGTCGTAGTTTTCGGAGAGATGCGATACCGCTTTGCACAAGCCCTCGGCCGTCGGCTGGAAGACCACGCCGCATCGTTTGCGCTCGACGATGCCGGCGATCGACGCCGCGCGGCTGGCGAGCACCGGTTTGCCGTGGGCAAGTGAGTGCAGTCCGCTGTGCGGGCACGGTTTGAAGCTGTCGGTCTCGAGCGCCGGAAGAATTACGGCATGTGCCTCGTCGTAAAGGGCCTTCATGTCCTGGACGTAGCCGGCGATGAGCTCGACGTTCTCGAGGCGCCGCTCGCGAATGAGCTGGCGCGCCCCGTCCGGATTCCATCTCCAGACCAGGCGAAAGCGGACGGACGGCAACCTTTCGGCCGCTTTCATGATCAGGTAAATGCCGCGCGTCAGCAGGTCGTGCTGCTTGGGGCTGGTGGCGAACAGGATGGTGAAGCGGCCGCGAGCACGTCGGTAGGGCTCGCGCTCGACGCCCGGGTAGATCACCCGCACCCGCTCCGGGTCGAGACCGAGCTGCATGAGCAGTTCGTAGTGGCGCTCGGACTCGACGACGACATAACTCAGCCTCGATAGCGCCTGCACATTCTTTTCAATGGCACTCAACGCCGCGCTGCCTTTCGTGACGGTGAGGATGCTGTTGCCGAGCCTGGCGAGGCGAGGCACGAGGATGCGTTCGCCGGCTGACGCGAAAATGTGGTTCACCGGCACGGCGCGCGCAGTGCGCATGAGCAAGGGCAGGGCGGACAATCCGACCGCGGCGGGAAGGTGTTTGTCCGGCCCGAACCACTTGCGGGGACCCTTGTTCAGGTCCAGGCTGATCGTCCTTGTCCCGTATACCGGCTGGAACGCGGTGGCCAGGGCGTCGAGTTCTTTCGACGCGGCTTCCCATTTCGGCTCGAAGTTGAACATCCAGTACCCGATGCACGGGGATCCGCTCCACGTGCGCCCGCCCGGGGCAATCGCTTGCCCGGATTTGCTTTTGCTGCCGGCGTAGTTGGTTAAAGTCCGATCCATCGTCCTCAGGTTCTCGTGAATACGCAAAAATCCGCTTTGCGGTCAGCCGAACGCACGTTCGGCCGCGCACTGCGCTGGTGATCGAACGATCAGGCGTTCAGGAAACCGAGTGTAGGAAAGTTCCGTCGCGAGAGGGTCGGCGGCGGAAGCTCGAGCCGGCAGGCACCGACGCAATGGGCAGTATGGCGCAAGTATCCTGCCCGGACAACCGGCGCCCCACGGCTGCCGCCGGGTCAGGGCTCGAGTTGCCGCAGCGGCCGCACCTCGATACTGCCGACGCGCGCGGCAGGAATGCCGGCGGCAACCTGGATGGCGTCGTCCAGGTCGCGGGCATCGATCAGCCAGAAGCCGGCCAATTGCTCCTTGGTCTCGGCAAACGGACCGTCCGTTACGGACGTCTTGCCGTTTCGTACCCGCACGGTGGTTGCCGTCCGCACCGGCTGCAGCGCCTCGCCGGCAACCCAGTGGCCGCTCGCCTTCACCTTCTCGTCATACGCCAGGCATTCGGCGTCCTTCGGGCTCTCGGGCAGGCTGTGGAGCTTGTCTTCTTCGCTGTAGACGAGGCAGAGGTATTTCATCTTTTCCCCCGGGAAGGTGGTTGGGTTACAGGATAGTCGTTCAGGACGGCCCGCAATCGACACCGTGCTATGCGAGAAGCTGCGGGAAAACCAGCTTCAGGCTGTCGCTCAGCACTCGAGGGTCCAGGTTCGGCTCGCGGATCGCGCGGATGGCCAGCCCGCTGAGCAGGCAGCGGAGCAGGAACGAGCGTGCCTCGATCTCGCGCCTGTCCTTCCCTGCGCTTCCCGCGGCTTTGCCGAGCCACGCGTCCAGGTCCGCCCCCGTGACCCGATCCGCGGCCGCCAGCGCGTCCGCTATCTCGGGGTTGCGGGACGCCTCCGCGGTCATCTCGAGCATCAGCGCGGGGCTCATTATTTCGCAGTCGGCGCGCTGCCAGCGGGCAAACAGTTGCTCCAGGACCGGCGCCAGGTCGCTGTCGGGCTCGAGCGCGGCGATTTCGGAGCGCGCATGCTCGAGCTCTTGCTCGATGATCGCCCGGATGATGGCGTCCTTGCTGTCGAAGTAGCGGTAGATGAGCCCCGGGCTCATGCCGGCCGTTTCGGAAATCCTCGCGATGCTCGCGGCGTGGAAGCCATGCTTGACGAAGCACGAGCGCGCGGCGTCGAGAATACGTTCCCGCTGCTGCTGCGTCCGCGTCTCCGCCTTCGCAAGGTGCTCACGCGGTGCCATCGGATCCCCCGGCGGCGCCGGAAGGCGCTTGCACCCACGCTGCACGTTCGCGGCGGCTGAAAATCCGCCGTACGACCACGAAAAACAGCGGCGAGAAGAACAGGCCGAGGAAGGCGCCGCCGATCATGCCGCCCAGTACGCCGGTCCCGATCGCCCGCTGCGCACCCGAACCGGCACCATCGGCAAGCGCGAGCGGCAGCACGCCCATGCCGAAGGCGAGCGACGTCATCAAAATCGGCCGCAGCCGGTCCCGCACCGCCTGCATCGTGGCCGAGGCGAGGTCGAGTCCCTGCTCGAGGTAGTCCGTCGCGAACGCGACGATCATGATCGCATTCTTGCTCGTCAGTCCGACCGTGGTGAGCATCGCGACCTGGAAATACACGTCACGCTCGAGGCCGCGCAAGGTCGCCGCGATCGCGATCCCGAGAATGCCGAGCGGCGCGACGAGCATGACCGACGTCGGTATGGTCCAGCTTTCGTACAGCGCCGCGAGGCACAGGAACACGATCAGGATCGACAACGTGTACAGCAGCGGTGTCTGCGCCCCGGCGAGGCGCTCCTGGTAGGACAGGCCGGTCCATTCGAGACCGATACCCTGCGGTAGCTCCGACACGATGCGCTCGACCTCGGCCATCGCCTCGCCGGAGCTGACTCCGGGCGCGGCCTCGCCGTCGATCTGCATCGCCGGCACCCCGTTGTAGCGCGCGAGGCTCGGCGAGCCGAAGTCCCAGCGCCAGCTCGCGAACGCGGAGAACGGCACCATCTCCCCCTGGTTGTTCCTGACCGACCACAGGTTGAAGTCCTCAGGCACCATGCGGTACGGCGCATCGGCGCGGATGAACACCCGCTTCACGCGGCCGCGGTCGATGAAGTCGTCGATGTACTGGCCGCCCCACGCGACGGACAGGGTCGAGTTGATGTCCGCGACGGACAGCCCGAGTGCGCCGGCTTTCTCTACGTCCACGTCCAGCTTGAACTGCGGAGCATCCTCCTGCCCGGCCGGCCGCACGTTGACGAGCAGCGGGTTCTGCATGGCCGCCCCCAGGAACTGGTTGCGCGCGGCGAGCAGTGCTTCGTGTCCGACGTTTGCATTGTCCTTGAGATAAAAGACGAAACCGGCAGACGTCCCGAGCTCCGGCATCGCCGGCGGTGCGAAGGCAAACACCATGGCATCCTGGATCTGGCTCAACGCCGCCATGGCGCGGCCCGCTACGGCATCCACGCCCAGTTCTTCCGTCTCGCGTTCGCTCCAGTCCTTGAGCTTGATGAAGGCCATGGCGTTGTTCTGGCCGGCACCGCCGGCGAAGCTGAAGCCTTGCACGGTGAACAGCGACGCCACGGCCTCGTCCTGCAGGAAATAATCCTCGACCGTCCGCACGGTTTCCATGGTGCGCTGCTGGGTCGCACCGACGGGCCCCTGCACCATGGCGAACAGCGTGCCCTGGTCTTCCGGCGGCAGGAACGAGCTCGGGCGATTCAGGAACAGAACGGCCATCAGCGCGACCAGCACGGCGAACACCGCCATGAAGCGCCAGCTTCGCGCCATCATGCCGCGCACCGCCTTGCGGTACTTGCCGGAAACCCTGTCGTAATTGCGATTGAACCACCGGAAGAAGCCTTTCTCCCCGTGGTGCTCGCCCTTCTTGAGCGGCTTCAGGATCGTCGCGCACAGCGCCGGCGTGAGAATGAGCGCAACCAGCACCGACAACGCCATCGCGGAGACGATCGTCGCCGAGAACTGCCGGTAGATGACACCGGTAGCACCGCCGAGGAACGCCATCGGCACGAACACGGCGGCCAGCACGAGCCCGATAGCGACGAGGGCGCCGCTGATCTGCCGCATCGACTTGCGCGTCGCTTCCACGGGCGACAGGCCTTCCTCGCTCATCACGCGTTCGACGTTCTCGACGACGACGATGGCGTCGTCGACGAGCAGCCCGATCGCGAGCACCGACGCAAACATCGTCAACATGTTGATCGAGAAGCCGAGTGCGAAAAGCACCGCCATCGTGCCGAGCAGTACGACCGGCACCGCGATGGTCGGGATCAGGGTGGCCCGGAAGTTCTGCAGGAACAGGTACATGACCAGGAACACGAGCACGATCGCCTCGATGAGCGTCTCGATGACGTTCTCGATGGACAAGCGTACGAATGGGGTGACCTCGAACGGAATCACCGCCTGCAGCCCCTGCGGGAAGAACGGCGCCATCTCTTCGATTTGCGCCTCCACGGCGGCGGCGGTCTCGAGGGCGTTCGCTCCCGTTGCCATCATCACGGCCAACCCGCTCGAAGGCTGCCGGTTGTAGCGGCTGATGAACTCGTAGCTTTCGGCGCCGAGCTCCACGCGCGCCACTTCACCGAGTGTCAGCACCGAGCCATCGCGGCTGGTGCGCAGCACGATGTCGCGGAACTCTCCCGGTGTCTGGAGGCGGCTTTGCGCCGTGATAGTCGCGTTGATCTGCTGCCCCGGCACCGCCGGCGCGGCACCGAGCGCGCCCACGGTGACCTGCTGGTTCTGTGCCTGCACGGCGCGCACGATGTCGGACGGCGTGAGACGGTAGACCTCCAGCTTGTTCGGGTCGAGCCAGATGCGCATCGCGTACTGCGCACCGAATACCTGCACGTTACCGACGCCCTGGACACGGCTGATCGGGTCCACGATGTTGGCGGCCACGTAATCGGAGATGTCGTCGCGCGACATGCTGCCGTCCTGCGAGACGAAGCCGATGACCATCAGGAACCCGGTGTTCGCCTTGGTGACGCTGACCCCCTGCCGCTGCACTTCCTGGGGGAGGAGTGGCATCGCGAGCTGCAGCTTGTTCTGCACCTGCACCTGGGCGATATCGGGGTCGACGTCGTTGTCGAACGTGAGCGTGACCGAAGCGTTGCCGTTCGACGAGCTGTTGGCCGACATGTAGATGAGGCCGTCGAGCCCCTTCATGCTTTGCTCGATGATCTGGGTCACCGAGGCCTCGACCGTCTCGGCCGATGCCCCGGGATAGGAGGCACTGATCTCCACGGTCGGCGGCGCGATCGAGGGATACATGGAGATCGGGAGCTGGGTGATGGAAAGCACGCCCGCGATCATGATGACGATCGCGATCACCCACGCGAAGATCGGGCGGCCGATGAAGAATTGCGCCATTGTGCCCGGCCTCTACCGGCGGCCCGCGTCGGCAGCGGTTTCGGGGGCGGAGGGGCGCGCGCCGGCCCCCTCGGCGGCGGGTTTGGCAGCTGCTTCCGTGGCCACGACCGGCATGCCCGGCTGGATCTTCTGCAGGCCCGCGATGACGATGCGATCGCCTGCCGCGAGACCGTCCTTCACCAGCCACTGGTCGCCGATCGTGCGGCTCACCGTTACCTCGCGGCGCGCAACCGTGCCGTCCGGCTGCAGGACCATCGCCGTGGCATTGCCTTTCGGGTCGTGCGTGATGCCTTGCTGCGGGGCGAGCACCGCGTTTTGTATCACGGCGGGCGTGATGACGGCCCGCACGTACATGCCGGGCATCAGCAGGTGATCGGGATTGGGCACGAGGACGCGCAGGGAAAAGCTGCCGGTCGACGGATCGACCGTGACATCGGCGAACTTGAAGGTGCCCGGGTGCGCGTAGCGCTCGCCGTTCTCGAGCAAGATGGTCACGGGAATGTCGCTGGAGGTGGTCAGCCGACCGCTTGCAAGATCCTGGCGCAGTGCGAGCAATTCGCTGCTGGATTGCGCGAGATCAACGTAGATCGGGTCGAATTGCTGAACCGTTGCGAGCGGTTGCGCCTGGTTGGCGGTGACCAGCGCGCCGCGGGTGACCGTGGATTTGCCGATGCGCCCGCTGATCGGCGCCGTGATCCGCGCGTAACCGAGCACGACCGCGCTGCTCTCCAACGCCGCCTCGGCGACGCCGACGTCGGCCTGCGCCTGGTGCAGGGCCGCCACCGCGTTCTCGCGCTCCTGCTTGCTGATGACGCTGGTCTTCACGAGCTCGGCCGTGCGCTCGGCGTGCAGGCGCGCGATCTCGAGCGCGGCTTCGGCCCGGGCGAGCGAGGCCTGCGCGCTCTGGTAGTTTGCCCGGTACTGCGAGTCGTCGAGCTGGTACAGGGCTTCACCGGCCTCGACGAGACCGCCCTCGTCGAAGAGCTGCTCCTCGACGATGCCGTCCACCTGCGGGCGCACCTCGGCTATGAGGAAGGCACGGGTGCGCCCCGGCAGCTCGCGCGTCAGGCGCACGGGCTGTTCATCGAGCGTCACGACCGTGACCTGCGGCGGCGGCATCTGCGGCGGCGGCGGCGGCTCGCCGCAGGCGCTGAGCAGCAGGGCCGCGCATAACGGCACGAACAAGGAGCGACGGGAGGATTCCGGCATCGGCATGAACTCGACAGGGGTTGGGACCAGCGCGGAAGTCCCGGCTGGGGGACGCGGAGAATGAACGTTCATTCTTTTTTTGTCAAGATGAGAATCGGGGAGCGGTTGGACCGCAAATGGCCGATTTCGATCAGTTTGGCTCCCGGTCGATGTGGCATCATCTTCCAATGGGCGGCGGGAAAGAAACGGATCCGACGGATTACTGCCTGGAGGATTTCCAGGTCGGCCAGGTGTTCCAAGGGGCCGGCCGTGTCACCCTCGATGCGGCCGGGATCAAGGCCTTTGCCGCCGCATTCGACCCCCAGCCCTTTCATCTCGACGAGGCGGCCGCGCAGGATTCGATTTTCGGCGGGCTGGCCGCGAGCGGCTGGCACACCGCGGCGCTGACCATGCGCCTGCTGACCCAGGGCGACTTCCGCGTCGCGGGCGGCCTGGTCGGCCTCGGGCTCAAGGAACTGCGTTGGCCGCGGCCGGTGCGCCCCGGTGACACGCTGCGCGCGGAAGTCGAGATCCTGGCGGTGCGCGACTCGCAGTCCCGGCCCGGCCAGGGCCTGGTCACGACGCGGACCACGACGCTGAACCAGCGCGACGAGACCGTGCAGGAGTTCGTGAACACTTTGATCGTGCCGCGGCGCTCCCGCGCGACAAAACACTAAACTGGCAAAATGTTCCTCTTCTTCATAGCCGCCGCGCTCGGCTACGCCATCGGCGGCTTTCGCGGGCTCATCCTCGGCGTGGCGCTCGCTTACGGGATTAGCTGGCTGCTGCAAAATGTCGTCCGCAGCGGTCTCGGGCAAATCCAGTCGCACTTCCTCGATTCGACCTTCGCGGCCATGGGCGCGCTGTGCAAGGCCGACGGCGCGGTCACGCGCGACGAGATCAAGGTTGCCGAAACGCTGTTCGACCGCCTGCATCTGTCGGCGGAACAGCGCGAATCGGCGAAGGCCGCATTCAATCGCGGCAAAGCGCCCGGCTTCGACCTCGATGCCGAGGTGGCGAAGCTGCGCGAGGTGTCGCGCGGCCGGGGGCCGCTGCTGCAGATCTTCCTGCAGGTGCAGCTCATGGCGATCGCTGCCGACGGCGGCGTGCACCCTGCCGAGCGCGAGATGCTGCTGCGCATGGCGCGCGGCCTCGGCCTGTCCCCGGCGCACGTGGCGCAGCTCGAGGCGATGCTGCGTACTGGCGCGGGCGCGGGCGCGGGCGCGGGAGCGGCCCCGCCAAGCCGCCAGAAACTCGACGACGCCTATGCCGCCCTCGGCGTGAGCCCGTCGGACAGCGATGCCGAGATCAAGCGCAAATACCGGCGCCTGATGAGCCAGAACCATCCCGACAAGCTTGCGGGTAAGGGGCTGCCGGAGAGCATGCGCGAAATTGCCGAGGAGCGGACGCGCGAGATCAGCACGGCCTATCGCCTGATCAAGGAAGCCCGCCAGGGCGCCTGACGAACCGGGACATGGCCGCATAGCATGCTAGGATCGACGCCGTGAAGCTGCTCATCGGGATCGTGTTCGTCCTCGTGGTCTTTAGCCTTGGCTCCGCGCTGTTTCACATGACCTCCAGCGACCACGACCCGGCGAAGGTCAACCGCGCGCTGATGTGGCGTGTCGCCTTTTCGGTCTTGCTGATCGTTTTGCTGGTCGTATCCTGGAAGTTCGGCCTGCTCGAATAACACGTCATGCATGCGCTTCTCTTCAAGTGGCTGACGATCGCGTTCGCGGCCGTCCTCGCCAGTAGCACGGTGACGATGGTGGCCGCGTTTTTTGGCTGGCTCGACAACGAAGACGTACGCGACTTGTTGTTCCTGCAGGCGCTCATGATCCCGGTCTCCGTCGTGGCCGCGATCCTCGGCTTCATCGTGCTTGCCCGCCGCTGTCATCAGCGCGAGGTATTCCGAACGTTCTGGGCTCGTTTGCCCGGCTGGCTCGTGCTGATCGTCACCATCGCTCTGTCGCTGGTGCTGATCGCCGAGCTGGCGTTCATCCTCCTGCAGCGCCTCACCGGGAATACGCGGCCCTGGATCGAGCACATGCCGGCGGCGTCGGCTTTCTTCAGCTCGATCGCGCTGGCAGCGTGCTACGTCGTCCTGCACCTGGGGGAAGGGGCACCCGGCACCGACCCCCTACAGCAGCCAGTCGATCGGCAGCCATGAGAGGATCTCGACGGCCGCGCGCCGCCAGAGGGAGGCGCCCGGCTCGCTGTCGTAGCGTATGCGCTCCCCGTTTCGCCGCTCCGTCCAATAGAGCTCGCCGTCGTCGGACAGGTGCACCCCGTAGGCGGCTTCCGGGATCGTGGTATCGAAGAGCGTTGCGAGCCGGCCGGCCAGCGCCGGGCTCGCGATGACGAAGCCGAGCTCGGTGTTCAGGTTGGCCGAACGCGGGTCGAGGTTGAACGAGCCGATGAAGATGCGGGAGCGGTCGGCGGCGATCGTTTTCGCGTGCACGCTCGAGGCCGAGCTGCCGAAGGGCCCGATGTATTCGCGTTCCGAATCGCCCCGGACCAGCGGCATCTCGTACAGCAGGATGCCCGCGGCGAGCAGCTCGCCGCGCCACTTGGCATAACCCGAGTGCACGGCCGCGACGTCGGTTGCTTCCAGTGAATTGACCAGGATCCTGACCTGCACGCCGCGGCCGGCGATGGACTCGAGCGCCTGCACGCCCGCACGGGTCGGCACGAAGTAGGGGGACACGAGGTCGAGCTCGGCCGCAGGCCGGCCAAGAGTGCTGGCCAGCCTCTGGGGAAACAGGGTTTCCGGCGGTGCCAGTCCGAGGCCCTTGGCCGGATCGTCGCTGATCATGCGTGTCGGTGCCCACTCGAAGTCGAGGGTACCCGCGAGCAGCGACTCGACGAAGCGGGTATTCGCGACGACCTGGAGCCATTCCTCGGTGCCGGGCGGAGCGGTGAGCAATGCGCCCGGATCGGCGGTCACGGGCGGCAGCAGGCGGTCTGCGGGGTACGCGGAGCGGCTCGCCCAGTACCGGTCGAAATCGGCCGAGACTTCCCCGACCACCGGGCCGATGGCGAGCACGTCCAGGTCGGCGAAGGTCAGGGTGCCTTCCGGCGCGGCGTCGAAGTACTCGTCGCCGATGTTGCGTCCGCCGATGATCGTGGCCTGGTTGTCCACGGTGAACGACTTGTTGTGCATGCGGCGATTGAGGCGGCCAAAGTCCGTGGTATAGCCGAGCACGCGAAAGCCGCGCAGGACGAACGGGTTGAACAGGCGAACCTCGATGCCGGGGTGCGAGTCGAGCGTGGCGAGTATCGGGTCGAGCCCCGGCGTGCGGTTGTCGTCGAGCAGCAGGCGCACGCGCACGCCGCGCTCCGCCGCGTCCCACAGCGCCCGGTACAGGAGCATCCCGGTCAGGTCGTCGTTCCAGATGTAGTACTGGATGTCGATGGAACGTTCGGCCGTTTGCGCGAGCAGCAGGCGCGCAGCGAACGCGTCGCGCCCGTCGGCCAGCGGGAAGATCCCGGAAGTATCCGGATGGGACCGGACGCGTGGCTCGATCGCGGTCCCGAGGCGGGTGTCGGCGGTGTCCGTAAGCGCGCCCGAGCGGCTGCGGCCGTCGAGCGGGGGCAGCGGATTGAGCACGTCGACCAGCGCCAGGGCGGCGGCCGACAGCAGGATTGCGAGGGCGATTGCGGCCGCGATTCTCATGGCGCGTCGTGCCGTGCCGGGCGCGGCCGTTGTGCTATTGTTGATGACCACCCCTCAAGTGTACGTCGCGATGCCTGACAGAATGCCGGTCCTCTTCTTCGGACATGGCAATCCGATGAACGCCATCCAGTCGAACGACTGGACCTCCGGCTGGCGCGCGATCGGCGAGTCCATGCCCAAGCCGCGGGCAATTCTCATGGTATCCGCTCACTGGTACACGGAGGAAACCGCCGTGACCGCGATGGACGAGCCCCGCACGATCCACGATTTCGGCGGCTTCCCGAAGGAGCTTTACCAATGCCAGTATCCCGCACGGGGCGACGGAGCGCTCGCCCGGCGGGTTCGAGACCTGCTCGCGCCGGCGGCGGTCCGGCTCGCCGACGACTGGGGACTCGATCACGGCACCTGGTCCGTGCTGTACCACGCCTGGCCAGACGCCGATGTCCCGGTGGTGCAGCTCAGCATCAACGAGACCCTGTCGAATGCCGCGCATTACGAGATGGCCGGGCTGCTGGCGCCGCTGCGCGAGGAGGGCATTCTCATTGCCGGCAGCGGTAACCTGGTGCACAACCTGCACACCTACGGCTGGGGGCGGCACGTACCCGAGCCCTACGAATGGGCGAGCGCGTTCGAGCGACGCGCACGGGAGTTGATGCTGGCGGGCGACCATGCACCGCTGATCGACTACGACACGCTCGGCCGCGACGCGGCCATGTCCGTCCCGACCCCCGAGCATTACCTGCCGCTGCTATACGTGCTCGCACTGCGGCAGGGCGACGAACCGGTCAGCTTCCCGGTGGAAGGTGTCGACGGGGGATCCGTGTCGATGCTCTCGGTCCGCGTGGGCTGAGCGACAGCGACCGGCAGCCGCTCACGATTGATTTGCCAGAGCAAATCTGCTCAGCTTCAGGCTGACCGGATCTGGACCGAAATTGGGCGAACACCAAAAAAACCACGCGGCCGTCGCGCGGGACGGCGCGCTGTCGCCATTCCGGCATCCGATCTTCCGCAGGGTATGGATTGCGAACCTCGCCTCGCAGTTCGGCGGCCTGATCCAGATCGTCGGCGCGTCGTGGATGATGCTGTCGATCGCCGACTCGGCGGAGATGGTGACGCTGGTGCAGTCCTCGACGTCGTTGCCGATCGTCCTCTTCGCGCTGGTGGCGGGTGCGGTCGCCGACGGCTTCGACCGGCGGCGGGTCATGATCGCCACCCAGGTGTTCATGCTGCTGGTATCGGTGACCCTCGCGGTATCCACGTACCTCGGACTGGTCACGCCGTGGCTGCTGCTCTCGCTGACGTTTCTCATCGGCTGCGGTGCGGCGTTCAACGCGCCGGCATGGCAGGCCTCCGTGGCGGACATGGTGCCGCGGCACGACCTGCCGACCGCGGTCACCTTGAACAGCATGGGCTTCAACGTGGCGCGCAGCCTCGGGCCGGCAGTCGGCGGCTTCATCGTGGCGGCGGCGGGGGCGGCGGCCGCGTTCGCGATTAACGCGTTCAGCTATCTCGGCATCATCGGCGTGCTGGCACGCTGGCAGCTCGTGCCCGAGGAGCGAACCCTGCCGCGCGAGCGGCTCGGGACGGCCATCCTTGCCGGCATGCGCTACGTCGCGATGTCGCCCAACCTCAAGTCGACCCTGCTGCGCGGCTTCGTGTTCGGCATCGGTGCGAGCGGACTCATGTCGCTCATGCCGTTGATCGCGCGGGACCTCATCGGCGGCGGCTCGGTGACCTACGGCATGCTGCTGGGGTCTTTCGGCGCCGGCGCCGTGGGCGGCGCGCTGCTCGTCCACCGGCTGCGGCAGACCCTGTCGAACGAGGTCATTGTCCGGCTCTCCGCGGTCGGCTATGCCATCGCCGCAACGGTTACGGCGTTCAGTTCCTGGCTGCCGGTCACGATGGCGGCGCAGTTGCTGAGCGGTGCGGGCTGGGTGCTTGCGCTCTCGACCTTCAACGTGACGGTGCAAACCTCCGCCCCGCGCTGGGTGGTGGGCCGCGCGCTTTCCCTGTACCAGATGGTGACCTTTGCCGGCATGGCCGGCGGGGCCTGGGGCGCGGGGGTCGTGACGGCCGAAATCGGAATCGGGCAAACGCTGCTGATCTCGGCGGCGGTGCTCGTCGGCTGCGCCGCCCTGGGGCTGCGATTCGCGCAGCCGGACACCGCCGCCCTGAATCTCGACCTGTTGCGCCGCTGGCGCGAGCCGGAGATCGCGCTCGAGATCGAGCAGCGCAGCGGCCCGGTCGTCATTTCCATTGAATACCGGATTGCGGACGAAGACGTGCTCGAGTTCCTTGCCGCGATGGGCGATCGAAGGCGTATCCGGCGCCGCGACGGGGCGCGGCACTGGACGCTGCTCCGCGACCTCGAGGAGCCCGAGCTCTGGATCGAGCGCTTCGACAGCCCGACCTGGCTCGAGTACGTGCGGCAGAGCCAGCGGGCGACGCATGACGATGCGATCGTCTGGGACCGGGTCAACAGTTTGCACCGCGGGCCGGGGAAACCGAAGGTCCGGCGCCTCATCGAACGCCAGACGAGCTCGCCGCCCGGGGTGGTGACGGCGCGCGCGCGAGCGATGGCCGACCCGATGGACGATCCGTCGCGTCAGGCGTGAGGCCGCGGTGCGCCGGCGTCTTCCGGCTCGACCACTTGCCGGCGCTGAAGCTGCCGCGCGACGAGCCAGCACAAGGCCGCCCAGGTGGCACCGGCCGCCCAACCGCCGAGCACGTCGGTGGGCCAGTGCACGCCGAGGTACACGCGGCTCACACCGACCAGCAAGGTCACGAACGCGGCCACGAGCAGGGCCCAGGCTTTGAGCAGCGGCGTCGCGAGCACGCGCGTCAGGATGGCGGCGAGCGTCAGGTAGGTGACGGCCGCCATCATGGAGTGCCCGCTCGGGAAGCTCGCGGTATAGACCATCGATTCGTGCGGCACCAGGTCCGGCCGCGGCCGGTCGAAGCCGAGCTTCAACAGCGTACTGATCAGGAGGCCGCCCCCGACTGCCGTCAGGGTCAGGAGCGCGGTGCGCCCGCGGCCGGCGAGCAGCAGGTAGCCCAGAACGGCGACCGTGATGAGCGACAGGACACCGGTGCCACCGAGCGCCGTGAAGTCGCGCGCCATTTCCTCGACCCAGCCCGGCCCCACCGGGTCGTTTCGATCCGCGGCGCTGCGCAGGGCCAGCAGCAGCGACCGGTCGACGCCGAGCGACTCGCGCTCGACCACCTCATCGGCGACCTCGACGAATGCCCAAAGGCCCCCGGACAACACGATCATCGCCAGCAGCACGGGCAGCTCGTGCAGGCCCAGCCACTCGAAGCTCGCCCGGAGCGGGCGGGTAAAACGCCTGGGATTCGGCATGGCATTCTCCGGTGCGGACGACCAGCCGTTCCGCCGCGGGCGAGCCGTCTGGTATGGTGCGCGTCGTTTATGAACCATACGTCACCTCGCGGCAACTGTCCGCCGGGCCCCTGATACCGATGTCCCTGTTGCTCCTGGCCCTTGCGCTCTCGATGGATGTCTTTGCCGTCGCGCTCAGTCGCGGCGTCGCGGCCAATCCCGGTGGCACGATTCGCACGGCCCTGGTGACCGGCCTCACGCTCGGGGCAGCGCAAGGCCTGATGCCGCTCCTCGGCTGGAGCCTGGGCGCGGCCGTGACCAGCGTCTTTCGCGACCTCGACCACTGGGTGGCCTTCGTGCTGCTGCTCCTGGTCGGCTTGCACATGCTGAAGGAAGGCCACGCCGGCCGCCGCGTAGGCGGTGACACGGTCGAGTCGAACGGCGCCGGCTCGCTGCTGGTCGTCGCGTTCGCGACCAGCATCGACGCCGCGGCGGCCGGCGCTTCCCTTGCCGGGCTGCAGCAGGGGATCGCCGTCGCTTGCGCGGTGCTCGCAGGGGCGGGATTCCTGTTCGCCGTCGCCGGGGTGGCGCTGGGCAAGGCGGCGGGCGATGCAATCGGCCCGCGTGCGCAGATGGCGGGGGGGCTGGTGCTGATCGGCCTCGCGGTGAAGATCGTGATCCAGCACGAGTTCTTCGGGGGGTGAGGTAGCGATGCCGGGAACAGGGGACCTCCGCGGTACTGAACCGCCCGGCCGCAGCTAGTCTTCGCCGCGGTAGCCGTTCACCTGCCGCGCAACGCCGGTGACGTTCAGCCGCCATCGAACGAGTTCCTGGCTGACCTGGAACTGCGCGGCAATTGCCTCTACGTTGCGACGCCGGGAGAAGCAAGGAAGGAGCCCGTCGCGCGGCAAGAGCAGGGATGCCGCAAGCCAATCCGCTTCCTTTTCCTGGTCGTTGCCGTACGTGCTGAGCCAGAGGTGTCCATCCTCGCTGATGTCTACCCTGGACGCCGAATGGCCGAGAATAATGTGTGCGAGCTCGTGCATGACGTTGCTGGGGATCCGCACCTGGTCTTGTGCATTGTTGACGATAACGGCGTGCCTTCCATCGAGCCTTACGGTTACCGCCGACCAGGAGCCGGCGCCGGTTACCGCAAGCTGTCGAACGGTGTCGCTGTCGAGGCCCGGAATCTCGGCCGGTGTCCAGAGAATGACGCCAAGCTCCTGCGCGAGCCGACGGTATGGAAGCGGGGCGTCCAACGACACACCGAGTCGTTTGCGATATCTCCTCGATACCTGCTCGCACGTGGATTTGAAGCCCCTTTGCACGTGCTAGTGTCCCGGTCCGCAAATAACTTTGCTATTTTGGAAACGCAACACTAGTCCCGCTCCTGCGCGGCGAGCGCGCGCTGTACGTGGAGAATCATTTTTGCGAGGGCCGCAGCCGTCTCGGGAGACGTCGTCTTTTCTTTCCGAAAGTGAACGCTGGCGCGAATTTCGTCGTCGCGGGCTTCCCGCGACGAGGGGAATCCGAGGATCTGGTTGGGATCGACGCCGAGCCACTGGCAGATCAGGCGGAAATTCTGCAGGTCCGGGAGGTAGCCATTTTCCACTCGCGACAGCGTCGCGGCACTGATGCCGATTTCTTTCGCCGCGGCTCGCACGCCGACCGAGCCGCGCTTTTCGACAATTAACTGCCCGAACGTATCGAGCGAGGGCCTGGCCTTCGCCATACTGGATCCTCGAGTGTCCGACAACCGGGACAAAATATCACAAGTTGCGCACCCGTCTTTCCCATGCTAGTGTCTCACGAGTCGTACAGAACATTAAAACTGCAACAGTGAGGCCGCCTTGGAGGACAGCCTCGGGGACCAGCCTCGCTCTTCACAAGGGGAGAAACCAGGCGATGCCACCGGAAATGCACAACGTCTACGCCATTAAGCGCCCGACCGCCTGGAATGCCTTCGATCCGGACTTGCACCGGATCCGCGAGGAAGGGGAGTTCTACATCCCTGACTTCACGTCCGGGAACCCGTATAACTCGCGGCCGAAGGTCTATTCCGCGGCCAACGACCACGCACAGGAACTGCGCCAGGCCGAGCAGCACCTTGACGATGCGCTGAACCTGGCGCGGGTACTTCGGGCCTCGCTGCAGAACGACGGCGACAGCCGCGCCATGCAGGCCGATACCGTTCTGAAAATCGTCGAGGAAAAACTGAACCAGGGTCATGCGTGCATCGATCGGCACGATGCACGTCACCTGAACCTGTTCATGGCGTATTTCGACCTGAAGGACGGCCCGCCGGAAGCCGTCGAGGACTAAGTGGACGCTATTGCTTGCGGCGGCTGCCCGGCCGGCAAGGCAGGAACCCGGCGAACCCGTCCCCGAGCGCCAGCGCCAGCTTGTTCACGTTCAGTAGTGCGAGATTGCGTTCCCCGCGCTCGATGCCGCCGATGTACGTCCGGTCCAGTCCGGTCTCGGCGGCGAGATCCTCCTGGGTCCAGCCACGGCTCTCGCGTGCGCGGCGCACCCGTTCGCCGAACTCGCGCAATATCGCCTGCTCTGACCTGCTGTATGGCATGCCAGGCAATCATCCGGGGAGATGACGATGGTTCCACGGACGATAAGTATCATTTGCGGTACCGGGGAGCTGCTGGCGGCGGCGGCTTCGGCCGGTGCTCGTCGTGCGGGATGCGGGGCGCCTCGGGAAACAGGTCGACGTGGCGGAGCTTGAGCGCCAGCAGCAGGTGGTGGATCTTCAGCAACGTTGGATTCGCGACACCCCGCTCTATCTTGCTGACGGTGGTGCGATCCATGCCGGCGTACTCGGCAAGCTGCTCCTGTGACCAGTTCACGGCGTTTCGGGCGGCGCGTACGCGCTCGCCGAAATCACGCAGGGCGGCGGTATCTGCAGGAACTCTTGCCATCCCGCGAATTTCCCGCCGGGATGACTATAAGTCCACGGACTATAAGCATCATTCAACGCAGCGGCAGCATGTAAACGAAGGCAGGGATCAAAGCTGTGCCTCCGTTTCCTGGACCAGCTTCCAGGCAGGGCAGTCAAGACCCTTGGCGAGCCGGAGTACCGTGTCCAGGCTCGGGTTTCGTAAACCACGCTCGACGAGGCTTATGTATGTAGGGTGGCACGCAGCCTCGGCGGCCAGGGTTTCCTGTGACATTCCTGCCTTTCGCCGCCGCCGGCGAACGATGTCGCCGAAATGCCGCGCTGCAGTGTATTTCGCCACACGGCAACGGTAGGCGATGGTGACTATTGTCAGAACAGACAATAGTCTGTGGAAGGTGCCCTCATGAGGAGCGGCTGCGACCAGGCTCGTATTGCCCCCTGCCGGCCCAGCAACGAGAATGCCGCCATGATGCGCAAAGCTGCCTCTGTCGGGGAAACGCCGGAGCAGGCTGCCGAGGCGATCGCCGCGGCGCTGGATTTCCTGCAGGCCGAGGCGGAGGCCGCCGGGCTGCCGGAATCAGCGGCGCTGGTCCGGCAGGCCGCGGCCCTGGCCAGGGAACGCGCCGCAACGTTCTCGACAGCTCCAGTCGCTCACGGGGTGAATCTCCCCGACGTTTGCCATGCGATTGCCGGGCTGCCCGTCGAGTACCGGCAAGCCCTGGTCTTCCGGAAAGTCTACCGGCGCTCCTATGAGCAGATTGCCGAGGACTGCAGCGTCTCCGTCGCAGCCGCGAAAGAACGGGTGATCAAAGGTTTCCAGCTTGTGCGGATATCGTTACACGCGCACATCGCCCGGTAATCGGCGCCGATCGTGTGCAGCCCGGCAGTATAAAAATGATGACTATGAGTAGCGTTCGCTAACTCGACCTGCTAGGCTTCGAACAAGCCGGGGGAACGCTGACGGGCGAATCGTATCCGTCGTGCGACGCGCGCTGCGCGGCCGTTTGCGGCGCCGGAATGCAGAGCAATCGTGCAGGCAGGCGCTCATATTCCACTGCATTTGCTGCCCTGTTTGTGTCGTACGCCACCGCACGGATGAGACGACTTGACAGCAACCGACAAGCGAATGCTGCACCAGAATCGCCGTACTGAGGCCATGTTTCTCGAGCACCGGGAACGCCTGGCTCGCTTTGCCAGGCACCTGGTGGGCAGCGGTGCCGATGCGGAGGACCTGGTGCAGGAGACGTTCCTCAGGGCGCATCACTACCTGTGCAACGGCAAGGAAATTGATGCACCCCTGAGTTTCCTGTTCGTCACGATGCGCAACCTCGTGAACGACGCCAGCCGCCAAAAAAAGATCGCACCGCTGGCAGCTTCCCTCGATGAAGGCGATGTACCACCGGATGAGGATGTCCCGTCCGTCGAGCGACGGGCCATGTCAGAGCGGGAGTTCGAGAGCTTGTGCCGGGCCATCGCGCAACTTCCGGAGCGAATGGGCTATGCTTTCGTGTTGAGGAAGGTCTACGGCTACAGTTGCCGGGAGATCGCGGAGCGGCTCGGACGCTCGACCAACACGGTCCGGGACCAGGTCGCGCAGAGCTTCAAGAAGCTACGAGCGCTCAACACGGGGGACGACCCGGACCCGGGCGCGGCCCAACGACGAATGCCGGACGAAGCGGAGCGGCCAGGGGTGAAGGAGAACGACGCGCAGTGCTGTTTCGATCCGGCGCCGCTGGCGAACCGTGAATCGTCCGGCTGACACCGTCGCGGCGGTCGCGGAGGAAGAAGCGCTTCGCTGGCTGGTGGACTTCGATGACCTGTCGGAGGTCGAGCAGGCGCGCTTTCATGCCTGGCTCGACGCACGGCCGGAAAATGCCGCGGCCTTCGAGAAAGTCGAGCGCGACTGGCGGCAACTGGACGTCGTGCGGCAACTCGCCACGGATACCCCGGACCCCGACGTCGTTGCCAAGTGGCTATGGCGCCGCCGGCTGCGGCGCCGCTGGTTGCCGCTGGCGACAGCCGCCGGCGTTGCCGCGGTAGCTGTCCTGGTCCTTCTTCTACCTCGCCAGGAATTTGCAGCGGACTTCCGGACGGCGATCGGCGAGCACCGGGAAGTCCGGTTGCCGGACGGCTCGGTCATGACCCTCAACACGAGCTCCGAAGCAACCGTGCGTTACGACGCCGGGAGTCGGCGCGTGCACCTGCGCGAGGGCGAGGCCCACTTCGACATCGCGGAGGCGCCGAAGTGGCCATTCAGCGTCATAGCCGGCGCCGGAACGGTGCGTGCCGTAGGCACCGCTTTCAATGTTTACCTGAAGGGCGACACCGTTGAGGTGACCGTCACCGAAGGCGTCGTACAGGTTCTGCCGAACGTGCCCGAGTTAGTGGATAAGGGAGGCGGAAGTCCCGCGAGCCCATCACCCGGACGCACCGCCCCCGTCGCGGCATCCGTTGGCGAAAGACTGGTTGCAGGCCAGCGAGCGGAATATCGCGAGGCCGTCGAGTCGGTATCGAGCGTGGATCCGCAGGAGGTCGCCCGCCAGGCGGCCTGGCAGGCCGGCATGCTGGATTTTCGGGGCACGACGCTGGCCGACGTCATCGAGGAAGCCAGCCGCTACACCGAGACGCGAATAACGATCGAAGATCCCGATATAAAGGGATTGCACGTTACCGGCTATCTCCGGGCGGGAGACATCGACACACTGCTCGAATTGATCGATTCGAACGAACAGGTGTCCGTGCGGCGCATCCGGCCCGGGGTGGTTCATATCACGCCGAGTCGCAACTGATCCGTTCGCGAGGCAGTTTTCCGTGGGTAGCCATGCTGCCCGTTGTGTCCAATCTCTCATCGAGCATCATCAACAAAGGCCGCTAGTCATAAAACCGTAGCAATACGTCTTTCCCGACAAGGAAACCCGAAACAACCATGGCGTTTCCATCTGCAAATGTTGTACTCCAGTTGCGAGTGCATTTGCCTGCAATGACAGCTCGCACGCGAGCTGAAAATCGGGGGAGAAGAACATGACGGATCAAGGTCGGACGGGCAGGGCGCTTGGGCTATATTCGGGCACGCATCTGCTGGTGCTGTTATCGGCTTTGGCGGCCCTGGCGTTCGCGGATCGGGTGTTCGCAGAAGAGTCCCAGGGCAATAAGGATGCCGTCGCTTTCGACATACCGGCTCAGTTTGTACCTGCCGCGCTCAGTGACTTTGCGCGGCAAGCGCGCGTTCAACTCTTTTTCATCTCAGACGGTTTCGAAAGCATTCGGGCGAACGCGGTCGTTGGGGCGTACTCCACTCAGGAAGCGCTGGATCTTTTGCTTGCGGGTACGGGCTTGGCGGCGAGCTATTCGGAGGAGTCGGGCATCAAGGTCAGTGCGGTGCCTACGTCGATGGGGCCATTGGCGCTCGGATCGCAGGTGTTTGCGGCATCTCCTGATGCTGAAGATGATCGGGACATATTCGAACGACGCGACTCGCGATCGCAGCGAATTGGTCAAGGCCGCGATCGTGAGTTGGACGATCCAGGCAGGCACTTGGAGGAGATTCTCGTCACCGGCACACGGATCAAGGGGGCGCAAAGCGCCTCCCCGGTAATCACCGTCACACGCCGCGAGATCGATCGGGCCGGGTTCTCCACGGTAGAGCAGATCTTCGACAAGCTGCCGCAGAACTTCGGTGCTGGTGCCAGTCAGGACGTCGTCACGAATGCTTACCTCAATAGACGGGCGGTGGGTGGCAACGTGGGCAATTTTGCGGGCGGCACCTCTGTAAACTTGCGAGGTCTGGGGGCAAGTTCAACTCTTGTATTGCTCAACGGCCGTCGGATGAGCCCCAGCGGCCGGAGCGCAAGCTTTACCGATGTTTCCGCGATTCCGGTGAGCGCGATCGACCGCGTGGAAGTGCTGACTGACGGCGCATCGGCAATCTACGGCTCGGATGCGATCGGCGGGGTGATAAATTTCGTCATGCGGGACGACTACGACGGCGCAGAAACGCGCCTTCGGTACGGTTCGGACAGCGGGGGCGATACTTCAGAAACCGTGTTTTCGCAATCACTGGGCAGGGCTTGGGACAGGGGCAATTTCCTGTTCGCTTACGAGTACTACCTGCACGACAACTTGGCCAATGTTGACCGCGGCTTCGCCGCCAGCAAGGACTTGAGGAGATTCGGCGGCGACGACTTTCGCTCGGACGGCGGCAATCCGGCAAACATCGTGGCAGGGGGGCGGATCTACGCGATCCCCGCTGGACAGGACGGCACATCGTTAACAGCGGCTGATTTTGCCGTTGACGCCAACGGTATTCCGACCACGCCGCTGAACAAGTTTAACGATGAAGCCTCAGACTTGCTGCCGAAGCAAGAACGTCATAGCGCGTTTTTCTCCCTCTCACAGAATTTCGGAGTTGCCGAACTGTTCGCGGACGTACGAGCCTCCACGCGCGATATGGAGGTTGCCTACCATCCTTCGCCTAGAGATATCGAAGTACCTGAGATCAATCCCTATTTCGTCGATCCTACTGGCTCAGGACTTGCAACAGTGACTGTACAAAACTATTCGTTTCTCGATGATCTTGGGGCGGGAACAGATACTGGCACAACTGACGCATATGGCGTGGTCCTTGGTGCAGAATTCGAGATCACTGAGGAATGGAACGCAAAGTTGGTCGGCAATTGGTCCAGGGACGAAGCGACCTTGAGTGGATATAATCGGGTAGACCTCGACGCAGTCGCTGAGGCTGTCACTCAAACGGATCCTGCCTTGGCGTTTAACCCGTTCGGCGACGGCAGCCATACGAACCCCGCCGTGCTCGACAAGCTCCGCACCGGTCGAGAGCTGTTGCTTCGATCTGAGAACGAACTTCGCGCTGTTAGTGTCAGCGTGGACGGCAGGCTGTTTGATACGCCGGGGGGTGCAGTGCGAGTTGCGGCTGGAGTGGATCTTAGGCAGGAATCGCTAGAGGCCCTTGACGCTCCGATCTCCGGTGATGGGGATATGGTGACAGCGATCGATGACAGCCGAGACGTCACGGCCCTCTACCTCGAGTTGTTCCTTCCGTTAGTGGATCCCGACAATGGTCGGCCGGGACTGCGGCGCCTCGAACTGTCACTGGCCGGACGTCATGAGAACTACAGCGATTTTGGCAGCAGTAGCAATCCAAAAATTGGACTAGTTTGGTCCCCGGTAGAACCGCTGGTCTTGCGAGGGACTTGGGGTACCTCGTTCAGAGCACCACAGTTGACTGATCTGAACACCGCTAGCGGAACGAACAGGTGGGGCTATCTACCGCAGTTCTATGTCGACTGTTGCGATATACCCTTTCCTGTGCTGATCATGCAAGGCGCGAATGGGGATCTGAAAGCGGAGGAAGCGACTACCTGGACGCTAGGTCTGGAATGGCATTCCAAGGGAGGCCTATCCATAGACACGACGTTCTTCTCC
Organism: uncultured Chromatiales bacterium; assembly: GCA_965651325.1. Taxonomy (GTDB): domain Bacteria; phylum Pseudomonadota; class Gammaproteobacteria; order Steroidobacterales; family Woeseiaceae; genus IDS-8. The sequence goes on along the minus strand of CBFGSB010000009.1, from coordinate 9,275 downwards.
GTCGAGTTTGAGAATCGGATCGACATACCATTTCTTGGCTTACCCGAAGGCTTCGAGCCGAGATTCTCGTCGCTGCTCAATACTATGCCAACACAAGAGCAAATCTTGGCAATTGTGAATGATCCAAACTACTTAAACCCGGCGTTCGGGATTCCGACACCTACCGAGGACATATTGTCGGGTGCCGCGCCAGTCGGCGGCATTATGGACCGACGCATCAACAACCTGTCTCGTTCCGTAGTTAGCGGCATCGATACACAGATCGCCTATGCTTTTGATACGGCCTTGGGAACGTTTGATGTCGGCTTGAACGGCAACTATTTGTTTGACTTCGAACGCGCGCTTCTTTCGGTAGATCCGTTAGTGGATGAGGTCGATACCATCGGCAGACCGGTTGATCTTCGGGCGCGTGGGTCGCTGACCTGGAAGAACCAGGATTGGTCGGTCTCAGGGTTCGTTAACTATATTGATGGTTACCTCGATAATGTTAACGAGCAACCAGCTCGCTCGATCGACTCATGGACCACCGTGGATCTTACGATTACCTACAACACTGGTGACGGCGGCGTGCTCGGTGATACTCAATTGGCGTTAACAGCACAGAATCTTTTGGGCGAAGATCCGCCGTTCGTCAATAATTTTGGATTGGCATTCGATCCCACGAACGCCAATGGTGTTGGTCGATTTCTGTCGATTCAGGCCACGAAGCATTGGTAGGCCGGAATGCGAGGCACACAATAGTCAAACTCGATATAGCTTGCCGCTGCAGCTTTCGAAGACTGCGCCTGAGTTGTGAGCCGGTTGCGCCCGAGCACGATGGATCGCGCGCCATCTCTCCGAGGGTTCTTTCCCTGGTTGATGGTGGCCTTCACTGTTCCGGTTCTGTTGGTGTCGCTTGCCGCACCCTTCCTGCAGACGCTTGGGGGTTACGTCGAATCGCCGCGTTGGATCTCATTGGAAAGAACGGAACCGGAGCTGTATCCGACGCCAGATGTTCCGTCCCGCTTCATTTCGTTCAACACGACTGAAGGCACCTTCATGGGTGTCGACGTGTCACCGGATGGTCGTACGCTGATATTTGATCTGTTGGGCGACCTCTACCGGTTGCCGTTTGAAGGAGGGGAAGCTATTCCAGTAACCAGCGGACGCTCGTGGGATCAGGCGCCTCTTTTCTCACCGGATGGGAAATCCGTCTTTTTCATAAGTGACCGGCAAGGGTTCAGGAGTATCTGGAGGATTGAGCTCCTCGATGGATCGCTGCACCAAGTTACCCAAAACGACTCACATGTCTTTGGAGTTTTGAACTGGTCCCGAGACGGGACTCGCCTATTGGCAAATCTGGGCGATGCAGCGACTGGAAATACGGAGTTTATTCCGCACTCCATCGATCCGGTGACCGGCACAATGACACCGATTGACGCGCCGGACCGGCCCTGGTTCGATCCAGATACCTTCGAAGTATACCGACCAGCCATCAGGATTTTCTCGGCCGTCCCTTCATCCGACGGAAATATGTACTTTGCACAATCCCGGCGCGATTCGGAACTGGATCGCAGAACTGTCAGTCTGCGCGTGTTCAATACCAGAACGAAGGTTTACACGGACATAACAACATCAGATGCATCGTACAACGAGTACATGCCACAGATCTCGCATGACGGAGAGCTGTTGGCATACTTTCGCCAGTATGACGACCGCCGAACGGAGATTCGAATTTGTGATCTGGCAAGCGGGTCGGACAAGTCCCTCGTTGAGCTAGCGAACGCTGACGACGCGTATAACTCGTCAGATGATGGTGCGCGACCGCACTACGCTTTTACACCCGATGACGTCTATTTGATCTTCTGGCATGGCGGCAAAATCCATCGCGTCAATGTTGCGCACGGCACAAGTGAGATCGTACCGTTCAGAGTGCGGGTCGAACGGAAAGTGTGGGAGCGGGCCAAGCCAGTTGCAAAAACGCTTCGTGAGGCCGATGAGGCGACGATTATCCGCTGGCCGGTGCTATCGCGTGATGGGCGCAGGCTAGTATTTGCTGCGGTCGGACATGTCTGGATTATGGAACTGTGCACAGGCGAGATGCGGCGACTAACGGGCCCCTCTGATTTCGGATACATGCCGGCGCTTTCACCCGACGGTAGCGCAATTGCCTATGTCAGCTTTACAGAATCAGCAGGCCGTACATGGATTAGTCGATTGATGGTGGTGAGTTCGGACGGCGGAGCACCGCGGCCAATCCTGGCAGGTGCGAACGAAGTCTATTTGTTACCTCAATGGTCGCCGGATGGCCAGAAGATTGCATTAATTAGGGAGAAGGACAGTGGAAGCGGTTCCGTGGCAGCATTTGGCTGGACATCCGTCACCAATGGGACGTTCCATCACGTGGCATCGGCTCCCCTGTCCAGCGAACCTTCGAGTTGGTTCATATACGCGCGCTTTGTAGGTTTCGATACAGCCGGCCGGAACCTTCTCTTTAGCTATCCTCGGTCGAGAAAGATGATCGTTCTCGATACCGCACGTCTCGACGGCCAGGCACAACGAACGCTTGCGATCGGAACCTCTGAAGTGGGTGGCATTACGCCTTCACCGGACCTGCGGAATGTGGCGCTTACGCGTCGAGACGGCACTGTTTGGGTTGTCCCGTTTAATGCAGGTGCCCGACGGAATCGCGTATCAACGTTGGCATCAGAGGCGCGACGGGTCAGCGCAGGCGGGGGCTACTACGTCAACTGGAGTCGACCGACCCAGATGACATTTGGCTTTGGGCGTAACGTGTATCGCCACACACTGAATCGTGACGACCTGGAGTCACTTCGAATCACGGTCCCCTTTCGAAGGCCGATGGCGAAGCAACCGATAGCGTTTACCGGTGCTCGCCTGATTACCATGTCCGGTGAGGAAGGTGCCGGATCAGTGATCGAGCCCGGGACAATCGTGCTGAAGGGTCAACGCATTACTGCTATTGGACGGACGAATGAGGTGGGGATTCCGCCCGACGCGATTGTCGTCGACGCGGCCGGAGAAACGATCATCCCTGGGCTGGTCGATACGCACTATCATCGTATCGGCGGGAGTGGCGGCGCGATCGGGCTGTCTTCATTCAAACTGCCGAATCCGAACTTCAATGACTACAGTGCAATCCAGTACGGAGTGACGACGGCATGGGAACCGGGCGGGCCTGCGAATGACGGCTCCCCGGCGACGGCGGATTTACAGCGTGCCGGGCGCATTCTGGGCCCTCGCTGGTCGCAGTCGGCGACTGGAGCGGTTGGATATCCCTGGGATCAACTCACCACATACTCCAAGACGCTGGCGGCAGTGATGCAGCATGAGGAGTTAGGAGTTTCGGTACTGAAGGAATACAACACCCCAACCAGACAGCAACAGCAGTGGTTGTCTATGGCCGCGCATCAATTGAACTTGGGGATCTCGTCGCATCTGCAAAGTCTCAACGGCATGCTAACGCGGGTCGTTGACGGCTACACAGGGGGAGATCACCCACACATCCAGATTCCATTTTATAAGGACGTGCGCGAGTTGTTGAGGCGTAGTGGCTATGTTTGGGCGCCGAACATCGTGCTATCGAGCGGAAGTGTGGGTGGTTACAAAGACACGGAATGCTATTTTTGGAATGATCTTCGCGAAAAGCGCCCGCGCGAGTACGACCACTTGAAGGATATGAAATCGTCGAGTTGCGACGGACTCGAATCTGATGCAGAGAGCACCGGTGTGCCATACTCGGTCCATCGAGTTAGCCGCGCTGCTAAGCAAGCTGCGATGGCTGCAAACTCAGGCGTGCATGTTGCCGTGAGCGGCCACAACATGCCGGGCTTAAGGCTGCATCAGGAGATGTGGTTTCTATCGAAGGGCGGCATGCCGATTGACGACATACTTCGCGCGGCCACAATGGGCAATGCCGAGAAACTCGGGTTGCAGGAAGAGATCGGCTCGTTGGAGCCGGGAAAAATCGCCGATCTTCTTGTTCTGGATGAAAATCCGCTTGCCGGTATACTCAATACGCTGTCATTGAGGTACACCGTCCAAGCCGGGGCAGTCTACGACAGCGATGCAGCGCAACGAGCGGTGTTGGTTGGCAGTGCAGGGAAATAACAGCACCTACTGACACGAGCTTTCACGCAGCGGCGGGCCACTTGTCGATCATCTAGCCGTTGCGTAACGGCTTCCATTGTCTCGATTCTGCGTTGCCCACATGGAGCGATAAATACCATTGCAACCGAGCAGAGCTGCATGGCTGCCCCGCTCGACGATCTTGCCATGCTCAAGCACGAGGATCTCGTCTGCGTTGACGACGGTAGACAAGCGGTGCGCAATCACCAACGTCGTCGTTCCTCGCGCAGCCTCGCGAAGATTCTGGACAATTTCATGCTCGGTTCTCGAATCAAGAGATGACGTTGCCTCGTCAAACACGAAAATCCGTGGTCTCTTTAGCGCGGCCCGGGCAATTGCTATACGTTGCCTCTCGCCGCCCGATAACTTCAGTCCTCTTTCGCCCACGAGGGTATCGTAGCCTTTCGGTTGCGATACGATGAAGTCGTGGATACGGGCAAGTTTTGCTGCTTCGATGATTTGTTCCGCGGTGCAATCGGAACGCCCGACAGCGATATTGTAGGCAATGGAGTCATTGAACAGCACCGCGTCCTGGGGAACTATTGCTAAGTTCCTTCGGAGGCTCGATGCCGATACGTCCGAGATTGGTGTGCTGTCGAGCAGAATGCATCCGCTGTCCGGTTCCCAGAAGCGCGCGAGAAGCCTGATGATGGAGGATTTTCCAGCGCCGCTCTCTCCGACGAGTGCGACGGTCCGCCCGGCGGGTACCTCGAAACTAACATCGCGCAGCACTGGGCACTCTTCGCTATAGGAGAAGGATACGTCATTGAAAATCAGGTCCCCCGGCCCGGGCGGGAGCCGCTTGTTACTACGAAAAGGGCCGGACTCCAGATCCTTCTGAAGAAGATCAACCATTTTTTCTATGAACGCTGTACCTTGAGCAGCATCCAGAAAAGCGAAGCCCAGCATTTCGAGAGGACGGAAAAGCTGCAGCATATAAGTGTTGACCAGTACGAAGCTACCGAGGTTCATGCGACCATGCGTAACCTCGAGCGCAGCGAGGTATACGGACGCGCCCAGTGACAATGCAAAAATGGCGGCCACAATAACGCCATTGAAGGCCTTACGGCGAAAGAATCGACTCCAGTGTCCCTCTGTGACTTCGAACGCGCTGTCGATGCGCTTGTTAACATCCCGTTCGGCACAAAATGACTTGATCGTTTCGTAGTTAACGATGCTGTCCGTGAGTATGGAGTTGGCAGTGATATGCGCCGCCGACGCGGCACGAGCGGGCGTGGCCAACCTTGCAGCACCAACGACAAACGCGATTGCGTAGCATATGAGCGACGCTCCGATGACAGCAAGGAACGACGAATGGCCAAGTTCTATAAGAACGGTGCTCATTACGGCAAGTTCCAATATGACTGGCAGGATCGTCAAGATAAGATGCTGGACAATAATGCGGTATCCAAGGAGACCGTTCGTGAGGGTTTGGCTAAGCGCTCCGGTACTGTGGCTAAGATGAAAGCTCAAAGGTAACGCCATCACATGTTTGCACAATTTCAAGCTGAGGCGTCGATACAGCTTCTGGTTTGCCCGGCCAGTTACTAATAGCTGGAACTCGCCAAGCGTTCGAGCGAGCCACTGGCTTCCAGCGTATCCGAAAGCGAGCAACATAACGGTCAAATGCATACCGTCGAATGTTTCGGTGGCGGTGAGATTATCAACGAGGTATTTCAGAAGCAGAGGCGATAGTGAGATCAGTGCCGACGACAACAGCACTAGGATGAGTGCTAATACCATTAGTGCTTTCAGACGAATGTCTGTCGCGTGCCAGAGCAAGCGAAGGGCGATCGCCCAATGAGGTTGATCGGACCTGCGTGTTTCCGTTTCCGCTTGCCGACGGAGGCAGCCCATGTCAGGCGGTCGTGCGATTTCCCGCATCGGTCCACGTCTGCAACCACTTCTCGGCTCTGGCTGCATTCAATATTGCGTGGGGTTCGTTACCAATTATCAACTCTCGCTCAGACAGCTTCTTCTCTAACCCGCGTCGGTCGAGTAAACCGCTTCGCACGAGTGCTCCGTCAAGAAGATACTCTCGAAGGAACTGGATATTTTTGTGAAGAATACCCGCGAAGTAACTTGCGGTGCTGCTCTTCGACTGCCTGTAGACTATCCGTGCTGGCACTTCCCCTTCGAAGGCTTCACGAAGCAGGCCGCGATCTCGCCCATGGTGAGCGAGCAGGTAAGTTGGGATCTGCAGGCACTGTTCGATAATTGGTAGGGAAATGAGAGGGTGGATCTGTTCAGCAGCAGGACAGGGCCGTTGGTAGAACGGTTGGCAGTCTACTATATCCAGGACTTGTCGGATTTTGCTCGAGGGTAGCCGGCTTGCATTCTCAACCCAAGGATGCACATAGGCCCTTGGCATTACCGACGACCGGGCGTCTTCGGTCAAAATTGACGGGGCGTGGAAGACCGTATACGGATCAAAGGAACGGCGTAGCAGCCCAAATTTGATGGCTGTAAAGGCTATGGACCAAAATGACTCTTTCGTCATGCGACTGGTTTCCATTACGCCCCGGAGAAGTAGCGGATGGATCCCATGTCGATAAGCGTACTCGGCAGCGATGTGCTTGTTCTTACCTTGTTGAAAAAGATGATCGCCTCCTTGACCACTGAAAATTGCCCCGGCTTGTCGCTCATTCACCAGCCGCCGCTTCAGGAGTTCGGCGGTCGGAAGGAATCCCACTACAGCCGGAGTAGCGACCTTCAATGAACTCAAGAGGCTCTCAAGCGATTTGTCTGACACGCGGGCCTCGGCTTCAACCAGCTCACGCTGGGCTTGCTGCGCCGCCAGGCGAGCGTACAACCGCTCGTCTCCTTCAGCCGTTTCCGTAAAGTAGTTGAAGCAGAGGACATCCGTGCGCACGATATGTCTGCCAAGGCAAGCGGCGACAACGGACGAGTCAAGCCCCCCTGATAATTCATGCACAATGCTTTCGTAACATGAGGCCCAAGCACTGATGCAGTGTCTTACAATCGTTCGCAATGCCGTTCGCGATTGGTGTGGATCGTCGAATGTGTCCGCTTCATAGGCACCAACCGGATTCCAATAGAACGCATGAGTCGTTCTTTCGTCCCCAAGAGTGGCGCATTCGCCCGCATGTAGCTGCGTCACCTCCTTGAAGCCCGTCGTCCTCGTCACCAATCGATCGTGTACGAAGAATGCTGCCAGATGGTTCCAATCTACGGTGAACGGTGTGATTCCGAGTCGATAACAATCCTCCATGTCGCTCAGAACTACGTCGAGACCGGCTGACCTCGTAATAAAACAGCAAAGCCCACCCGTCGGATCTCTGACAATGTAATGCCGTCTGTTGCCTGGGTCAGGCAAGAACGCCACGTAGTGACCCCAGTAATGGTCGACGAGGTGACGCCCTTGTGACTCGACCAAAAGCACAGATTCTCTTTCACCGAATATTGGATCAGGTGGAAAGGGGTGCTCCTTGTAATTTTTGAGAAAAAGCCTCCCGAGAACAACACCTGCGCAAGATTGCAGGGCATAAGCATGATATGCACCTCCTGGATGCGGCGCATGAAAAACAAGGAGGCATGGCGTATCGAGAACACACTGCCAGTCAGGGGAACTTGATCGAAGCAGCTGCTCAAGCTTTCGTGCCGCCGCTGCTCCATCCGGGTTGTTGCTGCTCCAACGAACAGCAATGAAGCGATACATTGCGGCCTCCTTAAACGCTCATGATGGGCGTGTATCCACGAACGTTATCGACTATGTCGTTGACCACAACGTCACCCGCTTGAACCCAACAGTGGGCGCGAAAGGGTTTTAGCTTGACTCCGTATACCCAGCGCGGAAACTGGCGATAACGGGCGAGAAAGTGCAGCAACGCGAGCGAATCGAACAAGCACAGGTACCTTCGAGGATAAATTGGTCGGAGGGTTTGGAATATCTGGAATAGGTCGCCAATGGCATCAGAATACAGCTCTGTGCTATTCATTGTTTGTGCTGCTTTGCGCTCCGCGATCTTCTGTACATTGCGCTCTATAGAGCCGGACCGAAGTTCCAAGGATGCGATAGATGCCGAGGAGAGAAAATGCCAGACATGCTTCGCGCCGATTCGTGTTCGGTGACCGTCAACCTTATCCATTGTGCTCGTCAAAGGCATTATGGTGCGCTCTGGTACAGGAGGTTTGCCTTGGTTCTCGCTCTGAACGAGTATTCCCTTACGTATCAGGACTTGAACAGCAGCGCTCTCGCTCGTGCCTTTGCCGTCATGTGGCCCGCTGCCGGGAGTGCGTATGTCAATCGCCTGATGAACACCCAGAAGTTTTCCAAGATCATCGGTGTGCCTACCATCCAGGCACAAATAGGCATCGTTTCGAAGATCGAGGAAGACGTACTGATTATCAGCAAGGCAGAAGAAAGAGTGCTTTGACAGGTAACAGGACGATGTTGCCATTCCCTCAAGCCCGGGCTGTTCAGGAGGCGCCATCTCGGCACCCCGACAGTCTCTGTGCCTGGTTAGCTGAAGGGACTCCATATCTAACCCTCGACTTTCGTTATGTGGGCTATGAACCCGGCGAGCTCGGAAGGGTTGCGCAACCGAAAGGCTGCGCAACCGGTGGTTACCGCCAGAACGGTAACCGTGATGGTGCAGCAGGGTTCCTACTGCTTGGGCTGATGAACAGGATCCAAGATGCCCTCGAAGCCCGCCTGGTCACTGCCTCTCGTCTCTTCGGAAACGGCACCCAGTTCGATCACGATTTCGTCGTTCATGATGTTCTCCTTTGCGCGTTGATGGTTGAAACGCCACATCAGCGTGGCATCAACGAACGTAGAGCAACTGCACGAAGTTAAGCAACAATATCTATTCCTTGAGAAACAACGGATATTTAACGAGAGGTGACCGACTTATTCCATCGACCATGATCGCGCCGACAAAATAGGTCGGAACCGCTGTCCCAAACCCGAATCCACTCAGAACCGGGGGCACAACAGCTTTGCGCAGGTGCATCCGCATTATGAAAGCGATCAGGAATCATCCTGCCGTATGGCCCAGGCAAACAGCGTCGGCAGGATCGCCATGCGGAGGTCGTGATACCTGCGTATCTTCTCGAGCAGGACCTCACACCGGCCTGCGAGGAGCAACTCGCACAGCAATACCAGCTCGCTCTGCACGTTCTCC
>CBFGSB010000008.1:0-40509 GCA_965651325.1 uncultured Chromatiales bacterium | reverse complement strand
CGACCAACATGGCAATGTGTACGGCTACGAAAAGCTGCTTCTCGCGACAGGAGGCATCCCGAGGCGCCTGCCATTCGCCGACGACGGGGTCATTTACTTTCGCACACTGCAGGACTACCGGCGCGTTCGGTCACTGGCCGAACGCAAGTCCGGCTTTGTGGTCGTCGGAGGCGGCTTCATCGGCCCGGAGATTGCGGCGGCGCTGGCCACGCACGGCTGCGCCGTGACCATGATCTTCCCCGGTGCGGGTATCGGCGCGGGCATCTATCCGCCGGCGTTGACGACTTTCCTGAACACCTACTACCAGGATAAAGGCGTAAGGCTGCTGGCACAGCAAACGGTCGCGGCGATCGAGCCTGCCGGGCAGCAATTCACCGTCCGGACCGCGGCGGGCGACGAAGTGCCATGCGACGCGGTCGTCGCGGGCATCGGGATTGAACCCGACGTCGCCCTCGCCCAGGCGCTCGGGCTTGCCGTCGACAACGGCATCGTCGTCGATGAGTACCTGCGCACGTCACAGCCCGACATCTACGCCGCGGGAGACGCGGCTAATTTCTACAGCCCGGACCTCTGCGTACGCCGACGGGTCGAGCACGAAGACAATGCCAACACCATGGGCGCACTGGCCGGCCGCAACATGGCAGGAGGCTCGGAAAAGTACCAGCACTTGCCGTACTTCTACTCCGACCTCTTCGACCTCGGTTACGAGGCCGTCGGCGAGCTCGGCCGGGACATGGAGGTGGTCGAGGACTGGACGGAGCAATTCCGCAAAGGCGTGGTGTACTACCTTCGTGACGGCAAAGTGCGGGGTGTCCTGCTATGGAACACCTGGGACCAGGTCGAGTCCGCGCGTCGGCTTATCGGCGCCGGCGAGACGCTCGGTCCGGATGCGCTCCGGGGTCGAATCCCGGGCTGACGCTTTCCACGGACCCTGCGGCGAGCTGAACCGTCAGCGGCCGCGGCACAAGCAACCCGCCGGTCTAAAGAATTTGATTTCAATCACTTAGGATACTTTTTAAGGTCGTTTAAACGCGTGGAAGCATGCACCTACTCGCGTGGGCCGGCCGTCTCGTTCCCGTTGCGGTGACGGTTCGCGCTCAGCAGGTAATACATGTCCAGCAATTCGTAGCACACCACCAGTTCCCGGTTGCTTGCATCCCACGCGGCTTCCGGAATACCGCATGCACGCAGCACAACCGTCGCATCGTCCTCCAGCGGCACCGTAGCCGTGAAGCTGCGCAAGGTCCGTTCCACGAGCCGGATGCCGCGCATCTCGTTCACAATGCCTTCGCTGGTGCGGCTGTGCGGCGGCTCATACCGTACGGACATCGTGGCGTTCGAGGGCGCGGTATTCTCCCGCTCGCCGAAGCTCACCAGCCACTCCAGGGATTTCCGGGCGCGGGCATATTCCGCCGGGCAGCCGGACGACAGGTGTGCCGGCATTTGTGCCCGCTCGGGCATCGAGGCGAAGCGTTCCGGATCGCTGCCGTACACCAGGCACGCAATGATATAGAAGCGCTGGATCGAAAGGCCGTGAACATCCCAGTAAGGGGGAGACACACCCTGCGACTCCGCAAGCTGCCACATGACGAGGAACGCGTCAGCCGCCGACACGGCGAACCCGTGCCGTTGCTCCGTATCGAGCGAGGAAGGCCGTACCGGCCGGATCAGCGCCAGGGTGGCCAGGTAGTCGGCCGCGGGCTCCTCCGGACCGATAACCGGCACGCCAAGATCCCCGATCGCGACGTGTGCGAGCTCGTGCAGCAACGTGAACTGGAAGCTGCCCAGGACGAAATCGACCCGTGCGGGATCGAGCGTCGAGTACCGGTCCCGGGCGAGCGCAGGCAACGCGAATACCGCAAGCAGTACACTCACCGCTGCAATGTTGCTGAGTACGGCCCTGTTGAACCGCTTTCCCATGCGCTCCTCGTGCGGCATGCCCTGCTCTCGGGTTCACGCCGGTAGTCGACGGGACCCAGACTACCATCGCCGTCCACGACCTGCTGCAGATGCTCGTGACCGGCGGGACGCGGCCGGAATGTTCAGCGCTCTATCAGCATCGCCGCACCGCTGCCGGCCGCCCCGCTGGCGGCGACGATGCCGCGCTTGAGGCCGCGGCGCTCGAGCTCGTCCAGCAGCGTGCCCAGCATCATCGCGCCGGTCGCACCCATTGGATGACCGAGGGCGATGACGCCGCCGTTCACGTTGAGCTTTTCATCGGGAATTCCAAGATCGCGCCGGCACATGACGATGCTGGCCGCGAAAGCTTCGTGGATCTCGAACAGGTCGACATCCGATTCGGCCAGACCCTCGCGCTCCATCAGCTTCTTCGTGGCGGCGACGGCGCCGGAAAGCACCATGAGCGGTTCGTCGCCCACGTTCGCCGCGGTTACGATACGCGCCCGTGGAGACGTCTTCAGGTGCGCGCCCGCCGCTTCACTGCCTACCAGCACCAGTGACGCGCCGTCACACATCGCCGGTGAGTTCCCGGCCGTGTGGACGTGGCGAATCTCCGGCAGGTGCGGAAAGGCCTCGAGCTGCAAGGCATCCGCTCCCTGCGCCCCGAGTGCCGCGAAAGCCGGTTCCAGCCGGGCCAGGCTTTCCATGGTGGTCTCGGCGCGAATGCATTCATCCGCGGATGCGTCGACGCCTGTTTCCGCATCCCTGATCGGGACGATCGAGCTGAACCATCCGTTTGCGCGCGCTTGCGCCGCGCGCTGCTGGCTCCGCAGCGCCACTGAGTCCGCTTCTTCGCGGGTTACGTCGTACAGCGACGCGATCAGGTCCGCGCCGCTGCCCATCATCAGGATTCGCGCTTGCATCGCCGTCGCAACGTCCGAGAACGCGACGGCGCGATCCGAGAGCATCGGGACACGCGACATCATCTCGATACCGCCGCCGATCGCCAGCTTTTCCTGGCCCTGCATCACCTTGAGCGCGGCAAAGTTCACCGCATCCAGGCCCGACGAGCAGAATCGATTCACCGTGATACCGGAAAGGTGCGCCGGCCAGCCGGCGTACAGTGTGGACGTTTTCGCGATGTTGCCGGCCTGGTCGCCATGCTGGGTGACGCAACCGAGCACCACCTCGCCCAGCGCGTCCAGGTCAATGCGGTTACGCGCGTCCAGTGCCTGGTAGAGGTGCTTCAGCAGCGCGAGCGGCGTCAACGGATGCAGGCCGCCCGAATCCTTCGCACGCGTCCGCGGTGAACGGATCGCATCGTACAGGTACGCCTCAGCCATGCTGGCCGACGCCGATCACGAAGCTGGCGCAGGTGGTGGTGCTTCCGCCTACGTTGAACGTGATCATGTTCTCGATGCCTTCGACCTGGTAGTCGCCGGCCTGCCCGGTAACCTGCTTCGCGCAATCGAGCACCATTCGCACACCGGTCGCGCCCACGGGGTGACCCAGGCCGATCAGCCCGCCACTCGGATTGATCGGGAAGTCGCCGTCGCGCGCAATCCGTCCTTCCTCGATGGCTTTCCAGCTCTCCCCCGGCGGCGTGAGACCGCTGTGGTCGATGGCCATGTACTCGGTGATGGTGAAGCAGTCGTGTGTTTCGAGGCCGCCAACGTCGGTAATCTTGTCCATGCCGGCGCGCTGCAGCGCCTGGTCGAAGCACGACTTCGCATGCGGGAACAGCAGCGGCTGGCCGGCGCTGAGCTGCAGCTTGCGCTCCAGCAGGAGGGCCGACGAGGTGTGCCCCCAGCCCTTGATCCGGGGAACGTCGGACAGCGTGAGCCCGCGTGCATCGGCGAACTCCCGCGCGATCCGTTCATTCGCCAGGATCACGCCGGCGGCGCCGTCGGTGATCTGTCCGCAATCCATCTTGCGGATGCGGCCTTCGATGGGAGGGTTGGCCTCGTCGTCGTCGGTGTAGCTCGCCTGGGTAAAGTGCCAGTTGCGCGACTGCGCGTTGGGATTGAGGCGCGCATTTTCGTAGTTCGTGCGTGCAATGACCTTCAGGTGATCGGTATTCACGCCATGCCGGGCGTCGTACTCGTCGAGTATGCGGTCGAACATGTGCGGCCAGGGATACTGGCAATCGGTGGCTTCCCGGCCGTGCCAGGTGGCCGCGCCCAGGTAATCGGCGGCGGTGGCGCCCGGGACGTTGCGCATCAGCTCCAGGCCGACCACGGCCGAGACCTCGACGTGCCCGGCCAGGATCTCGTTCATCGCCGAGAGCACGGCCACCGAGCCCGATGCACAGGCCGCTTCGTGACGCGCGGTCGGGATACCGTTCAGTGCCGGATAAACGTGGGCGAACCAGCCGTTGATCAATCCCTGGCGCGCGAACAGGTCGCCAACGAAGTTGCCGACATGGCCCGACTGGATGCGCTCCGGATCGATGCCGACGTTGTCCACGGCTGCCGTCAGCGCTTCTTTGAAAAGCTCATAGGCGCCCTTGCCTTCGCGGGCCCAGTTGCGTGCGAAGTCGGTCTGGGCTCCGCCCAGTACGTACACCTTGTCCACTCGTTTCACCCGCTGTCCTTGACCATCGATTCCAGTTCACGGCGCTGCACCTTGCCGAGCGGGTTGCGCGGCAACCGATCCAGCACGAACAGGCGCTCCGGCAACTTGAACCGGGCCAGGCCCTGTTCCGCCAGGTAGGCATTGATGGCGTCCAACGAAGGCGCCTCTTTGCCCTCCGCGACGACGATGCAGGCACAGGCGCGCTCGCCCATGATGTCGTCCGGATACGCGCACACCGCACCTTCGACGACGTCGGGATGACCTTCCAGCAGCACGTCGATCTCGACCGGCGAAATCTTTATGCCGGCTCGATTGATGATGTCCTTGCAGCGGCCGACGATGCGATAGTAATTCGGCGGATCGCCGCAGAGTTCCACCAGGTCGCCGGTGCGAAACCAGCCGTCGGAGGTGAACACCTCCGGGTTGTTCCCGCCGAGATAGCCGTCGAACACGGTCGGTCCCGCGAACAACAGCTCACCGGGCTCGCCCGGTTCCGTGATCTCTTCCTCGGTGCCGACCCGGACCACCCGGTTCCGCACCATCTCGTGGGTGTCACCGGTCCAGGGCATGCCCTCGCAACCCAGCCGCGGGAACATGCACGCACGCACTTCCGGCTCCGGCGCCGTCTCCGGCGTGGAACTCAGGCTGATGCCCTCGTTCGACCCGTAAAAATTGACGATGGGCTTGCCGAAGCGCTTGTCGAAGACTTCGATCATCCACGGCGAAAGCGGCGCCGATCCCGACCCGATGCGACGCAGGTGCGGCAGGTCGAAGTGGTTCCACGAATCCGGCGAGCGGGCGATCTGGTTCAACATCGCCGGGGGCACGATCGTGAACGTAATCTGTTCATCCTGCAGTTGTTTCGAGAACACGGCGGGATCGAACGGGTGATGCAGCACCAACGAGCAGCCGTGCAGCACGAATGGGACGACAAACCCGCCCAGCGCGGCCATGTTGACCAGCGGGAACGGGTTCAGCAGCCGGTCACCGGAGCGGTACTGGCCCGCTTCCGAACTGGTCCGGGCGGTGGCCATCCACATGTTGTGGGACCGGGGAACGCCCTTCGGCGTGCCGGTGGTACCCGAGGTCCAGCAGATCGTCAGGATGCGGTCGGCGTTCGGCGGATGAGCGCCTTCGTGCGCCGCCACCGCGGCGGCCTTGCGCGGGTTCGCGGCGACATCGATCGCAAAATCCGCGCCACCTCGGCCGCCGGCGAAAGTCCACACCGGAACCGCAGCGTCGACCGCCTTCGCCGCGATTTCCGCCAGCGCCACGCTTTTGAGCTCGGGTACCGTGAGGATGGCGACCGGATCGAGTTGCTCCACGGCAAGGCGGATTTCATGGGCGCCGAACTGCACCGGGATGGGCGACAGTGCCGCGCCGATCCGGCTGGCGGCAAAGTACAGCACCACCAGCTCGACGATATTGGGAAGTTGCACGAGCAGGACATCGTCGGCCCCGACACCCCGCTCCAGGAAATCGGCCGCCAGGTTCACGGCGGCCCGGTCCAGGTCGGTGAAACTCAACCTCAGGGGATCTCCGCCGACGAGGTGCGCGCGATTCGCCGGATCGGCAACCGCAAGCCTGTCGCGCGCGTCCACGGCCCGCCGGGCGAGCAGGTCATGCAACAGGACGTCACCCCACCAGCCGCGCCGGCGGTACTCTTCGCAACGCTCAGGGGAAATTGCGATCACGTAAGTTCATTTATGAAAGTGAGTAATGTCAGGTTAGCGGGCCCGCGAGCGGCATTCAAGTCCTTTTATGCAATACTGGCCCGAGTTTTTGTTATCGTGGGCCCGTGAGCCCCGCTACTCCAAAAAAGCCGGTTGAACGGACGCCTGCGCAGAATGCGATGAGGACCCGTGCGAGCTCGATCAATCGGGCGCTCGACCAGGTGGGCGACAAATGGTCACTGCTGATCATAGGGGACGTTTTGTGGGGCATGCACTCCTTCGGCGAGTTGCTTGAGGCGACAGGAATCTCGCGCGGCGTCCTGGCCGACCGGCTGAAATGGCTGGAATCGGTGGACTGCCTTCGGCGGCGTTTCCCGGACGGCAATCCCCGGCGCCCCTCGTACCACATGACCCGGAAGTCGGTGGACCTCTACGACACCGCGCTGATGGCGCTGGCCTGGGAACGCCGGTTCTTCCGCGAACCCGAAATGGATGCGATCGATCTCGTCCACGTGCTGTGCGGTGAGGTCTTCCACCCGATCATGGCCTGCACGCATTGCGATCGCGAAGTGCTCGCATCCGATATCTCGTTTTCCGACGGCCCAGGTGCACGCCAGGACCTGCGCCAGAAGAAGGTGCGGCGGCGTTCGTCGAAGTCGATCCAGGATGTGCCGGGCGGCCGTGCCGCCTACAAGAACCTCATCCACCTGATTGGCGATCGCTGGACCGCCAACCTGATCGCGCTGGCATACCACGGGATCACCCGCTTCGACCAGTTCCATGCCGAGCTGCCGGTCGCCACGAACGTGCTGGCCGATCGGCTCAAGTTCCTCACCCGGGAAGGCGTATTCCTCGCAGTCCCCTATTCCGAACGGCCGCTGCGCTTCGACTACCACTTGTCGGAGAAGGGGCTGGCGCTGTTCCCGTTTTTTGTCGCCCTGCTGCAGTGGGGTGACGCGTGGTGCGGCGACGGCTCCGGGCCGCCCATGATCCTGACTCACAAGCCGTGCAAGCAGCACCTGCAAGGGGAAGTGCGTTGCGATGCCTGCAACCGGCGCGTGATCGCGCACGACGTGCGCCTGTACCGCGACCCGGCACGTGACGCAATAAAGGATGCGTAAACCCGGCGCGTTGCAAGGCGCCCGGATGCGCGCCGTCAATCGCTGCGTCAGTCGAGATGCGTACGGCGTAGCCGCAGGTTCGCCGCTTCACGGTCCCAGGTATCGGGGGTAACGCCCTCCTCGCGGATTTCGATTTTCCTGACCTTGTTCGTCGGCGTTCGGGGCAGCGCATCCATAACCCGGAAATACCGCGGCACCATGTAGTGCGGCATGCGCGGGGCCAGGTAGCCGACGAGAGCCGGCAGGTCCACGCTCGCGCCGGACCGCGGAACGATTGCGGCCAGGATTTCCTGGTCGCCGTGCTCGCTCGCGATACCCACGATGGCAGCTTCCGCGATAGACGGGTGGCCGATCACCTCCGCTTCGACTTCGATGGACGAGACATTCTCCCCGCGCCGGCGGACCGCATCTTTTTTCCGGTCGACAAAAAAGAAGTTCCCTTCCTCGTCGCATCGCACGAGATCCCCGGTATGGAACCAGCCGTTGCGCCAGGCGTCCGCGGTGGCTTGCGGACGATTCAGGTAGCCCATGCTGCAGGTCCACGGCTGGTCCATCCGCACGACGAGCTCGCCAGCCACGCCGGGCGGGCACTCGTAATCGTGATCGTCCACCACGCGGCATTCGCAGCCGTCCCGCGGGCGGCCGAGACTGCCGGGCACGGCACAGTCGATCTCGGTGACCAGGGGTCCCGATAGCTCGGTCATGTTGAAGCCCGAGACGTAGCTGAATCCGAAGCGGCGGGCCACGTCCATGGCCTGCCGGTTCAGCATCAGCGTGATCATGCGCAGTGAATTGTTCGCGTCGTCCTTGCGCGCCGGCGACTTGTCGAGGAAGCTCGCCATCGAGCCGATCAGGCCCGATGTCGTGGTAGCGCCGCGGGCTTCGATGCGCTGCCAGAACTCGTCCGTCCTGAAGCCCGGGTAGATTGCGATACGGCAGCGCGCGGCCAGCCCCGCCATCACCGGAGCCACGCCGCCGACATGAAAAGCCGGCAGTTCCACCAGCATGCAGTCGCTCTCGTCGAGGTAGCCGTAGGTGGCATGACCGGTGGTCCACATGTGCAGGTAGGGACACATCACGCCTTTGGACGGGCCCGTAGTGCCGGATGTAAAGATGACCATCTGCAGGTCCCACGCGTTCAGGTCGGCGGGTTCGGCGACCTCGCCCGAACCGTCCGCGAGGGAAGTCTCGATCACGGGGATGGCGTGATTCGCCAGTTCGGCGGCCCCGTTCACGCTGAGCACGCGTTCCAGGGGCAGGTCCTCGAGGAGATCGAGACGCTCGACCAGCCGCGGATGCGCCACCAATACGCGTGCGCTGGACTCGACGATGGCATGCCGCAGGATCGAGCCGCGGTAATCCAGGTTCATCGGCACGAACACCGCGCCCAGCCAGTTGGCGGCGAACCATACGCGAAGCATGTCCGGGCCGTTTGGCAGCCACGCCAGCACGAAGTCGCCGGGGCCGATGCCCTGCTCCCGAAAGTACGCGGCGGTGCGGCGCGTGCAGTCCAGCGTCTCGGCGCAGGTCCAGGTCCGGCCGTCGGCAAAGCAGAATTGCTCGCGGTCCGCTGCCAACCGTGCATTCCGTTGCAGCATGAACGGCAGGACGCAATCGTCGCGCTCGGGCCGTGCCGTGCGCATCCAGGGAGGATGGGGCGCCTTTGCAGGCTCCTTCATGGCCGCTTACCTGCAAGAAGCGAGCGAGGCAGGGCCGGAGTCTTCATCGCCCGGCCCGCGTCGTGCTGGCGGTGGATTCGCGTCGCGCCCGGCGAGGCCCGCGCGCGACGCGAACGCGCCTCGTCAGAACTGGAGCCGCAGGTCGATACCATAGGTGCGGGGAGCGCCGTACTGGCCGGCGAGCTCGCCGAAAAGCGGAATCGTGTTGGTCCTGTACAGCTCATCCGTGGCGTTCTTGACCCATACGGAAACGGACCAGCTCGCATCCGGCTCCAGGTACGTCAGGCGCGTGTTCCACAGGCCATAAGCGTCCTCGAGGTTGGTGTTCGCCGGCTGCCAGTAAAACTCGTCCTGCCAACTGTACATCACGTTCCAGCTCAGCGCGTCCTTGAGCTTGCCGGGGCCGACGCTCCAGTCGAAGCCCGCACTGAACTGGTTCTCGGGTGTGCGTTGTAACTTGTTACCGGAGCTGTCGACGCCGCTGTTCTCGACGAAATCGACGTACTCGGTGTCCAGCATGGAACCGGAAGCGAACACCAGGAAGTCCGGACTCACCAGCCAGTGCAGTTCCGCCTCGATGCCCTGGATTTCAGCGTCGGAAGCGTTGTCCGTGATGTTGCACAGGCAATCCTGGTTGGTCTGCTGCACCTGCAGGTCCTGGTAGTCCATGAAGAAAGCGGTGACGTTCAGGCGCAGGCGCTGCTCGAGCAAGGTGGACTTGAAGCCCACTTCGTAGTTCGTCACGAGCTCAGGGTCGTAGGCAATTCCCGCGGCGACCCCGTTGGCCGGCGTATCTTCATAGCCGCCGCCCTTGAAGCCGGTGGAAACGCTGCCGTAAAAATACCAGCTTTCGTTCGGCTGGAACTCCAGGATTCCCTGCGGAGTGAACTCGCTCCAGGAATCGCCGTAGCTGACCGAGAACGGGCTGGCCAGCGGCGTCAGCGGAGCCGTGTCTCCCGGCGTAAACCGGTCACCTGTGGCCACGGCGATGCCGTCGACGAAGCCGCTCTTCTCGTCTCTCGTGTACCGGCCTCCGATCGCGAGTCGCCACGCGTCGTTGAACTGGTAGCCCACCTGTGCGAATGCGGCCAGCGAATCGAGCTCGCCGCGGTTGTCCCAGTGGCTTTCGCCACTCAGCGTCGGCAAGGCGCCGGTGATGCTCTCCCCGAAGAAGCGGTCCAGCTTGTCCACTTTGTCGTGCTTGTAGTACGCACCGACGATCCAGTCGAGGGCGCCGCCGTTGTTCGAGGTCAGCCGGATTTCCTGGCTGATCTGCCGGACCTCGGTATCTTCGCGGACCGGCTCCGAGAACAGCAGGATCGCGCCAAGACCCAAATCGCGCGTGGCCGCGAATGCCATGAACTCGGCGAAGTCGTTCAGGCCGTTGTCGAACAGGTCGGGGCCGGCTCCGGACTGGTCATACAGCAGGCCGGACCGGACGCCGCGGTAACCGGTAATGGAGGACAGGGTGGCGCCCTCGAAATCCCAGTCCATGTAGAGACCAATGCCCTCGCCTTCGCGATGAAAGTACTGCTGGCGGTCGAAGTCCTCACCGGCGTACCGGGAGTATTCAGGCGTCGTGACGCGCGGGTCGGTCAGGCCGAGGAACGCGCGCAGGGCGCTCCACGGGCGGAACGTGGAATTGGCGGCGCTCACCGGCAGGCCGTCGGATTCCACCACGGTTGCAATGCCGTTGCTGGAGTCCTTGTTGTAGTCCACCGACAGGCGAGCGCGGAAGTTGCTGTCGCCCGGTTCATACGCGAGCTGCGCCCGGAACTGCCGGGAATCGAGGTTCTCCAGCTCGCGATCGTTGAGCACGTCGTAAGCGTACCCGTCACGCGTGCGGGACTGGAACGAGAAGCGTCCCGCCAGCTCGTCGGTCAGGCCGCCGTTGATCCAGCCGGACGCCTCGAAGGCATCGTAGCTGCCCGTCGAGACCATGATCTCGCCTGAGTTCTCGAAGGTCGGCAGGCGCGGGTAGACGCTCAGCGCGCCGCCAACGACGTTTTTGCCGAGCAGCACGCCCTGTGGGCCGCGGATGACTTCAATGCGGCCGATGTCGTAGAAGTCGACGTTCATGTCGCCGGTGCGGCCGATATAGATGTCGTCGAAGAACAGGCCGACCGAGGGGTCGGCGGTCGGCGAATCCAGTCGCGTGTTCGTCACGCCGCGGATGTTCATTTCCTGGTCGAGCGGCGTGCCGGCGGTCATTGACAGCGACGACGAGTACGCTGCCAGGTCGGTGGCGCTGAAGATGCGGTTGTTTTCGATGACGTCGCCTGAATAGGCCGAAATGGCGACCGGCGTGCTCTGGAGGTTCTGCTCGCGGCGCTGCGCCGTTACGATGATTTCCTCCAGGGTGCCGTCACTTGCGGTCTGGGCGTAGGCCGTCGACGGGGCAGCCGCCAGGAGGGCTATACCCGCTCCCGCAAGCGTCGCGCCCAGGGGCGGCAAAAGGATGGAACGGGCATTGCGGAGCGTGCGATTCATGATTGTCCCCCACTGTCCGCTGGTGCAAGCGACCAGCAACCTGTTTCTTTGGCGACCCGTTGCGGCGGGTCTGCTTGCATAATTAGACTAGCTTCAAACCGGTACCGTTGCAAGCCGGTAACGAGGAGGAACGAACCAATGAAAGCGCTGGTATGCACGGCCTGGGGAGACGCCGCGAAGCTCCGGCTGATGGACCTGGACGACCCGGAGCTCGGGCCGCGGGACGTCCGGATCGAGGTGCGGGCCGCCGGCCTGAACTTCCCCGATACCCTGATGATCCAGGGTAAGTACCAGATCCGACCAGAGTTTCCTTTCATTCCGGGGAGCGAAGCAGCAGGTATCGTTATCGAAGTCGGGCCCGACGTGCAACATCTCTCACCCTGTGAGCGGGTCGTCACGGCAGGCCGCGCGCACGGCGCGTTCGCCGAGCGGATCGTCAGGCCGGAGTCCGAAGTGATCCGGCTGCCGGAATCGATGCCGTTCCGCGTGGGTGCCGGCTTCCTCATCACCTACGGCACCGCCTACTATGCGCTGAAGCAATGCGCGCGCCTGCAGGCAGGCGAGCAGCTTTTGGTGCTGGGCGCCGCCGGTGGCGTCGGGCTGGCGGCGGTGGACCTCGGCCGGGCGATGGGCGCCCGCGTGATCGCCGCCGCGTCAGCCGGGGAGAAACTCGAGGTCGCGGCCCGAGCGGGCGCGCATGAGGGTATCAACTACACGGCATCGGACCTGAAGGAAGAAGCCAAACGCATTACCGGCGGCGAGGGTGCGGACGTGGTGTTCGATCCGGTTGGCGGAGACCTCTCGGAACCGGCGCTGCGCGCCACCGGCTGGAACGGCCGTTTCCTGGTGATCGGGTTCGCGGCGGGGGACATCCCGCGCATCCCGCTGAACCTGCCACTGCTGAAGAACAACTCGATCGTGGGCGTCTTCTACGGCGCCTGGGCCAGGCGGGATCCGGCAGCGCACGAGCAGAACGTCCGCGAGCTGTTCGATATGCATGCGCGAGGCGCTATCGCGCCGCTGGTCACGAAAAGCTTCCGGTTCGACCAGTACCGCGAGGCATTCGAGACGCTCACGGGGCGCAAGGCGCTCGGCAAGCTGGTCTTCGAACCGGGCGGCCCGGAAAGCGCCTGAGAGGCGGTTTGCAACGAGCCAGCGCGCGCGGTTGGCGCCCGCCCCTAGGACGACGCATACAACGGACGCGCCTGCCCGGTATCCAGGTACTCTTCGAGCGTGACGATGCGACCGTTCTCGACGGAGACGATGGCGCAAGCGTGCAGCCCGAACGGCTCGCCGCCGGGAAGCTCACCGCGCAGCACATGCTGTTGCACGTAACCACCCGGAACCGGGATGACCCTGAGGACGTCGTAGTTCAGGTTGTTCAGCCGCCGGTGCAGAAACGTCAGCATCTCGATGTTCTTCTCCACGGTCTGCGTCCGCTTGTCGAAGCAGTGCCAGATCCGTACATCGGGAGCATAGATTTCCCGGACGGCATCCACATCGCACGCATTCAGGGCGTCGACGAAACGCCGCGCGACGGCGAGCGGGTCACTGTCGGAACGGGCATCCTGTGATGCCTTCCCGGTCGTCGCATCAGTCATGGCGAGGGCTCCTTCTCCGGCTCACTCTTTGAGCGTGTTCATCTCGAAGTAATCGCGCCAGCCGATGATCTTGCCGTCCTTGAACTCGAAAATTCCCATGTACGGATGCGCGAATACCTGGTTCGTGCGGGTATCGAAGTACTCCTCGTAACCCTCGACGAACACCTCGTCCGCGGTTTCCGCATACCGGTCGATGCGCCACTTCACGTCGCGCGCGAATTCGCGGTACTTGTGCAGGAACTTCCGAACCCACTCCTTGCCTTCCAGCGCCCGGGAACCGACGTGATAGTGATACACGATGTCGTCGTGCAGCCCCGCCAGGAAGGTCTCTTCGTCACCGCTCAAACTGGCGGCCACGAGCGTCTCGATCTGTTCGAACTTGCTCATGCGGCTTGGTCTCCGGTCCAGGTTTCTTCTTACTTGCATAAGTGAACCACACTGGATAGCCGGTTGCCAGACATGCGCTTGCCACGGGTAGGGTCCGGATGGTAACTTTCACAACAAGACTGACTCCGATTGAACACCTGATGAAACTCGCAAGCAGCACGGCCCTGGTGACCGGAGGCAACCGCGGCATCGGTGAGGCCTTCGTTCGCGAGTTCCTGCGCGCCGGAGCCGAACGCGTGTACGTCGGCTCCCGCACGCCGGGCGGAGCGGCGCACCTCGAACGGGAGTTCCCCGGCAAGGCCGTCGAAGTGGTGCTCGACGTGACCAACGAAGAACAGGTCAGGGCAGCCGCCGGGCACTGCGGGGACACGTCCATCCTCGTGAACAATGCCGGCGCTTTCGTCAACCGGAGGCTGCTCGAAGCGCCGGACCTGTCCGGCGCCCGGGAAGAAATGGAGGTGAACTACTTCGGCGTGCTGTCCATGTGCCGCTGCTTCGCGCCGGTGCTGGCGGCGAACGGCGGCGGCGCCGTGGTGAACGTGCTGTCAGCCGCCGCCATCCTCGCGGTCCCCGCCATGGGCGGCTACTCGCCCTCGAAGTTTGCGGCTCGCGCGCTGTCTACGAACCTGCGGGCGGAACTGGCGGCCCAGGGCACGCAGGTGAGCTGCCTGATCGTCGGCTCCGTGGATACGCGCATGGCCTCGCACGTTCGAGGGGCGAAGGAACCGCCGGCGACCGTCGCAAAAGCCGCTATCCGGGCAATCGAGAAGAACATTCCGGAAGTCGATACCGACGCCTTCGCAGTGAAAGTGCGCGCATCCATTGCGCGCGACCCGGCGTTCGTCGAGAAACAGATGGCCGCCATGCTGCACGTCCGGAATCCGGACACCGGTCGACATCAGTCCCGCGCTGCCGATCCCGGTGGTAACGAAGCGGAACCGGAGGATCGCCTGCCATGAGCGCAAAACTGGTGAACCGCGTCAAGTCCACGCTGAAGCCGAGCCAGCATCCCTACCTGAACGGCGCATGGACGCCCAACTACGACGAGTATGACGCTACC
This sequence comes from uncultured Chromatiales bacterium, assembly GCA_965651325.1. Lineage (GTDB taxonomy): Bacteria > Pseudomonadota > Gammaproteobacteria > Steroidobacterales > Woeseiaceae > IDS-8. The sequence goes on along the minus strand of CBFGSB010000008.1, from coordinate 26,025 downwards.
GACATGGAGGTGATCGGCGAGATTCCGCGCGACATCGACGGCGTCTACGTGCGCAACACGGAGAACCAGGTGCACGAACCCATTGGCCGTTACCATCCTTTCGAAGGGGACGGCATGATCCATGCCATCAGCTTTGCCGACGGCAAGGCCGAATATCGCAACCGCTTCGTCAGGACCAAGGGATTCGTGGCGGAACAGGAGGTGGGCCATTCGCTCTGGGCGGGGCTCATGGAGAACCCGAAGAAGTCGTTGCGGCCCGGGTTCGGCGCGCACGGAGGGCTGAAAGATTCGTCGTCCACCGACGTGATCGTGCACGCCGGCACGATCCTCTCGACCTTCTACCAGTGCGGCGATGCCTACCGGCTGGATCCGTACACGCTCGAGCAGCACGGCATCGCGCCCTGGGTGCCGCTGGACGGCATCTCCGCGCACCCGAAACTGGACGAGAACACCGGCGAGCTGCTGTTCTTCAACTACGGCACCTACGCCCCTTACCTGCACTACGGCGTAGTCGCCCCTGACGGCCGACTGAAACACTACATACCCGTGGAGCTTCCGGGTCCGCGGCTGCCGCATGACATCGCCTTCTCGCAAAACTACACCATCCTGAACGACCTGCCCGTGTTCTGGGACCCGGACCTGCTCGAGCGAGGCATCCATGCCACGCGGTTCTATCGCGACATCCCTTCGCGCTTCGGCATCCTGCCGCGCTACGGCAGCCCGGATTCGGTGAAGTGGTTCGAAGCCGAACCCACCTACGTGCTGCATTGGATGAACGCGTGGGAAGACGGCGACGAAGTCGTGCTCGACGGCTACTTCCAGGAGAACCCGGTTCCGGGAAGGTACGAGGGTGCACCGCCGGAGCTGGAACGCATGATGGCCTACCTGGACCAGGAACTGTTGCGCCCACGCCTGCATCGTTGGCGCTTCAACCTGCAAACCGGGCAGACGAAAGAAGAGCGGCTGGACGACCGCACGCTGGAATTCGGTACCATCAACCAGCGCCGCGGGGGACAGCGCAATCGCTACCTCTACAGCGCCGTTTCCAAGCCGGGCTGGTTCCTGTTCTCCGGCCTCACCCGCCACGATTTCGACACGGGCGGCACGCAGGCGGTTGCGTTCGGCCCCGAACGCTACGGCAGCGAACCGGCGTTTGCGCCGCGCATCGGCGCCACGGAAGAAGACGACGGTTACATCCTGACGTTCGTCACCGACATGATCGAGGATCGATCCGAATGTGTCCTGCTGGACGCGAAGGACATCGAGGGCGGACCGGTGTGCCGGATCATGTTGCCGCAGCGCATCTGCAGCGGGACGCATGCCACCTGGGCGCACGGCGAGGATATCCGCGCCGCGCAGTCTCGCCGCGCGACCTGAGCTCCGCGCCGCGGCTTGGGTAGACGCGGACACAAAGCGCCGGTGGCCCGGGGCGGCTTCAAGGCAAGGCGCAGGCTTCGCGATATTCCGCTTCGAGTCGGTCCACTACCGACGCCACCGACTCGATGCGATGCACGGTGCCCACCCCCTGCCCGGCCGACCAGATGTCCTTCCAGGCTTTCACCTTCCCTTCCGATCCGGTGAGGTCCACCGCTCCCTTCGATTCCAGGTTGTCGGGGTCGCGCCCCGCGGCCACGATGCTCGGGCGAAGGTAATAGGCATTGGCGCCGGTAAAGGCATCGGTCATGACGAGGTCGGAGAACGTCGCATCGATCACCATCTGCTTGTACCGTTCGAATGCCATGCTTTCCTCGGTCGCGATGAAGCGGGTGCCCATGTAGCACAGGTCGGCACCGAGGACTTCGGCTGCACGTACGGCCCGCCCATCCCCAATGGCACCGGCCAGGATCACCATGCCGTCGAAAAACTCGCGAACGGCCGGGACGAAGGCGAACCCCGCCATCGGCCCGGTGTGCCCCCCTGCCCCGGCCGCGACCAGGGCGAGCCCGTCGATGTCGTGCGAAGCCGCTTTGCGGGCCAGTTCCACGCTGTTGACGTCTGCTATCACGAGCCCGCCATACTCGTGGACCGCCTCGATGACCGGCGCCGGGCCGCCGAGCGCGGTGATCACGATCGGGGGGCGATACTTCCGCACCAGCTCGAGCTCGGCGGCGAGCCTTTGGTAGGTTCGGTGGGTCACGAGGTTCAATGCCCAGGTGCCGGTGGCGTGCGAGGGACCGCTGTTCTTAAGGTTCTTGAGCGCGCGCGAGATGCGATCGAGCCATTCCTCGAGAACGTCGATCGTCCGTGCATTCGGCGCCGGAAAAGCACCCACGATGCCGGCGCGGCACGGGGCAATGACCAGTTCCGGGCCCGAGACGAGGAACATGGGCGCGCAGACGACCGGGAGCCGCAGTTGCGCACGCAACGCAGCAAAACGGCTGCGGGCATTGTGCTGGCTCATGATCGGCGCTCCCTCGAACTTGCGGCTAGTGACTTTCATTATTAGACTATCAGGGGAATAACCCGCCGACAATGGCTGCGACGCCGCGGGTCCCCCGCGCACAACCGTTCCGCCCATTGGAGCCACGGCCAGGATACATGGAACTGTTGATCCAGGAATTTGCGCCCATGCTGGCGCTGAACGCCATCATCGCGCTCGGTGCTGCGTTGGCGCTGTGGCTGATCAGCATCCCGCTGCGCGACGCCAGCATCATCGACATGTTCTTCGCCGTGATCCTGATGCTGATGACTTTCGCCAGCTACCTGGCGGGTGACGGTTTCGGATCACGCAAGAACCTGGTCGCCATACTGATCGGCCTGTGGGGGATCCGCATCACCGTGCACCTGATCCGGCGCAACTGGGGGCACGGCGAAGATGCGCGCTATACCAAGCTCAGGAGTTGGGTGCCGACCGACCGTGCTTTTGCCTGGCTCACGCTGCGACGCGTTTTCCTGCTCCAGGCCGTGGTGCTCTGGCTGCTCTCGTGGCCCGTCCAGTTCTCGATGATTGCCGCACTCCCGACGAGCCTCGGCTGGCCCGCGTACCTGGGCGCCGGCATCTGGACGGTCGGCTTCCTGTGTGAATGGGTTGCCGACATCCAGCTTGCGCGATTTCGAGCCGACCCCTCGAACAAAGGGAAGGTGCTGGACCGCGGCTTGTGGCGCTACTCGCGCCACCCGAACTATTTCGGCGAGCTATGCGCCTGGTGGGGCATCTTCCTCATCGCCTGCGACAATCCCCTGGGCGTCGTGACTATCGCAGGTCCCATCGTCTATTCTTACCTGGTCATCAATGTCACCGGGCAACGAACGTTGGACAAGAAGCTGGCACGCGAGAAGCCGGGCTACCGGGAATACATGGAACGCACCAGCGGCCTCGTTCCCTGGCCTCCGCGCGCCGCGCTGCAGCACAACGGGCAGCAGCAGGGCTGAATGCCGGCCGAACGAAACGGCGACGATCCGGTCGCATCGGCGTTGATCCTCAACAGTCCCGTCGCCCGCGCTTTCACGGTCGTCGGTGACCGCTGGGTCGGTCTCATTCTGCGTGACGTATTCCTGGGGGTGCGCCGATTCGAGCAGTTCCGCCGCCGCAGCGGCGCCGCGCGGGGCACGTTGACGTCGCGCTTGCGGAGCATGGTGGACAACGACCTGCTCTATCGGCACCAGTACCAGGAATCCCCCGCGCGCTTCGAGTACCGGCTGACCCGCAAGGGCCTGGACCTGTACCCGTTCATACTGTCGGTATGGAGTTGGGAGACGGCGTGGAGCGTCGAATCGCGTATCCCGCCGGCCCTCGAGCATGCCGCCTGCGGACACAGGACGCGGCCGGTGTTTCGTTGCCGCAAGTGCCGGGAGTCATTGAACATGCGGGACGTCCAGTACAGTGCCGGGCGCGGCTCCGGTCCCGCCGAGACAGTGCCGGCGCGATTCCAGCGGCGCTCGCGGCAGGCGGAGGCATCGGACGATGATGTCGACCGGCGCTTCTTCCACGTGCTCGACATCATCGGCGATCGCTGGACCGGTCTCGTCGTCGCCGCAATGTACTTCGGGCTGAACCGTTACGACGAAATCGCGGCCGCGCTGGGCATCGCGACCAACATCCTCGCGGACCGGCTCAAGCGGCTCGTGTCGGCCGGCATTCTCGAGCGCGTACCCTACCAGGAGCGGCCGGTGCGCTACCGCTACCGCATGACCGAAAAGGGTGCCGCGCTATACCCGATCGCACTGGCGCTGCACGAATGGGCCACGAAGTGGCTGTTCGACGGTGAAAAGCCTTCACTGGTGCTGAAACACCTGCCGTGCCGCTCGCGGCTGCACCCGGAAGTGGCCTGCAGTCACTGCGGCGGCGAGCTGACCGCGAGTAACGTCACCTTTGACCGCAGCTTCCTCGAGGACGATCGGTAGACCTGGCCCGCACTGCATCCACGTACCGTCGGGCAACGAACCTTCCGGCGTGCGAACGTTATGCGACCGCCGCCGAAGCGCCGCCCAGCGTGTTCTGCAGGTAGTCGACCAATTCCTGCTCGGTGCATTGGGCCTTCTTCGTGAAGTCGTACATGTGCGTCTCGCGCGGCTTCCGGTCGAACCACACTACGTCTTCACCCGCGATCGGCGGCTGCGTGGCGGCGAGCCACAGTGCCGTGTCCGCGCCCTGCCTTGGCGTGCGCAGCAACAGGTTCTGGATTTTCCAGAACACCGGCAACGATTGCTTTACACCCGGCGTTTTCGCCCAGCCCGGATGGGTGACGTAAAAGCGTAAGCCGCGGCTGCCGTACTTGTGGTTCCAATAGCGCGTAAGCGCTACCTGGGCGCGCTTCGCATAAGCGTAAGCCACCTTACCGTGATACTTCGCCGGGTCAGTGACGTTCAGCTTGCGGATGCCCAGCGGCGCGTTGTACATGCCGCCCGACGTCATGTTCACTACGACGGCATCGTCTTTCAGCACACCGTTGGCGATCAGGGCCTCGGTGAGCTGGTAGTGCGTCAGCACGTTGGTGGCGAAGGAGGCTTCCAGGCCCTCACCGGTCACCTCGAGCTCGTTGAGCAACAAGCCCGCATTGTTTTGCAGCACGTCGAGCTGCACACCTTCATGCGCCAGGCGATCGATCAGCTCCTGCGTGCCGGACCGGAGCGACAGATCCGCCGCGATCAAGCGGATGCGCTCGCGTGCTTCGGGCTTCACGGTGCGGGCCGCCAGCTCGAGCCGCTCGACGCTGCGGGAAACGCCGATCACGTTTGCGCCGCCTTCGGCGGCCGCTTTCAGCATGGCGGCGCCAAGGCCCGTCGAGGCACCGGTCACGAGCCAGGACTGGCCGGAATAGTCGGGCGCCCGGTTGGCACCCCAGGTCAAGCGCCTGCCCCAGTACCCGGTCATGGTGTAGCTGGGCATGAAGCGCCCGTAGAAGGTGATGATCTTGGCGAGTTCGCGAGGGGTCATGGCTGTTGTTCCGTGTGCTCTGGAGCCTGGAGTTGAAGGTAGCGGTGGACGGGTACGGGTCAGTTGTGAGAAGCGGATCGCGACGTATGCTCGTGAACGATCAGCCAGCGGTCGCCGAACCGCCGCCATACGTGCGTGAAGACACCTTCAACCGTCTCGTGCTGGAACACGTGTTGGAATCCGCCGCTTGCGATCGCGGTGCGATCGTCGAGCACGCCGACGGCAACGTTCGATGCCGAGAAGTCGCCCATGGCGGGTTCCGTGGTCCACGTGGCACGGAACAGCTCGGCCACGGCTTGCCATCCCCGCAGCGCCGTGCCGCCGGTCATCATCGACAGGCCCGGGTCGTTCCAGTAGGCCGCCAGGTAGGCTTCCATGTCCCCGCTGTTCCAGTCTGTTTGGAGCCTGGCGAGGCTTTGCCGGACCTCGCTCTCGATCGCGGCCGGGTCGTCGGCGGCCGACCGTTGTGCATCGCGGGCGTCCGCCCAGGTACAACCCGACCCGACAAGGCCAACCAGCAGCAGTAGCGGGTACACCACCTGTTTCATGAACCTCTCCCGGCCTGCGACCCGGCCACGGAAGCCTGGCCATGACCGTTCACAGACGCTTGCATAACAAGACTTAACGACCTAGTCTAGACCACGGCAGCCGGGCGATCAACAAGCTGGCGCCGCACCGAGCGCCTGCAGCGCGGAGAGTCCATGACAGGATCCAGCCCCACCGCCCCCTGGCCGAAACCGGCTTATGCCTGGTACGTCGTGGGCGTGCTCATGCTCGCATACACGAACTCGTTCATCGATCGGCAGATCCTGAGCCTGCTGATCGAACCGATCCGGCGGGACCTCCAGATCAATGACACGCAGGTCAGCCTGCTGGCCGGCATTGCGTTTACGATTTTCTACACGGTCATGGGCGTGCCCATTGCGCGGCTATCCGACCAGAAGAACCGCCGCGCCATCATCCTGGTCGGGATTTCGTTCTGGAGCCTGATGACCGCGGCTTGCGGGCTGGCAAAGAACTACCTGCACATGTTCCTCGCCCGCGTGGGCGTGGGTGTCGGCGAAGCCACGCTGTCGCCGGCCGCGATGTCGATGATCTCGGACTACTTCCCGGTGAACAAGCTGGCGCGGGCCATCAGCGTGTATTCGATGGGGGTGTATTTCGGCGCCGGGCTGGCGCTGATCATCGGCGGCTTCGTCGTGCAGCTCGTCTCCCGGGCCGGTTCCGTCACCCTGCCGCTGCTGGGCGAAGTCTATCCCTGGCAGCTCACGTTTTTCGTGGTCGGCCTGCTGGGGCTGCCCATACTCGCATTGCTGTTCACGGTCCGGGAACCCCTACGGCGCGGCGTCGCCCCGGCGCCCGCGGTTGGCGAGCCGAACGCCAGTTCACTGCAGCCTCTCATCCGTTTCGTCCGCACCAACCTGCGCACCATCGTGTGCCACTTCCTGGCGTTTTCGTTCATCGGCATCGGCATCGCCGGCTATCTCGTCTGGACGCCGACGCTCTTCATCCGCACTTGGGGCTGGGAAGCATCGAAGATCGGTTTCGTCTACGGCTTGGTTTTGTTCTTCTGCGGTACCGCCGGCGTTTATGCAGGCGGCTGGCTGGCCGACTGGCTGCAGAACCGCGGCCGCGACGACGCCATCCTGCGGGCCGCCTTCCTGTGCGCGGTGGGCGTCATTCCCTTCGCGATGCTGACACCGCTGATGCCGACGCCGGAGCTCGCGGTGGTCGGCCTGGCGGGCACGGCGTTCCTGATGGCAATGCCGCAGGGTCTTCCCGCCGCTGCGCTGCAGGTGATCGCGCCGAACGCGCTGCGCGCGCAGATGACGGCTTTGTACTTCCTGGTCGGCAGCCTGATCGCCAACGGCCTTGGCCCGACGATCTACGCGCTGGTGACGGACTTCGTGCTGGACGATCCGATGAAGTTGCGGTATTCCATGGCCGCGGTGAGTGGCGTGGTCATGCCCATGGGCGCACTGTTTGCGGCGCTGGCACTGAGGCCGTACCGGCAGAGTGTCCGGACCGCCCGGGAACAGGCCCTGGCAATGGAGGCGGCGGGGATGGGCCGCGGGGTGTCTTCGTAGCCTCGAACAGCGCTAAGGTCTTACGGGCGACCCACGAGGGCAGTCGATGCAAGAGTCGATTTTCGACGTAACGGGCCGGGTGGCCCTTGTCACAGGAGCTTCGAGCGGATTCGGAGCGTACTTCGCAAAACTCCTGTCCGGTCACGGAGCGCGGGTTGTCGTAGCGGCCCGGCGGCTCGATCGCCTCGAATCGCTGGTCGGGGAGATCAGCACCGCCAACGGCGAAGCCGTCGCCGTGCAACTCGACGTCACCGACCAGGCCAGCGTGGAGCACGCCTTCGACATAGCCGAGCAAGCCTTTGGTACCGTTGACCTGGTCTCGAACAATGCCGGTGTTGCCGACGCCAGAATGGCAGTGGACACCGACGAGCAGAGCTGGGACTACGTTCTCGATACCAACCTCAAAGGCGCGTGGCTCGTAGCCAGGGAAGCCGGGACGCGCATGATTGCTGCGGCCAGGCGCGGCACTATCGTCAACACGGCGTCGATACTGGGGCTGCGCGTGGCCATGGCGACCAGCAGTTACTCGGCGTCCAAAGCGGGGCTGATTTCCCTGACCCGCAGCCTTGCCCTGGAATGGAGTCGCTACGGGATTCGTGTCAACGCACTGTGCCCGGGGTATTTTGTAACCGGGATCAGCGCTCCGTTCCTGCAATCGGAACGTGGTCGCCGATACCTGGAGAAGACGCCTGCCGGCCGCAGCGGGCGAATCGAGGAGCTTGCGGCGCCCTTCATGCTGCTGGCGAGCGATGCGGGCTCTTTTATCAACGGCGTTGCGCTGCCGGTGGACGGCGGGCATTGCATCGGCAACATGTGACAGCTGCAAAGAGGAAACCCGGGAGGCGTACGATGCCACTTCGCGAGGCGGCCAAGCGCCGCAACATTGCCTGATCATCATGGAAACAGCGGACCTCCCTGTCAAAGCGCTCGGGGCATATCTCGACGGCAACGTAGAAGGATTTCGCAGGCTTGCCGATGTGCGGAAATTCGCCGGCGGCCAGTCGAATCCCACCTACCTGCTTACCGCCGACTCCGGACAGTACGTCCTGCGCCGCAAGCCGTTCGGCAACCTGCTCAAGTCGGCCCACGCGGTAGAGCGGGAGTACCGCATCATGCAAGCGTTGCAGGGCTCCGATGTACCGGTGCCCCGGATGCTGCACCTGTGCGAAGACGAGGACGTTATCGGTGCCGTCTTTTTCGTGATGGAGTACGTTCGCGGACGCCAATACTGGGACCCGGCCCTGCCCGAACTGAGCCCTGCAACACGAAGCGCCCTGTTCGACGAAATGAACCGGGTGCTTGCCGCTTTGCATTCCGTCGACTTCGAATCGGTGGGCCTGGCCGACTACGGCCGGCCCGGCAACTATTTCGAACGCCAGGTCGCACGCTGGAGCCAGCAGTACAGGGCATCTGAAACGACCAGGATCCCGGCGATGGATACCCTGATCGAATGGCTGCCCGCCAACCTGCCGCCGGACGACGGCCGGAGCAGCCTGATTCACGGCGACTACCGCCTCGACAACATGCTGTTCCATGAGTCGGAGGACCGCACGGTAGCCGTCCTGGACTGGGAACTGTCGACGTTGGGCCATCCCCTGGCCGACCTGGCGTATCAATGCATGCAGTTGAGGGTGCCGGCCGATTCCGTCATCAAGGGCCTTGGCGGGCTCGATCGAAGCGCCCTCGGAATCCCGTCGGAGCAGGAATACGTCGCGCGCTACTGCGCGCGCGTCGGCCTGGACGGAATACCCCACTGGACGTACTACATCGTTTTCAGCTTCTTCCGCCTCGCAGCAATCCTGCAGGGTGTCCTGAAGCGCGCCATCGACGGCAATGCCTCGAGCACGCGGGCCTTCGAATACGGAAGACTCGCAGCACCCCTTGCCGATATGGCCGTCGACGTGCTGCGAACCGAGCGGTCCCGGGAAACGTAGCGAGCGGCGCCCGATCCTGCGGGCTTTGTCGATCCGGCGGAATGTGGCACCTTGGCCCCATCAGGTGCCACCAGGTCCAAACGATGAAACTCACCTTCCTCGGCGCGGCCGGCAGTGTAACGGGCTCCTGTTACCTCCTGGAAACGGGCAAAGCGCGCGTGCTGCTCGAATGCGGCCAGGTCCAGGGCACGCGGCGAGAGGAGGCCCGGAATCGGGAACCCCTTCCGCTGGAGCTGGACCGTCTCGATGCGGTCGTGCTGAGCCACGCGCATATCGATCACTCCGGCCGCCTGCCGCTGCTCCATGCCCAGGGCTACCGCGGGCCGATCTACACGCACGACGCGAGCCGCGCGCTGTGCGAAATCATGCTCTACGACTCCGCCTACCTGCACGAGAAGGATGCGGAGTGGGAGAACCGCAAACGGGCGCGCAAGGGCTTGCCGGCGCTGGTGCCTCTTTACACGAGAGACGATGCGACCGCCGTCATGAGCCAGTTCGTAAGCGTGCCCTACGACGAGCGCACGGAGGTCGCGGCGGGGATCACGATCCGCCTGCGCGACGCCGGTCACATCCTCGGAGCATCCATCGTGGAGATCTGGCTCGAGGACGCCGGGCAGCAACGCAAGCTCGTATTCAGTGGCGACCTCGGCCCCGGGAACGCGCCCGTCATGAACGACCCGACGCCCGTCGCGGACGCCGACCTCGTGCTGATGGAAAGCACCTATGGCGACCGGGATCATCGGCCGTTCGACCGGACCCTGGCCGAGCTGCGCGACATCTTCCTGGAGGCAGCGGGGGGCGGCGGCAACGTGCTCATTCCCGCATTCGCCGTCGGGCGCACCCAGGACCTGCTGTACCTGATGGCGCGCCACTTCGACGAGTGGCAGCTCGGCGGGTGGCAGGTCTTCCTCGACAGCCCCATGGCCATCGAGACGACTCACGTGTATTCGCAGTACCGCCACCTGTATCGCGCCGCCCTGTTCGGCGCCGGGCAGCAATGGCCGAAGCTGCCCAACCTCCGCCTGACGAAACGATCAACGGAATCGATGGAAATCAATCGCGTGACGTCCGGCGCCGTCATCATCGCCGGCAGCGGGATGTGCAACGGCGGGCGCATCCTGCACCACCTGAAGCACAATCTTTGGCGGCCCGAGTGCCATGTCGTCATGATCGGCTACCAGGCGGAAGGTACCCTCGGGCGCCGCCTGGTGAACGGTGCAGCGCGCGTCCGGCTGTGGCAGGAGACGATCCGGGTGAAGGCCCGGATACATACGGTCGGCGGCCTGTCGGCACACGCGGGCCGGACAGGCCTCCTCCGCTGGTACGGGGCGTTCCGCAACCGTCCACCCGTGTGGCTGGTGCATGGCGAGGAACCTGCGCGCGCCGCACTTGCGAAGAAGCTCGCAAACCGCTTCGGCGCCAAGGCTCGGCGGCCGCGCGTTGGCGATGTGATCGACCTGCGGTAACGCTCGAGAACGGGCCCCACCGTACGCTCGGGCGAACGCCGGCGATCAATGTAAAAGAGTGTTACAGGTTGGCCGAGGTACGCGATTGCGGCCGCGGCTCGACCCGCGTGCCCGGTTCGATCTCCTGGCCGGGATAGAGGATGACCGGAGTGCCCGGCTCAATCCCCGACAGCACCTGCGCGGCCTGCCCGTTGTCGCGGCCGATCTCCACCGGCGTCAGCAGGGCGTGCCCCGAATCTATTCGGAAGAGCGCCCAACGCCCTGCATCGCGAAAAAGTGCGGAGACGGGGACCTGGATGACGTCGTCGGCTCTCCAGGTCACGATCGCCGCCTCCACGCGGTAGCCGTGGCCCAGCATCCTCCATTCCGCGGGCGGACCCGTGAAGTCGACGATGACGTTCACCCGCTGCTCCTCGACGCCGAGCGCGGAAATCTTCCGGAAACCGTAAGGTTCGACCAGCCGCACGCGGCCGGCGAGCGGCTCGCGGAGCCGGCTCCAGTCCTCGATGATCACTTCCGCCCCCTGCTCCACGAGCACCGCGTCGGTGGTGAGCAGCTCGACCACGACCTCGAGCTCGTTCGGATCGCCAAGGGACAGGATCTCCTGGCCCGCGGCGATGACACCCGCGCTTTCGCGCGGCACGCGCAACACGCGCCCGGATACCGGCGCCAGCACGGCGACCGGTTCCCCGCCTGCCTCCGGCGGCCGCGTGAGGCGAATGCGCGCAGCCTCGAGTTCGGCTTCGCGCACGCGAACGTTGTCCGCCGCCGTCCCTCGCGTGGCTTGGGCGGTTCGCAGTGCGAGCCGGGCCTGGTCCAGCGCCTCCGCCGACACCAGGTTGCGCTCGCGCAGGCTCTCGATGCGGGCAAGGTCCACGGTTGCAAAGCGCTCCTGTGCCTCCGCACGCTCGAGTTCGGCGCGCGCCCCGGACAGCCCGGCTTCGGCCGCGCGGACCGCGGCCTGGGCTACCGCCCGTTCCCGCGCATCGAGGAATGCAGGTTCCCCCGGCTGGATGCGCGCGACCACCTGCCCGGCCGTAACGGAGGCCCCGGGCTTGAACGATACCCGCTGGAGCTGGCCGGAAATGGGCGCGTAAACGATGTACTCGTCGCGCACGCGCGTATGGCCTTCGTCGCGCACCGTCACCTGCATCGGAGCGCGCCAGGTCTCCCCGGTATCGATCGGTACCGGCGTGGGCCGGAAGGCAAGCACCAGCAGAACGACCAGCAGGATGGCGGCGCCGGTCCAGAAAGCATTGCGGAACGTGAGCTTCATGCGTCAGTCACGACTTTTCAGCACTCCGACAAGATCCATCCGATCGAGCTGCCGACGCACGAGCAGCGCGGAGACGACGGTCACCAGGATAACGACGAGCGCCGCATAGCCGAACGTTCCCGCATCGATCACGAACGGCAGGCGAAACAGGTCCGAGCTCATGACCTGGACGAGCGTCCATGCAAGGCCTGTCCCAAGCGCGGCTCCGAGCGGCAGCGCGGCCAGCGTCAGGAACGCGATCTCCCCGAGCAGGATATAAGATACCTCGCCCCGAGTGAAACCGAGCACGCGCAGGGAAGCGAGCTCACGCTGTCGTTCGGCGAACGAGATGCGCACCGTGTTGTACACGACGCCGATTGCGATGAGTGCCGCGAACGCCGTGTAAACCCACACCGTGCTGCCAATGTTCTGGTCCATGAGTGCCGTGAAGTTTTGCTGTGCCACGCGCTGGAGTGCGACCCCGGCAACCGCCGGGCGCTCTTTCAGCTCGGTGTAAAGCGCCTCCATCGCCGCCGGGTCCACGAGGAGGTTCGCGCCCGAGACCACCTCGCCTTCTTCGAGCACGGCATTCAGGTCCTCGAGCAGCATGCGCACCCCGGAACCGATGAAGGTCGTCGTCACCGACGTGACCGGGAGCGTAAGCGTCGGGCGGCGCCCTTCCGTCACCTCCACCTCGATCATGTCACCCGCACTGACACGCAGCTTGTCGGCGACATCGCGCGACAGTACCAGCCCGCCTGGCGGCGGAACGACGGCCTTGTTGTCGGTATTCACCATGCGCGAGAGGGTCGCGGCCAGCGGGTGGCCAGTGACCGCGGCACGCTCTTCCACGTGCCGCGATCGCAGCCGGGCCGGAACGCTGCGGTAGGGTTCGGCGTGCAATACGCCGGGTACGCGCAGGAGCTCGAACCATGCCGCCGTCGAACGCGGTTCCCTGAACGTGACCTGCACGTCATAGCGGTTGGCAACGCTGAAGTAGGTGCGGATCATCTCCTCCATGGAATCGAGAAAGAACAGGGTGGCGACCAGCAGGGCGCCGGATGCAGCGACGCCCGCGACGGTAAAAATGGCGCGGCCGGGGAAGCGCACGATCTGCCGCAGCACCATCCGGGTCTGCTGGTCGAGGAAGGTCAGCCGCGTGACCGCACTCCCAACCGCGCGCGAGTAGTCCGGAGGCGCGGGCGGCGTCATGGCCGTCGCCGGTGCGAGGCGCGCCGCCCGCCTCACCGCCGCGGCGGCACCACCTGCTACTGCTACCGCGGTGACCAGGCACACCAGCGCGAAAGCCCCGGGATCGGGGCGGAAGACGAACGCGGGGAAGTTGAAATATTCGGTATAAACGCCCGCGAGCAGCCGCCCCATCCAGGCGCCCAGCCCCACGCCGATCGCGAGACCCAGCAAGCCGATCGCCGCCACGAGCTTGAGGTAGTGCGCGGCCACATCGAGATCCGTGTAGCCGAATGCCTTCATCAGCCCGATCTCGTTCCGTTCGGCGGCAATCATGCGCGAGATCACGACGTTGACGAGGAACGCCGCGACCAGCAGGAAGATCGGTGGCAGGACGTTCGACATGGTGCGCAACTGGTCGATCTCGCTGGACACGAAGGCATTGGAGAGCTGGTCTTCGCGCCCGTAGGCACCCACCGCGCCCCAGGGTTCGAGCAGGCTGTCGAGCGCGGCAATCACGGCGGTGCTGCTGGCGCCGTGGGCCAGCCTGACGACCGCTTCGTTGAACGCGCCTTCCTGGTTCACCGCTTCCGAGAGTGCATCACGGCCCATCCAGAGCACGCCGAAGAGGCGCGTGTCCGGGACGATCTGGCCCGGTGAGATGGCGTATACGTGCTCCGGGGAGAGTGCAATTCCGACGATGCGCACGTTTTCGCGGCCGCCGTAGATCGTGGCCGGCACGCTGTCACCGATCGCCAGGCGATGCGCCTCGGCGAAGGCGGCGAGCACCAGCGCTTCGTCCCGCGCGCCGGGCCGGGGAAAACGCCCGCGCAGGAGATGCACCTGGTTGACCGACGGAGCGCCGTAATCGGGCAGCGAGAAAACCTCACCCGTGGCGGGCTCCGCCATTCCAGGCATGTCGAACAGCGCCGGCACCCGCACGCGGGTTTCGGCGAAGTGCACGCCCGGAATCTCCCGGATCTCGTCGAGCAGCGAGTCTGGGGCCCGCACGACGGGTGCCCACACGTCGGCGAAGCGGTAGTGCTCGTAGTAGGCAAGGCGCGTTGCTTCGAGGGACGACAGCAGGCCGGCCATAACGAGGTACACCGAGACGCCCCCGGCGATGACAAAGGCGATCGCCATCGCCTGCCCTTTCATGGCCCAAAGCTCGCGCACCAGCTTGCGGTCGAGAGCCGCGAGCCTGGGCAGGCGCAAGCCTCTCACCAGGACAACTCGCTTGGCAATTTCAGCGTCTCGTTGACGCGTTCCTCCCGAACCTGCCCGTCCGAGAAGGTGATGACACGGTTTGCCATGTCGGCGACCGCCGCGTTATGCGTGATGAGCAGGGTTGTTGCGTTCAGGGTCTCGTTCACGCGTTTGAGTGCTTCCAGAACCCGCACGCCGGTCTTCGAGTCCAGTGCGCCGGTTGGCTCGTCGCACAGGAGCACCGACGGCTGTTTCGCGATGGCCCGCGCGATCGCTACCCTCTGCTGCTCGCCCCCGGAGAGCTGTGCCGGGAAATGGTCCAGCCGCTCCTCGAGCCCGACAATGCGCAGCGCTTCCTCGGGTGCGATCGGGCTCTCCGCGATCTCGGTCACCAGGGCGACGTTCTCGCGGGCGGTCAGGCTCGCCATCAGGTTGTAGAACTGGAACACGAAGCCGACGTGCCGGCGCCGATAGAGCGTGAGCTCCCGCTGGTTCGCACCGGTAAGATCCATGCCGCGGAAGAACAGCCTTCCGCTCGTTGGCCGATCGAGCCCGCCGAGTATGTTGAGCAGCGTCGATTTCCCGCTGCCCGAGGCGCCGAGCAGCACGACGAGCTCGCGTTCCGGCAGGACGAGGTCGACGCCGCGCAGGGCATGCACGGCGCCGTGGCCGCTGCCATAGACTTTAGTCAGGCCCTCTGTGCGAAAACAGGGCTCCGGGACCGCCGGTTCTGGCATCCCCATGCCTCCTTTGCCTCCGTCGACTGCAGCTCCCGCATGCCGCTCGGCGCCTCTGCCTCGGCCGAGAATGCGAATGGTAGCCAAACGCGCAACAGCGCGCATTTCCCGAACGCGACAAGTCATCTCGATCTCAATGCCGAGCGGCCGGCGTAATCGTGGCGCGCCTGAGCCCGATTTCCGAGCGGTGCGCGCATTCTGCAGGCAAACGGTAGTGCACCTACAGGACTCCGTGCATTCACGATCCCTCTCGGCCCGCTCGCCGCTACGTCGCACCGACTGCAGCGGCAGCATTCGGAGCAACGCGAGTCAGGAGCAGGTACATGACGTAGACCACGTATGCCGTCACGAACAGCAGCCCCTCTGCACGGGTCACGCGTCGTCCGCTCACGAAAACGGGAATCGCTAGGATCGTCACGGCCACCATCACGGGGATGTCGATGCCGACCAGGTTCGGGCCTACCGCGAGACCGGCTGGCGGCACGAGGCAGGTGATGCCGAGGATTGCAAGAACGTTGTAGATGCTGCTGCCGAGCAGGTTGCCGATGGCGATGTCGCGGTCGCCCTTGAGCGTGCCGACAATCGTCGTGACGAGCTCCGGCGAGGACGTGCCGACCGCGACGATCGTCAGGCCTATGAGGGCCTCCGAGACGCCGAGCATGCGCGCAAGGTCGACCGCGCCCATGACCAGCCAGTCGGACCCGAGCACCACGACGGCGATCCCGCCGACGAGCATGAGCGCCGCATAGGCGACTTCGCCGGCGCTTCGCCGCGCGACGGGGATGCCATACTCGTTGCGGTACTCGGCGCGCACCTGGCGGCTCTCCTGGCGCGACCAGGTGACGAGCAGAGCGGTGTAGACCAACGCCGAGAATACGAGAACGGCACCTTCCTGCCGGGTCAGGGTGCCGTCGATCGCCATCATGAGCAGCGCCAAAGCGGAAACGGTCATCAGGGGCAGGTCGAAGCGCAGGGTACGGCGCTCGATGGCGAGGGGCTGCAGCAACGCGCTCATGCCGAGGATCAACAGGACGTTGACGATGTTGGTACCGACAATATTGCCGACCGCCAATGGGCCGGCGTCCTGCACCGCTGCTCCGATGCCAACGGCGAGTTCGGGCGTGCTGGTGCCGATCGAGACCACCGTCAGGCCCACCACGATCGGGCGGATGCCGAGATGGCCTGCTACTCGCGAGCCGCCGCGTACGATCAGCTCGGCCCCAGCCACGAGCACGATGAGCCCGAGCAGCAGCCAGCCGGTTGCTATCACACGAAAGCGGGACCCGCGCCCCTGGCAGTGATCATGATGCAGCCTTCCCGGTCTCAGCCTCCCTCACGCGGTCCATGCATTCCGTGGCATAGGGGTAGGCTTCGAGACGCGCGTCTTCGACTGGACCGCCGCAGCGGACGCAGACGCCGAATCGGCCGTCGTCCATGCGGCGCAGTTGCTCCTGGGCTTGCAGGTCCATACCTTTCATTCTCCTTCCGGAGCGAGCTGACGTGCAACAGGATTAGACCTGCCAGGAAGGTCCGGCCGAATCAGGATTTCCACCCATGACCGTGAGCCGGTGAAGAACAACCCCTGCAGCGGTATCAAGTACGTACTTTCCGCGGTTCGCATGCGGATCGGACTTATTGCGGTGCCGCACGGCCACCACATAGGCTTCCGTTCCAGGGGAAGCGATTGCCGGCGCCGTCTACATGAGAGCACGATGCGACTGCCATGAACACCTTTTCGACACTCTTGTGCGTCATCGATCCTACGGTCGACACACAGCCGGCGCTCGAACGAGCGGCCTGGCTAAGCTTCCGTACCGGCGCCACGCTGGAGCTGCTCGTTTGCTACTACGACGAGTTTCTCGCCGGCTCCCGATTCATCGACTCGGCTGCCTTGAAGGAAGCCCGCCGGGATGTTCTGGAGCGCCACAAGCAACGCCTGGAGCAACTGGCGGAGCCGCTTCGAAGCAAAGGGCTCACGGTACGCACCGCGGTGCTTTGGGAGCATCCGCTGCACGAGGGCATCGTTCGGCACGCCGCCGCCATAAACGCAGACATCGTGTTCAAGGACACTCATCCTCACTCCGCCGTTTACCGGGCGCTGTTCACCCTTACGGACTGGAGCCTGATACGCACCTGCGCATCCCCCCTGTGGCTGGTCAAGCCGGTGCCGCTGGCCGCGAAGCCGGTATTCATCGCCGCGATCGATCCCATGAATGCCAACGACAAGCCGGCCGCCCTGGACGACCGGATCCTGGTAACGGGCAATGCACTGGCCCGCGCAACCGGCGCCCAGGTACATGCGTTCCATTCCTACGATCCGAGCAGCGCGGTCTCATCGGCTACCGCCAACGCCTACATACCGGTCTCGCTGCCGCTCGATGAGATCGAGAAGGAAATGCGCGCGCAGCACGGGGCCCGCTTCAGGGAACTCACTGAATTCCACGACATCGACCTGGTCAACACACACCTGCTGGCGGGCCGAACGCATGAAGAGCTTCCGGCCCTCGCCGCGCGGCTTGGAGCCTCGCTCGTCATCATGGGTGCGGTGGCCAGGAACCGGCTGAAGCGCGTTTTCATCGGCGCCACCGCCGAGCGGACACTGGAACGCCTGCCTTGCGACCTGCTCATCGTGAAACCGGACTGGTTCCAGGCCTCCTGCTAGCGGAACGATGCAACGGCTGCCCCGGCTCGGCCGGTCGCCGGCGGTATAATGCCGATGCCGGATAGCGGCCCCCGATTGCCAGGAAACTCGTTTGACCAATCCCTCACGCGACGCAACGCTTCCGGACTCCGGGCCGCCACTGGCCGGAGACATGCCGGACTCGTTCTTCCGCGAGCTCCTGAACGCCGCGCCGGACGCGATGATCGTCACCGACGGCACGGGAAGGATAACCATCGTCAACACGGAAGCCGAGAAGATGTTCGGCTATTCGCGGGAGCGGCTGCTTGGCGCTCCGATCGAGATGCTTCTGCCGGAACGGTATCGCGCGCGCCATGTGCAGCATCGATCCGCCTACGCGCGAGCGCCGAGAATCCGCGCGATGGGAGACGGCATGCAGCTTGCGGGCTTGCACAGCAACGGTACGGAGTTTCCGGTCGAGGTCAGCCTGAGCCCGATCGTTTCGGGTAACCGTAGCTTCGTTGCGAGTTCCATACGCGACGTGACCAAACGCCAGCAGGCCGAGGAGGCGCTGACCACCGCGCGTGAAGCCGCCCAGCGGGCCCGGAAAGCCAATTCCGCCTTCCTGGCCGCGGCGAGCCACGACCTCCGGCAGCCGGTCCAGGCGCTGGGCCTGCTCGCGGGTGCGCTGCGCCGGACCGTGCAGGATTCTCTCGCGCTCGAGATGGTCCAGAACCTGCAGGAATCGCTCGACGGTATGACCAGCCTGCTCAACTCCTTGCTCGACATCAGCCGGCTGGATGCCGGCGTCTTCGAGCCGAGCTTAGAGGTGTTCCCGGTCCAGCGCCTGCTCGATCGGTTGTCGTCCGAGCTTTCCCGCCAGGCCATGCACAAGGGTCTTCGCTTGCACGTCGCTCCCAGCGCGGCCGTGATCCGAAGTGATCCGCACCTTCTCGGTGAGGTCATTCAGAACTTCGTCTCGAACGCCATTCGCTACACCGAGCAAGGCGGCATCCGCCTCACGTGCACGGAGCACGACAACGACATCTCGATCACGGTGACCGATACCGGCATCGGCATTGCGGCGGACCAGCTCGAGGACATCTTCAAGGAGTTCCACCAGGTCCGGCATCCTTCGAGAAAGCGCGAAGGATTCGGCCTGGGCCTCGCAATCGCGCGCCGCCTGGCCGACCTGCTGGACCACCGGATCTCGGTCGAATCGACCCCCGGCCGGGGATCCTCCTTCTCCATACGCGTGCCGCGCGCGCAAGTCCCGGTCGATCAACCGGCGGTGCACGACAAACGCACAACTGGCCGCTCGCCCGCGGGCGAGCTCATCGTGCTCATCGAGGACGACGTCAAGGTGGCGAAAGCATGGGAGCTGCTCTTGCGTGCGGAAGGCTACCGGGTTGCCGTTGCCGAATCGGCCGCCGAAGCACGCCGGCTCGCGGAGTCGCTGCCCGACATCGCGAGCCTGATTATCGCGGATTATCACCTGGCCGACGGCTCCAACGGCATTGATGCCACCGGGATCGTGCGCGAGGTCCAAAACGCGCCGGTACCCGCCTTCATCGTGACCGCGGACACGTCCAAGATCCTTCACGACCTCGGTTCGCTGGAGAACTCCCGGACGATGAGCAAGCCGATCGGCCCCGAGGTGCTGCTGCGGCTCGTTCGGGAAACCGTTGACCGCGGCCGCGTCCGCGCTTGACGTCAGCTGCGCGACTCCTTCACCTCCAGGCTCATGCGTACGAGCTCCGCGAGCGAGCGTGCCTGCATCTTGTCCATCACGCGCGCACGATGAATCTCAACCGTTCTCTGGCTCGTGCCAAGCTCCCAGGCAACCACCTTGTTGGCCTTGCCCGCGACGATCAGATCCATTACCTCTCGTTCTCGCCTGGTCAGGCTCGATACGCGCGCCTCGATCTCTGCCAGGAGCTCCTGCCGCGATCGCTGCTGGCGATCGACGCTCAGCGCCTCCGATATGCGCTCGAGTAGCTCCTGGTCACGTACCGGTTTCTCGATGAAGTCGAAAGCACCCTTCTGCATGGCGTCGACCGCCATCGGTACGTCCGCATGCCCGGTGATGAAAATGACTGGAATGGAGCTGCCGAGTGCGAGCAACCGGTCCTGCAGTTCCAGTCCGCTGAGTCCGGGCATCCGGATGTCGAGCACCAGGCAACCCGCACGGTCCCTGTCGTAGCAGGCCAGGAAGTCCTCGGCCGACGCAAACAGCTCCGAGGCGCGACCAACGGAACGCAGCAATAGCTGCATCGCGTTACGCACGGCCGGGTCGTCGTCGACAATGAAAACCGTGCCCTGCTGGTCCGGTGCCCTGGTCATCCTCGAGGTGGACCGTCATCGGTAGACGAGAGTAAGGATCATACGCGCACGGCCAAATTTCGTATAGCGGCTGCAGGCCGGCATCCGCTCGTGGAGTGTTTCGTGGAAAGCCATCCGCATCCTCCGCGCTCGGCTTCACCGCCAATTCCGCTGCGTTCACGCCGGCGGCGATCACTACGTATTTGTTCTTATCGCGGGCAGCCGGTGACGGGCGCTAATGTTCTCCCCTCGGCGGCAACGACTGAGCCGCCGCGCACAGCAGGAAGACGAGAAGGAAACGAAAGACACGGAGGCCCCTCTGTGGGCGGGCAGGCGGAGCGCACAGTCGGGATCTCCGCCGGCCCGATCCGGAGAACAGATTCATGACGAGCCAAAGCGACAAAATGGAAATTGACGGGAGAACGGTCACGATCCGACCGATATGTCATGCCGACACGGACATGGAGCAGGACTTCGTACGGAGTCTGTCGGCGCAATCGAAGCACTACCGTTTCCTCGGCGCCGTCAGGGAACTGACCGCCGCTGAGGCGCGGCGGCTCTGCGACGTGGATGGCCATCGATCGATGGCCTTCGTCGCCACCGTCGAAGAAGGCGGTCGCACCCGGCAGGTCGGCGTCGGCCGTTATGCGCCGGGGCAGGACGGTGACACTCGCGAAATCGCCATTACCGTTGCCGACGACTGGCAACACCGCGGGTTGGGCACCCGGCTGGCGGAAGCGCTCGTACGGCATGCGCGCGAACACGGTGTGAGCAAGCTGTACTCGGTAGATCTGGCCGACAACGCACCCATGCGAATGCTTGCGCAAGATCTCGGTATGCGTGTGGAACGCGATCCCGCCGACGCTCACCAGGTCATCTATTCCCTCAGGCTCGCCAGTTTGCCGTCCGTCGCGGAAAACACCACGGGAGCAGTCCGACCTTGAGTTGGATCGTCAGAGCCCAGGCGGCACAGGAGAAGCAACCCGGAAGCGAGCGTGCGTGGTGCCCCATGAAGCCCCATGCCACTCTCGCGACAACGATTGCGCCCACGACGTAACCGGCCCGGACATGCACCGACAGCAGGTGATCCTCGGTGAAGTAGGCGGTGAAGTAGGCGACGACGAGCACCCAATGACCTGTGCGGACGAATGCGTCCCGGACCCTTACGAGATTGCTATGCGAAACTTGCTTGGCCATCGCCATTGCCTCCCCTTTCGGGTACGCGGGAGATGGGTGGGGATTCAAGCCGCTGCCGCCGGTAGCCCGAGCGCCTGGATGAAGTGCTCGAGCTTCGGCTCGAAAAGACTGTGCCTGACCTCCGAGTCATTGACCGCTAAAGTCGACTCGGGTCGCCGCCCGCAGATTCCGGCCATTTCCTCCAGTACCTTCTCGGCACCGGAACCACCCTGGGTGCAGAAGAACGCCACCCGGTGAAGCGACGCTTTGTGCTCACCAAGGCAGGCGCGCATCGGCGACGATACGTGGCCGGCCCACACGGGCGTGCCGAACAGGACCAGGTCGTATCGCTTCGGATCATGAACCAGCGGCCGAATCTTCGCCGGCTTGCCTGTCAGGGCCTCGCGCGCCGACCGTACGAAGCCCGGAAACCCGAGCCGACCGCGAGGCTCCCGGATCGCTTCGATCTCGGCGCCGCAGCGCCCGGCCACGCGTTTGGCGACTGTCTCGGTGCACCCCGTACGCGTGAAATAAACTACAAGTATCCTGGGCACCGACTTCACTCCAGAAAGACTCATGCTCGAATGATGAACTTGTTCCGCGGCCCGGCAATACGTAGAGTCCGCATCCGCGGACGGACGCGCGAACGGCCGTGAATCGGGATCGTTTCGTTCGGCACCTGCAAAGACCGGAGCGCGTCACGGCGAATGCCCGGTTCGTCGGCTATGAAAGAGGGGGACACGTCTGGGTGGGCCATCACGGCGAGATCGTGCGGAAGATCAGCGCGTTCATGCGGCAGCACGCTCGGTGAACAACCACATCTTCCAGATCCGCGTTATGCCTGTTCGAACCCTTACATCGAAGATGGCACAAGGATCGAAACACGACACCTTTCAAGACTATTCTCTATGCTTGGTGACTGATTGGAGGACAAGAAGATGTACAAGAAGATTCTCGTTCCCGTCGACGGTAGCGCAGCGTCCCGCAGGGGACTCGAGGAGGCAATCGGATTCGCGAAGGCTACCGGCGCAACGATCGCCCTCGTGCATGTCGTGGATGAGTTCGTCATTGCCGCGCGCAACGCACCCGCGGCGTGGCAGCAACTTTCAACGGCTCTGCGGGAAACGGGCGAAACGATACTCGCCGATGCGGGAGCGGACGTGCGCAAGCAAGGTATCACCTGTACCAGCGAGCTGCTGGCAGCAACGGGTGGCGGGGCTGCCGGCACTATCATCAACCAGGCGAAGAAAATGTCCGCTGACCTGATCGTCATGGGCACGCACGGCCGCCGCGGCCTGCGCCGCCTCACTTTGGGGAGCGATGCCGAACTGGTTTTGCGCTCCTCACCCGTACCCGTGCTGATGGTTCGCGCGCGAGCAGAAGCCGTTTGAAGGCT
The DNA here is from genome assembly GCA_965651325.1 of uncultured Chromatiales bacterium. Lineage (GTDB taxonomy): Bacteria > Pseudomonadota > Gammaproteobacteria > Steroidobacterales > Woeseiaceae > IDS-8. Next base: position 3,261 of record CBFGSB010000008.1, on the reverse strand, counting down.
CAGCGTCAACGCCGGAGCGCGCCGAGTCTGGTGGGTGCGCACGCACCCGCCAGCTTGCTCAGTTCGCGGAGCCACAGCACCGAACTACCGGTTGCCGCGCACAGGAGCCAGTCGCGGCCTGATAGCCCGCTGGTCGAGAACGCCTGTTGCAGGAAAGGCACGTAGACAACAGCCACTTGCAGGGAGAGCGCGATCATCACCGCGCCCCAGAGCCAGCGATTCGAGAAGAAGCCGCGGAATGCGCTCTCCACGTCCGAGCGTGCATTGAACACCGTGAAGAGCGAGAAAAACACCAGCGTGGTGAACGCCATGGTCTGCGCGTGACGCACGTCGCCCGCTCCCTCGATGAGTCCGCCGGGCAAACTTGCATCGATCACGAAGAGGGTGCCCGCAGCGAAGATGACACTCACAAACAGGATCCCGCCCCACATTGCCTTATTTATGACGCCTTCGGAATGAGGCCGCGGTGGCCGATGCATGATTCCGGGATCGGCCGGCTCCACGCCCAATGCCAACGCCGGTGCACCGTCCGTCACCAGGTTGATCCACAAGATCTGGGTCGCGAGCAGTGGCAGCACCACGCCCTCGCCTGCCGATGTCAGCCCTATGAATTCGGCGAGCAGCACTCCGAAAAACATGGTCAGGACCTCACCGATATTGGACGACAGGAGGTAGCGCAGGAACTTGCGTATGTTCGCAAAGATGACCCGGCCTTCCTCAACCGCAGCCACGATGGACACGAAATTATCGTCGGCAAGCACGATGTCGGAAGCCTGCTTCGAAACATCCGTGCCGGTGATCCCCATTGCCACGCCGATGTCTGCAGACTTGAGCGCTGGCGCGTCATTGACTCCGTCGCCAGTCATGGCAACGATGGCGCCCTGTGCCTGCAATGCACGCACGATGCGCAACTTGTGCTCCGGGCTTACTCGCGCGTAAACGGCAGTCTCGTGCACGGTTCGCGCAAGCTCGGCATCGGACATCTTTTCAACGTCGGCGCCCGTGACGGCCCGCGCGTCGGCCGAGATACCGAGTTCGCGGGCGATTGCGGATGCGGTCACCGGATGATCGCCGGTTATCATCAGCGAGCGTATGCCGGCGGTGCGGGCCTGTGCGACGGCTTCGATCGCCTCGGGCCGCGGCGGATCGATCATGCCGATCAGCCCCGCGAATACGAGATCCCGTTCGAGTCCCTCGTCGGCACCACCCCCGGCGAGCGCATCCGCCGGCAAGGCGCGATACGCCACGCCCAGGGTTCGGAGCGCTTCGCATGCGAGGTCCTCGTTGCCGGCCAGTATTTCTGCCCGGCGCCGATCATCGAGCGCGACCTCTTCGCCGCCTACGAATTCCCCGGAGCAGAGGGTGAGGAGCACGTCCGGGGCGCCCTTGCTGAAGGCCAGCAACCGGTCTTGGCGTTCCGCATCCGCGTGCACGGTACTCATCATCTTGCGTTCGGAAGAGAACGGCACCTCGGCCAGGCGCTGGAAGCGCGCGTCCAGCACCTGCTGCCCCAGACCGGCTTTGCGAGCGGCGACGATCAGCGCGCCCTCGGTGGGATCGCCCTCGACGGTCCAGTCGTCGCCCTGCTCCAGCAGTGCGGCGTTGTTGGCGCGGTCGCCGACGGTGAGCGCCCGCTCTAGCTCGAGGCGCAGCCGCTCATCGAGCGGCCGTTCAGCTTGCGTCCGTACCTTGCCTAGCGGCTCGTATCCGGCGCCACCGAAATCTACCCTGCCGCTCGCCGTCACCACGGCGCGGACGGTCATCTCGTTCTTTGTCAGGGTACCGGTCTTGTCCGACGCGATGACGTTTGCGGAGCCGAGGGTTTCCACCGCCGACAAGTGGCGCACGATCGCGTTACGCCGCGCCATGCGCTGTACGCCGAGCGCGAGCACTGCGGTAACGATCGTCGGCAGGCCTTCGGGCACCGCAGCGACCGCCAGGGCGACACCGAAGATGAGCACGTCGAATAAGGCGGCAAATCCGTGCACGTCCTCCAGCAGCAGGATCGTGGCGATCATCACGAACGCAATCCCGACAACGATGATACCGAGCAACTTGCTGACGCGAGCCAGCTCTTCCTGCAACGGCGTGCTCTCCGGCGATGCCTGTTCCAGCAAGCCTGCGATGCGGCCCATCTCGGTCCGCATGCCCGTCGCCGTCACCACGGCCTTGCCGCGGCCGTGGGTGGCGCTCGTGCCGCTGAAGACCATGTTGCGGCGATCGCCCAGCCCCGCGTTATCGGCCAGCGCATCCGCGTGTTTCGAGACGGGAAGGCTCTCTCCGGTCAGTGCCGCTTCGCTCACCTTCAGCGCAGTTGACTCGATGACGCGTCCGTCCGCAGGCAACGTGTCGCCCGCCTCGATCAGCACTACGTCGCCGGCCACGAGCTCCGCCGATGGCACACTGCACGGCCGGCCGTCGCGCAACACCTTGGCTTGTGTGGCGGTCATGCGCCTGAGCGCCGAGACGGCCGCTTCGGCGCGCTCCTCCTGGAGGAAGCCGATGACCGCGTTCAGGATGACGATCGCCAGGATCGCGATGGCCTCGTACGGCAACGGCGCACTGCGCTCGTACAGCCACAGGGCCGCGGAGATGGCGGTCGCAGCCAGCAGCAGGAGCACAAGGGTGTTCTTGAACTGGGTCAGGAACCGGAGCCACAGCGGGGCCTGCTTTCCAGCCACCAACCGGTTCGGCCCGTCGCGCGCCAGCCGCCGCCGTGCCTCCTCCGATGTGAGGCCCTCCCGCGCGTCCGTGCGGAACTCTGCGAGCACTGCTTCCGTCGGCAGGCGGTATGCCGGCGAGTCAGGCAGGGCGTCGTTCATTCGCCCCGGAACCCGAAAATCGGCAACGTTCCATCCAAGGCAATGGATGAGGCATGTCACCTGAACTCGAAATACTCATACCTGAGGTTGGCATCTGGTACGAGGTGCTCCCGCATCAGCACACGAATCGCTTTCAACAGGCCGACCGGTCCGCAGAACCTGATGCTCACTGCATCAGCGCCGGCACTCCCGACGATTTCGCTGAACCGGCGGGTGAATTCCTCACTCGTGACTCCACTGGACACGGGTATACATTCCGCGCCTCGCTGCCGGGCGAGGTCCACCAACACGTCGCTGCTCGGAAACTCGCGGCCGGGCGTGAAGAAATAGAACAGCGTGACCTTGTCGAAATGACCTGCCGACTCATCGGTGAGCCAACTGATAAACGGGGAGATACCGACGCCTCCGCCGATCCACACTTCGCACTCTGCGGCCGTGG
>CBFGSB010000007.1:0-42379 GCA_965651325.1 uncultured Chromatiales bacterium | reverse complement strand
GGCCGGCGGGGACACCCTTGGGGGAAAAAAAGCGGACCGCAGGGAGCCATTCCCCCAAAGGTGTCCCCCGGTAACCTCGGACGCGTCAACAAAGCCACACCATTCCCCCAAAGGTGTCCCCCGGTAACCTCGCACGCGTCAACAAAGCCACAACCATTCAGGTGGCCCCGATCAATCCAGATCCAGCGCCCCCAACACCAGCAGGTAGTAACTAACGATCCCGATCACCTTGTCATCCTCGATCACCGGCGCATGGCTGATGCCACAGCGCTCGAACAACCGCGCGCAGTGCCGGATGTGCATGTCCGGCCGCACGGAAATGACCGGCTTCGCCATGATCTCGTAGGCGTTGACCCGCTCGGGCGAGCGGTCCTTGGCGATCACCTGCTTCGCGATGTCGGAGAACAGGACCATGCCGTACTCATCGTTGTCGAAGCGCTTCTCAACGATCAGGCTGGTGGCGCCGACGCGCTTCATGATGCGCATCGCCTCCATGACGTCGATGCGGCCATCGACCATGGTGACGTTCTCACGCATGACCTGGCGGACCGTGACTTCGCGCATGTCTCTCATATCTCGTCCTCCACAACCGGCGCCAATTCCTCGGCCTGCCTCACCACGCCGACCGCGTCCTCGACGTCGAGCTGCACCGCTATCCCCGCTCCGGGCTTCGAGTCGAACTGGCCCACGTCGCGAATGTGTTCGAGGATGCGCCGGCTGAGGTGTTCCTCCACCAGCATCAGCAGCACGTCGCGCTGCGCGGATAGCGACATGCCCAGGAAGGTCACGGGTTTGCTCAGGCCCTCCCCGCGTGCCTGGCTGATGACCGTGCACCCGGTCGCGCCGGCCTCGCGCGCCGCGTCCATGACCGCCTTGGTGTGGCGGTCCTCGACGAAGGCGACAAGCAGTTTGAAATGCATTTCGATTCTCCTGGGATTTCACTCTTCAGGTGGATTTTCGGTGCGACCGCGTAGGATACGCTTTTCAAAAAAAGCTGCTACCTGGGCGTAAGCGAGCACGGTGACGACCGGGAAGATGCACGCCAGCGCCAGCAGCCCGAAGCCGTCCAGCAGCTCGCTGCGCCCGGGGACCTGCTGGGCAAGCGCCAGGCCCAGCGCGGTCACCACTGGCACCGTAACCACAGAAGTGGAGACACCGCCCGAATCGTAGGCGAGGGGCACGATGATGCGTGGCGCGAACAGGGTCTGCACGACGATGACCGCATAGCCCGCCGCCAGCACCCAGTGTATGGGAATTCCCGTGACGATCCGGAAACAGCCGATCATCACGCCGATCGAAACGCCCAGCGCCGCCGCGACCCGCAACCCCCAGGAGCTGATGCTGCCGCCGGAAAGGTCGTTCACCCGCTTCGCGATGGCCAGCAGGGCCGGCTCGGCGATCGCGGCGCCGAAGGTTATGCAGAACGCGAACGCGAAAACGAGCTTGTAATCCGTCCAGTGCAAGCCGCTCGCCGGCGCGCTCTCGAGGCTGGACGCGACGAGCTGCTCGACCATCATCCGGCCGATGGGGAACAAGGCTTTCTCGAGCCCGAGCACGAGCGTGGCGAGCCCGACAAGGATGAACAGGAAGCCCACCGCGACCTGGCGTGGATGAGCCAGTTGGCGGCGCAGCACCACGTAGTGGAAAAACAGCATGAACGCGGCAATCGGTATGATGCTCAGCGCGGTGTCGCCGAGAGCTTCCAGCAGTTCCGCCATCAAACCCATGCGAGGAACGTTCCGTAAATCATGACGAAGATCATCGGTATGATGAGGATGAATGCGATCATGCCGAAGCCGTCGGTCAGCGCATTGCGCTCGGACAGCGACGAAGCGAGGCCGATGCCGAGTGCGGTGACCAGCGGCACGGTGATGACGGACGTGGTGACGGCGCCGGAATCGTAGGCGATCCCGATGATCTCGGCCGGCGCAAAAAGGGTGAAGGCCAGCACGATGGTGTACCCGCCGATGACCATCTTCGCCAGCGACCAGCCGAGCACGATGCGGGTGACGCCGAGCACGAGGGCGACTCCGACGGCCAATGCCACGGTCACGCGCAGCCCGAGCGAGTACTGGGAGCGTGCCAGCTCGGAATCCGCGATGGAACCCGCGCCCGAGGCGACTTTCGCCGCCTCGGCGGCTACCGCGATCAGCGCCGGCTCGGCGATCGCCGTGCCGAAGCCGAGCAGGAAGGCGAACGCAAGCAGCCAGGCGAAGCTGCCCTTGCTGGCGAGCGCGTAGGCCAGGGAGTCACCGACCGGGAACAGCGCGAGCTCCAGCCCGTAGACGAAAATCGTGAGGCCCACGACCACCAGCAGGGCACCCTGGAACAGGACCTGCAGGTCGTCGATCGGCCGGTCGAGTACCACGGCCTGGAAAAAGAGAATGACGAGAACCACCGGCGCCAGATCGCGGATGCTCCCCAGTGCCATGCGCACGAATAGCCGCATCAGGCGGTCAACCGGAACAATCGTTCGCTGTTTGCCGTGGCCGCTTCGGCAACTGCCGCTTCGGGTTGCGACAGGCACGCAGCGACGGCGCGCAGCACCTCCGGGAGGTACATCGGCTCGTTGCGCCGCGTGCGGGGACGAGGTTCGAGAGTACGGGGCAGCAGGTACGGCGCATCGGTTTCGATCATCAGGCGATCGAGCGGAATCCCCGGCGCGGCCTCTCGCAGCGCGTGCCCGCGTCGCTCGTCGCAGATCCAGCCCGTGATGCCGATGTAGAGGCCCAGGTCCAGGTAGTCGCGCAAGCTCCGGGAATCGCCGGTGAAGCAGTGAGCAACGCCGCCGGAGAGGCGGTCCATCATCGGCGCCAGGATCGCGAGGAAATCGTCGTGCGCGTCGCGCTGGTGGAGGAACACCGGCAGGCCGGTTTCCGCGGCGAGCTCGAGCTGGGCCTCGAATGCCTTCTGCTGCGCGTCGCGGGGTGAGAAGTTGCGGAAATAGTCGAGCCCGCATTCACCCACGGCGACAACCGGCGGCCGGCGGCACAAGGCCCGGATCGCACCCGCGGCCGCCTCGTCCCAGTCGGAGGCGTGGTGCGGGTGTACGCCGGCGGTGGCGTAGAGCCCCCCCGGCCGTTCCTCGGCAAGCGCTGCCGCCTGCTTGCTGCCCTCCACGGTGCTGCCGGTAACGATCATGCGGGTCACGCCGTGCGCCGCGGCGCGGTCGATGACCTCGTCCCGGTCGGCGTCGAACGAATCGTGTGTGAGATTGGCGCCGATATCGACGAGGTTCATTATTCGTGTGTATTCCCGGCAGGCCCGTGCACCGGCAAGATTACCTGTTGCAGACGCGCTCGCAAAGGCGGCGGGTGCGGCGCTTCAACCATTTGCGTACGCCGTGCATCCAAGAGCACGAGATACCAGCAAAGGGAACCGACCATGAAGAACAGCAGCAGGGTCCTGTCGATATTCGCCGCGTTCGCCGCTCTCGGCCTGGGAGGGGAGGCGGCGGCTTTCGATTTCGACTTCAACGATGACATCGAGATCGCGGCGGGGACGGAATCCCGCGGGGGTTCGACGATCAACGGCAGCATCGACGTGGGCAGCGGCGCCGTCGTGAACGGCGGGCTCGAGACGGTCAACGGTAGCGTTCGCATCGAGAACGACGCCCGGGTGGAGGACGTGCAGACCGTCAACGGCCGCATCCGCCTCGGTTCGGGGGTAACCGCCGGGGAGATCGAAAGCGTGAACGGCAGCGTTTCGCTCGACAAGCAGGCTTCGGCCGAGCGCGTATCGGTGGTGAACGGGACGCTCCGGCTCGCGGAGGGTGCGCGGGTGGCTGACGACGTGGGCAACGTGAACGGCGAAATCGAGATCAGCGGTGGCGAGATCGGCGGCGACCTGTCAACCGTCAACGGCGACATCGTGCTCGCCGAGAATGCACGGGTCCGCGGTGACGTCATCGTCGAGAAGCCGGGTGGGTTCAACTGGGATGACAACCGCAAGCCGCGCATCGTCGTAGGGCCGGGCAGCCGTGTCGACGGCAATATCGTGCTGGAACGCGAAGTGGAGCTTTTCATCAGCGACTCGGCGGAAGTCGGCGGGGTCACCGGCGCCATGAGCATGGACGATGCGCAACGCTTCAGCGGCGAGCGGCCGTAGACGCGCCTGGCAGGCACGGGGCCCGGCCGCGGCAGCCGGGTGGAGCCGCCAGCGGGTGCCGGAGCCTGTATTCCGGGGGCTGTGGCGGCGGCTTCGCTTTCCCGGCGGAGCCCGTAGAATAGCGGCATGCCAGCACCGCCGCCCCAGCTCCCGTTGTTCCCGGAAGGCAACGATTCCGGGCCCCTGCCCGGGTTTTCCGTGCGCAAGAGCGCCCGGGCCAAGCGCCTGACGATCAAGGTCTTTCCACGCGGCAGGGTAGAGGTAGTGGTGCCCCGGCGGACCCGGGCCGCGGACGTGCAGGCTTTCGTCAGCGAAAACGCCAACTGGATTCGCGACGCCCGCAACGCCTTTGCGGTCGAGCACTCGCCGGAAGCCAGCGCGCTGCCCCGGCGCATCGCGCTGCCCGGCATTGGCAGGACGGCGGAGGTCGAGTACCGGCCCGTGCCCGGCGTGAAAACCGTGCGTGCGCGTGGGACCGCCTCCGGTGTCGTCCTGTCCGGGCGCGTCGAGGACGAGGCCCTGTGCGTTGCCGCGCTGCGGCGCTGGCTGTGCTCGCTCGCCCGAATGGAATTCGAGCCGAAGCTGCAAGCGCTCTCCGTGAAGATGCATGCTCCTTATGCACGCATGCAGGTGCGGGCCCAGCGCACCTGCTGGGGCAGCCGCAGCTCCTCCGGCACCGTCAGCCTGAACTTCTGCCTGCTTTTCCTGGAGCCTGCGCTCGTCCGCTACCTCATGGTCCACGAGCTGGCCCACGGCCGCCACATGAACCACTCCAAACGCTTCTGGAACCTGGTCGCCCGCTACGAACCCGCCTGGCGCCGCCTCGACCGCGCCCTCACCGACAGCTGGCGCGCCGTCCCCCCCTGGCTCGGCATCTACTAGGGGTCGGACCAACCCATCTCTTTGATTGCCAGAAGAAAGACGGTCAAAAAGAGCCAATGATCGGCCCTTAATCGCCCAATTTCGACTGGAAAACAGCCGATTTGCGACGCCCCGTGCCCGTGCCGAAGCTAAAAGCTCGAAAACGGGCATAAAAATGCGCCGTTAAGGCTTCAAAACAGCCGGTTTGCAGGGATTTTGGTTTGGTTTTCCGCAGGTTGGGTTGGTCCGACCCCGGTCAGCCTTCGTCCATCAGTTCGCGGAGGTTGATGACGGCGGCGTTGGCGCGGGCGAGGTAGTTGGCCATGACGAGGGAGTGATTGGCGAAGAGGCCGAAGCCGCCGCCGTTCAGGACGACCGGGGAGCGCAGGGGCTCGAGACTGGCCTCGAGCTCGCGGATGATCTGGCGGACGCTCGCTTCGGCGTTCTTGTCGGCCAGCACCTGGGCAAAGTCGAACTGGGCGGCGCGGAAGAAGTGCACCAGCGCCCAGGCCGTGCCGCGGGCTTCGAAGAACACGTCGTCGACCTCGAACCAGGAGGTGCGGACGTCGACCCGGTCCTCCAGGGCCGTGCTGGATTCGGCCGCCCGATCGCCCGCGAGATCGGTGTTGATGACGTCGCCGGCAACGCTGTTGCCGAGGCGGCGGGTCAGGCTGCCCAGCCGCTTCTCGACCTGTGCGAGCCATTCCCGGAGGTTGTCCGAGCGGGCATAAAACTGGGCGGGCGGTTCGCTGGTGCCGGTCAGGCGATTGCGATAACGCACGAAGCCTGCAATGGCGTCCCGGTACTCGGATTCGGTCGGCGGCAGTATCCAGGAGTTGTTGTCGAAGAAAAACTTCGGCTCGGCGACCGCGAGGTCGGGGTCTTCCTGCGATTGCGACTGGCTGCGGCTGTAGTCGTTGCGGAAGACACGGGCGAGGTCGCGTACCTGCTGCAGCACGCCGAACTCCCAGTTGGGAATGTTGTCGAGGAACACGCTGGGCGGCGTGATGTCGTTCGTCAGGTAACCGCCGGGTTTCTCGAGCAGCGTCTCGGCGACCCGGACCAGCGTGTCGGCGGACGCATAGCCGATGACGACCCGCTCCGGGTCCGGGTTCCGGTTGACCCAGAACACGTCCGGCTCGCGCGACCAGTAGACACTGATGCCGATCATCACGACGAGAATGGCCGCGACGCCGTACAGTGCCGGCATGAGCCACTTCGGGCGGGGACCGGCGGCGCCGTTGGCGCCGTTTCGGCGTCTGAAGATCATGGCAGGGCCTTGTCCGTTCAAACCCGCGGGAGCGCGAAACAACGCTCCCGCGGGAAATCAAGCCGCGTCCGCGGAGCTCGCGAGCTGGCGCAGCACGTAGTGCAGGATGCCGCCGTGCGTAAAGTAATCGCGCTCCTTCGGTGTGTCGATCCTCACCCTGGCTTCGAAGGTGACCGGCTTGCCTTCCGCCGGCGTCGCCGTGATCCGGACGTTCCCGGTCAGGCCTTCCGCCAGGCCTTCGATGTCGTAGACCTCGCGTCCCGTGAGTCCAAGTGACGGTGCGGAGTCGCCGTCCACGAACTGCAGCGGCAGCACGCCCATGCCGATCAGGTTGGAGCGATGGATGCGCTCGAAGCTCGTGGCGAGCACCGCTTTCACGCCCAGCAGCAGCGTTCCTTTTGCGGCCCAGTCGCGGGAAGAGCCGGTCCCGTACTCGCTGCCCGCGATAACGAGCAGGGGCGTCCGCTCTTCCGCATAGCGCAGCGCCGCGTCGTAAATCGTCATCTCCTCGTCGCTCGGCTGGTGGCGGGTGTAACCGCCCTCGGTACCGGGGGCGAGCTGGTTGCGCAGCCGGATGTTCGCGAAGGTGCCGCGCATCATCACCTCGTGATTCCCGCGCCGCGAGCCATAGGAGTTGAACTGGTGAGGCTCGACGCCACGCTCCAGCAGGTAGGAGGCCGCGGGGCTGTTCGGCGCGATGCTGCCGGCCGGCGAAATGTGATCGGTGGTCACGGAATCCCCGAGCAGCGCCAGCACGCGGGCACCGCGGACGTCCTCGACGGGTTCCGGCTCGCGCTTCATGCCTTCGAAGTAGGGCGGGTTCTTCACGTAGGTCGAATCGTCGTCCCAGGCGTAGATCTGCCCACCCGTCACCTCGAGACTGTTCCAGTTCTCGTCGCCGGCGAACACGCTCGCGTAGCTCGACCGGAACATGTCCGAATCGATGTTCCTGGCGATGACCTCCTGGATCTCCGCCTGGCGCGGCCAGATATCCTTCAGGTAGACGGGCTTGCCGTCCGCATCCTCGCCCAGCGGGTCGGTCATGACATTCTTGTCCATGTTGCCCGCCAGCGCGTAAGCGACGACGAGCGGCGGGGACGCCAGGAAGTTCATCCGCACCATCGGGTGGATGCGGCCTTCGAAGTTGCGATTGCCGGAGAGCACGGCACAACCGACGATGTCGTGGTCCGTGACCGCCTTTGCGATTTCCGGCAGCAGCGGCCCGGAGTTGCCGATGCAGGTCGTGCAGCCGTAGCCGACGACGTAGAAACCGAGTCCCTCGAGGTCTTCGACCAAGCCGGCTTTCTCCAGGTAATCGGTCACCACCTTGGAGCCCGGAGCCAGGCTCGTCTTCACCCAGGGTTTCGCCTGCAGGCCGCGCGCCTTGGCATTGCGCGCCAGGAGCCCGGCCGCGACCATCACCGCCGGGTTGGACGTGTTGGTGCAGCTCGTAATGGCCGCGATCAGCACGGCCCCATCGCGGATCTCCACGTCGTTGCCGTCCCAGGCCGCCCGCGCGGAACCGCCACCCTTGCGGTCTTCGATCGCCGACTCCAGGTGGCCGCCAAAGACGGTGTTCGCGTCCTTCAGCGGAATACGGTCCTGCGGCCGCTTCGGACCGGCAATGCTCGGCTCGACCGTGGCGAGGTCGAGTTCCAGCAGCTCGCTGTAGTCCGCGCCTTCCGCGCCGTCGAAGCGCCACAGCCCCTGTTCCTTCGCGTACGCCTCGATCAGCTTGATGTGCTCCGGATCGCGGCCGGAAAGCTCGAGGTAGCGGAGCGTCTCGTCGTCGATCGGGAAAATTGCGCAGGTGCTGCCGAACTCCGGCGACATATTACCGAGCGTCGCGCGATCCGCGACCGGCAGGTCGGCGAGGCCGTCACCGAAAAATTCGACGAACTTGCCCACGACCCCGCGTTCGCGGAGCATCTCCGTCACGGTGAGCACCAGGTCGGTGGCCGTCGCTCCTTCCTTCAGCGCGCCGGACATCTTGAAGCCGACCACCTGCGGGATGAGCATCGTGATGGGCTGTCCCAGCATCGCCGCTTCGGCTTCGATGCCGCCGACGCCCCAGCCGAGAATGCCGAGGCCGTTGATCATCGTCGTGTGCGAATCCGTGCCCACCAGCGTGTCGGGATACGCCCGCCGCGTCCCGTTCGCTTCTGCGTCGAACACGACGCGCCCGAGGTACTCGAGGTTGACCTGGTGCACGATGCCGGTATTCGGCGGCACGACGCGGAAGTTCTGGAATGCCGTCTGCCCCCAGCGCAGGAACCGGTAACGCTCCTCGTTACGTTGGAACTCGATCTTGTTGTTGAGATCGAGGGCGTTGGGCGTGCCGTAGCGGTCCACCTGCACCGAGTGGTCGATGACGAGCTCCGCGGGCGACAGCGGGTTGATGCTTTCGGCTTTGCCGCCGAGCCGCACCACCGCATCGCGCATCGCGGCAAGGTCGACCACCGCCGGGACGCCCGTGAAGTCCTGCAGAATGACGCGCGCGGGCGTGAAGGAGATCTCGACGGAAGGCTCGGCTTTGGCGTCCCAGCCGGCGAGCGCCTCGATGTGCTCGCGCGTAACGTCCCGCCCGTCCTCATGCCGAAGGAGGTTCTCCAGCAGGATCTTGAGCGAATAGGGGAGGCGGCTCACGTGACCTTCCGTGACGGCATCCAGCCGGAAGATCTCGTACGCCGTGCCGCCCACGTTGAGCGTTGAACGGGCGCCGAAGCTGTCCTTCATCATGGTCTCCGGGAAATGTGACGTTTCTTGGACTGGCCGCGGCCCGCTAACGCGGGCCGGCGGCGCGGAGCGGCATTATAACATCCGCTCAAACCGCGGCTCGGAGAGCGCCCGCCGCGGGCCCGGCAGCCTGCTCGATCGGTGCACCGCCGAGACACTGCTCGCCACGATAAAACACGACGAACTGCCCGGGCGCGACCGCGCGCTGCGGCTGCTCGAAGTGCACGCGCAAGCCGCCGCCGGCGTCGACCCGCACCCGGCAGGCCTGGTCCGGCTGCCGGTAGCGCACCTTGGCGGCGCAATGGAGCCTACCGCCGGCCGCGAGCTCCGCGGGCGTTTTGCCGATCCAGCGGGGCGGGCCGGTGGAAATCTCGTCGCAGTAGAGCAGCGGATGATCGCCCTGCACGACCACCAGCGTGTTACGCGCCGGGTCCTTGGCGGCCACGTACCACGGCGCGTCCCCGGCGTCCTCGCGGCCGCCGATCCCCAGGCCCTGGCGCTGGCCGATCGTGTAGTAGGGCAGCCCCGCGTGCTCGCCGAGCGTGCGCCCTTCGGGGGTCCGGATCGGACCGGGCACGGCGTCCAGGTAACGCGAGAGGAATTCCCGGAAGGGACGCTCGCCGATGAAACAGATGCCGGTGCTGTCCTTCTTGTCGGCTACCTGCAGCCCGCGGTCGCGCGCGAGCGCGCGCACCTCGCCCTTCAGCATGTCGCCCAGCGGAAACACCGTCTCGGCGAGGGCTTCCCCAGAGACGGCGTGCAGGAAGTAGGTCTGGTCCTTGGCGCGGTCGCGTGCCTTGCAAAGGCGCCGCTCGCCGTCGACCGTCTCGGCGCGCGCGTAGTGGCCCGTCGCGAGCATCGATCCGCCGAGGCGCCTGGCATACCGGCGGAACGCGCCGAACTTGATATCCCGGTTGCAGAGGACGTCGGGATTGGGGGTGCGGCCAGCCCGGTACTCGGCAAGGAAATACGCGAACACGTCCTCGCGGTACTCGCGGGCAAAATTGACGTGATGCAGCGGCACGTCCAGCGCTTCGCAGACGCGCCGGGCATCCTGCAGGTCCGCCGCCGCGGTGCAGTAACCGTCGTCGTCTTCCCAGTTGGTCATGTGCAGCGCGTGCACATCCGCGCCCGCGTCCTTCAGGCGCATGGCGGCCACGGCGGAATCGACGCCGCCGGACACGCCGACGACGACGCGCCGGCCGCAAAGGTCCTGGAGTGCGGGGGAATCGGTCACAGCCGGGCATTATACCCGCGGGAGCCCCGGCTTCGGGGCGCGAGCGATCAGACCAGGCAGGCGCTCGCGAGCACGGCGTCGACGTGCTTCTGCACCGGCAGCAGCCCGGAAAGCAGGCTTTGCGGCTTGCGCATGCCTGTGAGGTAGTCGTCGATGCAGCGGATGACGACCGGCGAGCGCAGCGACTGGCGCCGGCGCCTCAGGTCGTCGAGCGAGTACCAGTGCACGGCGTGCACGCCGTCATCCAGCGGCAGCGAGTTGTCCTCGGAAAGAAAGCGCGCGACGTAGACGATGCGCAGGAATTGCTGGCGCGTCTGCGGGTGAATCCAGAGGTAAACGCCCAGCAGGCCGTCCACCTCGACGTGGCAGGCGGTTTCCTCGAGCGTCTCGCGCACAACCGCCTGCTCCGGCGATTCGTTGGCTTCGATGTGGCCGCCGGGCTGGGTCACGACCACCACGCCCGAAGCCCTTTCCTCGACGATGAGGTACCGTCCGTCACGGGGTACGACGGCGGCGACTGTCAGGTCGGTGGGTAACACGGGAACCGCTGTTTCAGATACCGAGCTGGCGGAATTCGAATTCGACTTCGCTGGCCTGCCAGATCTCGTCGAACATCTTCGCGTAGAACTTCCCGATCGCGGGCTCATAGGTGTCGGCGATGCCTTCCCAGCGGCTCGCCTGCAGGCGGTATACCAGCGCGGTGTCGTCGGCGATGCAGAACGACTCGGTGTGAGTGCGCAGGTCCTCCCGCACGTGGCGGAATTCGATATAGGTATTGAGGCGGCGTCCCAGGTGCACTAATGCATTGCCGTTCTTGACGGCGCGCGACGGATCGGCGATCAGCACTCGAACGCGCGCGTAACCTTGTGACAGCACCAGGCGCTTGATGACTTCGAGGAAGTCCGGATCGTCGTAAATACCGGGCTCGAGATCGTGCGTGAAGATGGAAACGCGGCGAGTCGCCTCGGCAGCGACGTCGATGACCGCTTGTCGCATCTCCTCCTGCGTGGATATAACCCAGCGCCGGCCCTTTTTGCGTGCCTGTTCCATCGCCTGCTGTGTTGTCGAATTCTGGTTTGTGAACACTGCGCCGCGCCTTCCGATGGTAGCGGGTGAAGCCTTCGTTGCGAAGACTTCGCGGGGTCCTCCGGCAGACGCTAACTGCCGCGCGTGAAGCGATGGTACCGAGGGGGTAATAGCGCCGTTGCTAACTGCGTCACGTTTTGCGGACATTCAACAGGTGAGAACCGTTCTCAACGGTGACCGTTGCGCTTGACCGCCCGATAGATTGTTGATCAAGAAGGAGTGGCGCGAAGCTGCTATTGCCGCTCAGGAAACGGCGGCACGGGCCGCCACCATGGTCGACATCGCACACAAGTTCACAATGTGAAAAGAAGCCGCGACAAGTGGCTCGCCAGGGGCGTCCCGGACCGGACTGTTCATGCATCGCCGCGAGCGTATTGATGCGTAGGCGGGGCTAGACGGGCGATTTCGCGAGCTGCGCGGCAAGCCCCGTGTAGGTTGCCGGCACCAGTTCCAGCAGCCGCTGCCGGGTATCCCCGGGTATTTCCAGCGTGGCGATGAAATCGTGCAGGAGTTCCCGGGTCACGGCCTTGCCGCGGGTCAGTTCCTTGAGCTTCTCGTAGGGTTCCTCGATGCCATGGCAGCGCATGACCGTCTGGATGGCTTCGCCCAGCACCTCCCAGGCGTCCTCGAGGTCGCGGGCGATCGCCGCGGCATCGGGTTGTACCTTTTCGAGTCCCTTCGCGGCCGACTGGACCGCGATGAGCACGTGCCCGGCAGCGACGCCGAAATTTCGCTGCAGCGTGGAGTCACTGAGGTCACGCTGCCAGCGTGAGACCGGCAGCTCGGCGGCGAAATGGTTGAGGAGCGCCGAGGCCAACTCGAGGTTGCCTTCGGCATTCTCGAAGTCGATCGGGTTCACCTTGTGCGGCATGGTCGAGGAGCCGGTCTCGGTGCTCGTGACCCGCAGGCGGAAATAGCCCAGCGATATGTAACCCCACATATCGCGGCAGAGGTCCAGCAACACGGTGTTGTAGCGTGCGAGTGCGTGCGAGTACTCCGCCATCCAGTCATGTGGCTCGATCTGGGTCGTGAGGGGGTTGTGCACGAGCCCCAGCGACTCCACGAAGCGGCGGCTGACGTCCGCCCAGTCGGTCCCGGGCCAGGCCACCGTGTGCGCGTTGAAATTGCCCACCGCGCCGTTCATTTTTCCCCGTGTTTCGACCTTCGACCACTGCGCCTGAGCCCGCGCGAGGCGCGCCGCGACGTTCGCCAGTTCCTTGCCCACGGTCGTGGGCGACGCGGCCTGGCCGTGGGTGCGCGAGAGCATCGCGAGCCCGGCATGCTGGCCGGCCATCGTGCGCAGCTTCGCGAGCACTTCTTTCATTGCCGGAACCAGCACGTCGTCGCGCCCGAACTTCAGCATCAGCGCGTAGGCCAGGTTGTTGATGTCTTCGGAGGTGCAGCCGAAATGGATGAAGTCGCCGATCCGCCCGACGTCGCGCCCGGTGCCGAGTCGATCCCGGATGAAGTACTCGACGGCCTTGACGTCATGATTCGTCGTGGCCTCGACCTTCTTGATTTTTTCGGCGTCGTCGGTGGAGAACTCGTCGATGATGCGGTTCAGCGCGCCCTTCACCAGCGGCGAGAGGGCCGGGAGCGGTTCGAAGGACGGTTCGTCGGCCAGCCACTGCAGCCAGCGGATCTCGACGAGCGTGCGATAGCGGATCAGTCCGTATTCGCTGAAGATGTTCCTTAAGCGCCCGACTCTGGCAGCGTAACGGCCGTCGACCGGCGACAAAGCCTTTATGCTCATTGGCTCCGAACTGGACTGTGGCGAAGCGCGAATCATACACTATCCCTCCCGCACACCGTCGCCGATAATCGCCCCTTTTCGTGGTGCGGCAACGGGCGATTATCGACGGCGGGTTACACTAGGGCGCCGATGGACCCGCGCGCGGAGAACAGGACGGGATGAGCGAAAAAAAATACCGGATCGAGAAAGACAGTCTCGGCGAGCTGCGCGTGCCCGAAGACGCGCTGTGGGGCGCCCAGACCCAGCGTGCGATCGACAATTTCCCGATCAGCGGCATACCGATGCCGCGGCGCTTCATCGCGGCGCTCGGCCTGGTGAAATGGGCGGCCGCGGGTGCCAACGCGGAGCTCGGGCTGCTGACGAGCGACAAGGCGATCGCCATCCAGAAAGCGGCGCTTGCCGTCGCCGACGGCGAATACGATTCGCAGTTCCCGATCGATGTTTTCCAGACCGGGTCGGGCACGAGCTCCAACATGAACGCGAACGAGGTAATCGCACACCTCGCTGCCGCGCGCTTGCGCGCACCCGTGCACGCGAACGACGACGTCAACATGAGCCAGAGCAGCAACGACGTCATCCCCACCTGCGTGCACGTGAGCGCGGCGCTCGGCATCCACGAAGCCCTGCGGCCCGCGCTCGCGCACCTCGAGGAAGTACTGCTCGAAAAAGCGGCGGCGACGCGGCACGTCGTCAAGACCGGCCGCACGCACCTGATGGATGCAATGCCGGTCACGCTGGCGCAGGAGCTCGAAGGCTGGGCCGCGCAAATCCGCAGCTCCGCTGCGCGCCTGGACGATACGATGCAGCGACTCACCGCGATCGCGCAGGGCGGTACCGCGGTCGGCACCGGCATCAATGCCCATCCGAAGTTCGGTGCCAAGGTCGCCGTGCTGCTCAGCGAGCGCACGGGCCTTGCGTTCCGCCAGGCGCCGTCGTTGTTCGAAGCGCTCGCGGGGCAGGATACCGCCGTCGAAGCATCGGGCCAGCTCAAGGTACTGGCCGTCGGCCTGATGAAGATCGCCAACGATTTGCGCTGGATGAACTCGGGGCCGCTGGCGGGTCTCGGCGAGATTGCACTACCCGCCCTGCAGCCCGGCTCGAGCATCATGCCGGGCAAGGTCAACCCGGTGATTCCCGAGGCGGTCGCCATGGCCTGCGCGCAGGTCATCGGCAACGACGCCGCGATTACCGTCGCGGGCCAGTCCGGCAACTTCCAGCTCAATGTCATGTTGCCGCTCGTTGCCCACAACCTGCTGCAGAGTATCGAGATCCTGGCAAGCTCCGCCACGCGCCTCGCCGACGACGCGATCGCAGGCTTCACGGTCAACGAAGACAACATCCGCGCAGCGCTCGACCGTAACCCGATTCTCGTCACCGCGCTGAATCCCGTCATCGGTTACGAGAAGGGCGCGGCGATCGCAAAAAAGGCGTACGCGGAGAAGCGCCCGGTGAAAGAGGTCGCGAAGGAGATGACCGACTTGAGCGACGAGGAGCTCGAGCGGCTGTTGGATCCGGCGGCGTTGACGGAAGGCGGTATCAGGCACTGAGCAGTCAATCATCGGAGCTCACGGTGGCCCGGATCCGGGAGCGGCTGGCCGGGACCGCGTTGCCGAAGGATCCGGCGCACCTTGCGCTGCCGGCGGAGATCGAGAGCTGGCCGGCCGAGTGGCGGCGGCGGGTGCAAGGTGCATTGAAGGCGGCCGGCGTGCTGATCCCCATCGTCGCGCATCGCGATGGGTTGTCGGTGCTGCTGACGCGGCGTGCCGAGCACCTGCGCTACCACGCCGGGCAGGTCAGCTTCCCGGGCGGCCGCATGGAGCCCGGGGATGCGGATATCCAGGCGACGGCGCTGCGCGAGACCCACGAGGAGGTCGGCATCTCCCCCGCTGAAGTCGAGATCGCGGGGTATCTCGACCCGGTGTTGACGATCACCGGGTACACCGTGACCCCGGTGGTCGGCCTGATCCGGGAGGGCATCCAACTGACGATCGATCCCGGCGAGGTGCAGCACGCGTTCGAGGTGCCGCTGTCGTTCCTGATGGACGTACGCAACGCGCACGAATCGACGCGGGTGCTGAACGGCGCCTCGATCCCCGTGCTGGAATACAACTACGCGTCCGAGCGGATCTGGGGCGCCACCGCGAACATCGTCACGACCCTTCGAAAGCGACTCCTTGAAATGACCTGAATAGCAGCGGCTTATGTCCTCTATCGAGAAATTGCTGGAAGTTATGGCGAAGCTGCGGGATCGCGAGACCGGCTGCCCCTGGGACCTCCAGCAGGACTTCTCGAGTATCGCGCCCTACACCATAGAAGAAGCCTACGAGGTCGCCGACGCGATCGCGCGCGGCGACCTGCCGGCGCTGCGCGACGAGCTGGGAGACCTGCTGCTCCAGGTCGTGTTTCACTCGCGCATGGCGGAGGAGGCCGGTGCTTTCGATTTCGAGGCCGTCGCCGCCGGCATCACGGAAAAAATGATCCGCCGGCATCCGCACGTGTTCGGGACGCCGGAAGAGCGTCGCCGCGGGGCGGTACCCGGGAGCTGGGAGCGTATCAAGGCGGAGGAACGGCAGGGCGCGGCCGCAGGCGACGCGGCGCCCGGCACGCTGGACGGGATCGCGCAGGCGTTGCCGGCGCTGAAACGCGCGGAGAAAATCGGGCGCCGGGCGGCCGGGGTCGGCTTCGACTGGCCGGACGGCGAAGGTCCCCGCCTGAAAGTGCAGGAGGAGCTGGACGAAGTGGAGGAAGCGCGCGCGGCTGGCGACCCGGCGCGCACTGCCGAGGAACTGGGAGACCTCCTGTTTGCGGTCGTGAATCTCGCGCGGCACCTCGACGTGGACCCGGAGCAGGCGCTCGCGGCGGCCAACCGCAAATTCGAGCGGCGCTTCCGGGCGATGGAGGAGGCAGTCGCGGGGGACGGTCGCGACTTCCGCGATCTTCCGATCGACACACTGGAGGCGTATTGGCAAGCCGCCAAGCGGCGGGATCGGCATTAGGCGGGCCCCCGGTCGCGATTCAGCCGGCGTTCATCGGCGCTGCCCTATCCTGCGCCCAAGGCTCGGAAAAGGGTTCCGGGCCGAAGGCCAGGGAGTCAGCAAAAATGAACAAGAGCGCAATCCTGTCGGCTGCCGCCGCGGCGGCGCTGCTTCTCGCCAGTGGCACGGTGCTGGCGGACGACTACGACGACTACCGCCGTCGCGCGGCCACCTACGACTACGCACGGGTTCTGAGCGTCACGCCCAACGTCCGCTACGTGACGGTGCGGGCGCCGGTGCGCGAGTGCTGGGAGGAGACCCGCCACTACACCGTGGATCACCAGCGCAACGTCGCGGGCACGCTCATGGGAGCGGTGCTGGGCGGCGTCATCGGCCACCAGTTCGGCAGCGGCCGCGGCAATGACGCGGCGACCGTCGCGGGCGTGCTCGCCGGTGCGGCGATCGGCAGCGACTCGGGGCCCCGGGTGCGCGAGACGTACGCGCGGCCGGTGCAGCGCTGCGAGACCCGTTACACGACGCACCAGGAAGAGCGCATCGACAGCTACCACGTCATCTACATCTACAACGGCCAGCGATACGCGACCGACACGCCGTTCGATCCGGGCAAGCGGCTTCGCATCCGGGTGGACGTGCGGCCCGCGCCGTATTGATTCTGCGCGGTCGTGCATTGCATTAGTATCGGCGAGCCACCAGAATCGGCACGCGCCGTAGCCGCGGGCTCGAGATTCAACCGACGCAGGTCACACTGATGCGAATGCTGCCGACAACGTTGATGCTGGTACTGACCCTTGCGGCGGCTCCGGCGGTCCAGGCGGACAGCCAGCCGCCCGCAAGGGACGGCCGCTTCCTCGTCGCGCAGCAGGACGGGATGAGCCTCAACGAGGCGGTGGAGATGGTACGCCGGCGGTGCAACTGCCGCATCGTCAGCGCCGAAACGCGCCGCAACGGCAACCGCGAAGTCCATATCATCAAGGTGCTGACCGAGGACGGCAAGGTGAGGACCGAGCGGGTTCCGGGGCGCAGGACCGGCGGCTGAGCGCTACCTCGGGAGAACGCCCATGCGCCTGCTCCTCATCGAAGACGACGACACCCTGCGCGAGTCGCTCGGCCGCCAGCTCGTGGAGCAGGGCTTTGCGCTGGAGCAGGCCGCTGACGGCCGGGAAGGCCTGTACTACGCACTCGAATACCCGGTCGATCTCGCCATCGTGGATCTCGGGTTGCCGGAGATCTCCGGGCTCGAGCTCATTCGCGAGCTGCGCGAGAAGGGCAAGACCTACCCGGTGCTGGTGCTGACCGCGCGCGATCGCTGGCAGGACAAGGTCGACGGGCTGTCCGCCGGCGCCGACGACTACGTCGTCAAACCGTTCCACTTCGAGGAGGTGCTCGCACGCGTCAACGCGCTTTTGCGCCGCAGCGGAGGCTGGGCGTCGCCGCTCCTGGCGGCCGGCCCGGTCACGCTGGACACGGCGCGCCAGGAGCTCACGGTCGAGGGCCGGCCGGTCGAGCTCACGAGCTTCGAATACCGCATCATCGAGCACCTCATGATGCGGGCGGGCGAAGTCATCTCCAAATCCGAGCTCACCGACCGTCTCTACGACCAGGATTTCGAGCGCGACAGCAACGTAATCGAGGTGTTCATCGGCCGCTTGCGCAAGAAAATCGATCCCGACAACCGCATCAAGCCGATCGAGACCCTGCGCGGCCGCGGCTACCGCTTCGCGCTGGAACGCAACCAGGAAACATGAAGGGCCGCTGACGAATGCATTCGCTCAGCGCCCGCCTCCTGGTCTCCGTCAGTGTCCTGCTACTCGTCTTCTTCGGCGCCACCATCGTCCTGCTGAACACGGCGTTCCGCAACGCCGGGGAAGAGGCCCAGCGCAACATCCTGGACAGTCACCTGATGTCGCTCATCGCCGCGGCGGAGCCGGATGCCGCGGGCGAGAAGCTGGAAATGCCGCCGGACCTTCCCGAGGAGCGCTTCGCCAGCCCCGGCTCCGGCCTGTACGCGGCATTGCGCGATAGCCGCGGACGTACGGTGTGGCGGTCGCGTTCGTCGCTCGGGCACGAGCCGCCGTACCCCGATCCGGTCGTGCAGGGAGAGCAGCAGTACGCCGTCGTGACGACGCGCGACGGAGACGAGCTCATGGCGCTGAGCCTGGCCGTGGCCTGGGAACTGCCGAACGGCGAGCTCGAGCCTTACACGTTCAGCGTCGCCGAGAGTCTCGACACCTTTCACGCGCAGATCGCCGCGTTCCAGAAGCAGCTCTTCGGCTGGTTTGCCGCTATCGCAATCGTCATCGTGTTCGCTATCTCGCTCGTGATGCGCGGCATCCTGCGGCCGCTGCGGCAGATCGAGAAGGAAATCGGGGAGATCGAGGACGGCCGCCGGCAAGCGCTGTCCGAGGCGCTTCCGTCCGAGCTGCGCGGCGTGGCGCTCAACATGAACGTGCTGATCGGCGCCGAGCGGGCACGGTCGGAGCGCTACATGCACACGCTCGGCAATCTCGCGCATAGCCTCAAGACGCCGCTCGCGGCCATCCGCTCGCTGCTTGCGGAACAACCGAAGTCGGATCTCACCGCGCGCATCGAGCACCAGGTCGAACGCATGAACGACATCGTGCGCTACCAGCTACGCAAGCCCGCTCGTTATGCCGCCGAAGGTTTTCGCTGCAGCGGGGTGGCCATCGAGGAGGAGCTCAGGCGGTTGGCCGATGCGCTCGCGAAGGTTTACAAGGACAAGGAGCCTCACATCGCCATCGAGGTCGCCGACGGCGCGATGTTCCGCGGCGACAGCGGCGATTTGCTGGAGCTGGCCGGCAACCTGCTCGACAACGCCTGCAAGTGGTGCCGGAAAGAGGTCACGATCACGGTACGGCCGAAGCCGACCGGGAAGGGGAAGGACACGGGGTTCGAGCTGACCGTCACCGACGACGGTCCCGGCATCCCGGAAGCGGCCGCGGAGCAGCTACTGGAGCGCGGCATGCGGCTCGATGAAAGCGCGCCGGGCCACGGTATCGGTCTCGCCGTAGTGCGCGAGATCTCGACCTCCTACGGCGGCACGCTCGAGCTGGGCCGCTCGGCGGCGGGCGGCGCGAAGGTCACGGTAACGATCCCGAGCCTATAGCTACGGCTGCTTGCGGGACCCCGCCCACTCCATGAGCCCGCTCAGCATCTCCAGCGGTGCCGGGAACACGATCGTGTTGGTCTTGTCGTTGGCGATGTCCTTGAGCGTCTGCAGGTAGCGCAACTGCAGCGCCTGCTTTTCGGAGGCGAGCGTGCGCGCGGCATCCGCGAGTTTCTGCGCCGCCTGCAGCTCGCCTTCCGCGTTGATCACCTTGGCGCGCCGCGAGCGCTCGGCTTCCGCCTGCTGCGCGATCGCGCGGATCATGCTCTCGTCGAGATCGACGTGCTTGATCTCGACGTTCGCGACCTTGATGCCCCAGTTGTCGGTGCGCTGGTCGAGAATGGTCTGGATGTCGGAATTGAGTTTGTCCCGTTCGGCCAGCATGTCGTCCAGCTCGTGCTGGCCCAGTACCGAGCGCAGCGTGGTCTGCGAGAGCTGGCTGGTCGCCTCGAACACGTTGGCGACGCGGATGACCGCCTTCTCCGGGTCGACGATGCGGAAATAGATCACCGCATTGACCTTAACCGACACGTTGTCGCGCGAGATCACGTCCTGCGTCGGCACGTCCAGCACGATCACCCGCAGGTCGACCTTGGTCATGGTCTGGATGATCGGGAACAGCAGGATCAGGCCCGGCCCTTTCACGCGCTGGAACCGCCCGAGGAAGAAGACGACGCCGCGCTCGTACTCCTTCAGCACCTTGACCGTGTTGTAGAGGAGGACGATCAGGATCGCCGCGACCAGGGCGATAGTGGTTATTCCGGCAGGCATGGAGAACTCCTCATTGGGATTAACGAACTTGGCTATGTCTGGAACTGCGCTTCCGATCGGTCGCGCTCACCGGTCGGCTGGACGTGCAGCGTCAGGCCCTCGAGCCGTCGCACGACGACTTCCTCGTCCTTGCGAACCGGGGCGCTACTGACCGCGTGCCAGGCTTCCCCTTCCAGCCACACCCGGCCCTCGACCGTGAAATCTTCCATCGCCGTGCCGATCCCGCCGACGATCGAGCCTTTGCCGCTGACCGCTCCGCGGCGGTGCAGCTTCATGACGTAGCTTGCGATAAGCAACAGCGCCGCACCGGTGAGCACCGCGAAGATCACGACGAAAGTGATCGAAATACCGAAGCCCGGTACGCCGGTGTCGAACATCATGATGGCTCCGAAGGAGAAGGCGGCAATGCCGCCGAGGCCAAGGATGCCGAAACTGGGTACGAACGCCTCCGCGACGATGAGCGCGAAGCCGAGCACGATGAGCGCCAGGCCGGCGAAATTGACGGGAATGATCTGCAGCGCATACGCGCCGAGCAGCAGGCAGATCACGCCGACGACTCCGGGGACCATGGCACCCGGGTGAAAGAATTCGAGGATGAGCGCCGTGAATCCCAGGCCCCACAGCAGGATCGCGATCTCCGGGTTGGAGATAGTGGTGAGGAATTTCGCGCGCCAGTTCGGCTCGATCTCCTCCACGGTGACGCCTTCCGTGTCCAGGGTGACCGGCTCGTTGTCGACAGTGACCTCGCGGCCGTGAATCTTCGTCAGCAATTCGTCACGGCTGGCGGCGATGAGGTCGATCACGTTCTCCTGCAGGGCTGCCTCGGCCGTCAGCGTCGCGGCCTCCCGCACCGCCTTCTCGGCCCAGTCCGCGTTGCGGCCGTGCGCGTCTGCAAGCGCTCGGATGTAGGCCACGGCGTCGTTCAGGATCTTGCGCTCCATGGCCGAGCCGGGGCGCGGGGGCTCGGCATCGTGCTGCTCCTCGTCCGAATCGTCCGGGGCGCCTTCCTCTTCCGACTCGGGCGATTGGTCGCTCGGGGTGTCGTCGGGCGGCGGTTCGAACGGCCCCGGCGACTCGGGCGGGTCCCCTCCGAGGGAAACCGGGGTCGCCGCACCCATGTGGGTGGTCGGCGCCATGGCCGCGACGTGGCTTGCCAGCAGTATGTAGGTGCCGGCACTGTCGGCGCGGGCGCCGCCCGGCGCTACGTAAGTGGCCACGGGCACGCTGGAGCCCAGGATGGCCTGCACGATGTCGCGCATCGGCGTGACCAGGCCGCCGGGCGTGTCCATGCGGATGATCACCAGGCGCGCATTGCGTTCCTCCGCCTGCTCGATGCCCTTGATGATGTACTCGGCGTTGCCCACGCCGAGCGCGCCGTCGAGCTCGAGCTGCAGCACGACACCGTCGGCGCTGGCCGGGCCGGCCGCGAAGGCGAAGAGCAGCGCGAGGGCGGCGGCGGTGCGCCGTAGCCGTCCGGGCCAGCCTCGCGAACGGAATGTGGTCATCCCGCCATCATAACAGGGGCAGGGCCCGCTGAGAGGGCGAAAGTGGCCGGTCGCGCCGCGTTCACGGATAATCGAATTCTAATGGCGCACGTTCAGGCCAGCGGACAAGCGATGTTCATTCGGTTTATCACCACCGGCGGCACGATCGACAAGATCTACTTCGACGCGAAAAGCCGTTTCGAGGTCGGCGATTCGCAGGTGCGCCACATTCTTGCGGAGGGGCTGGCCGGGTTCGATTTCGACGTCGTGTCGCTGTTCCGGAAGGACAGCCTCGACGTGACGGACCGCGACCGGAAGGAACTGCGGCGCTATATCGAAAGCGACGACGCGGAGCGCTACGTGATCACGCACGGCACGGACACGATGGTGGAGACGGCGCAAGCGCTCGACGGCATCCCGGGCCGCAGGATCGTGCTGACGGGTGCGTTGAGCCCGGCGCGCTTCAAATCGACCGATGCGGTTTTCAACGTCGGCATGGCCGTCGCCGCGGTGCAGACGGTCGCCCCCGGGGTCTACATCGCCATGAATGGCGAAGTGTTCGTCCCGGGCGACGTGCGCAAGAACGTCGAGCAGAACCGCTTTGAAAGGATCAAGGGTTGACGGCGCCGGACCGCCTGCGGCCCGGCTCCACGCGGCCCCGGATCACAGGTCGAAATTGATGCCTTGCGCGAGCGGCAGCTCCTTGCCCCAGTTGATGGTGTTCGTCTGCCGCCGCATGTAGGCCTTCCAGGCGTCCGATCCCGACTCGCGCCCGCCGCCGGTCTCTTTCTCGCCGCCGAAGGCGCCGCCGATCTCGGCCCCCGAGGTACCGATATTGACGTTCGCGATCCCGCAATCCGACCCCAGGCTCGAGAGGAAATACTCCGCTCGCTGCAGGTTGTCGGTGAAGATCGCCGACGACAGCCCCTGCACGACGCCGTTCTGCATCTCGATCGCCTGCTCGAAATCGCCGTAGGGCACCAGGTACAGGATCGGCCCGAAGGTCTCGGTCTGCACGATCTCCCAGGCGTTCTTCGCAACCGCGATCGCGGGCTCGACGAAATTGCCCGGCCGGTCGAGCCGCTTGCCGCCGCATAGCACCTCGCCGCCGGCTTCCTTCAGCTTCGCCAGCGCCTTTTCGAAGCGCTCTACCGCGGTTTCGTCGATCAGCGGCCCCATCAGCGTCTTTGGATCGAGCGGATCGCCGATGCGCACCTGCCCATAGGCGCTCACCAGCTTGTCTTTGAGCTCTTCGAAGCGCGACTCGTGCACCAGCACGCGCCGGGTCGTCGTGCAGCGCTGGCCGGCAGTGCCGACGGCGCCGAACACGATGGCCGGCACCGCGATGTCGAGGTTCGCGAACTCGTCCACGATGATGGCATTGTTGCCGCCGAGCTCCAGCAGGCTCTTGCCCATGCGCGCGGCCACGCGTTCGCCGACCTTGCGGCCCACGGCGCTGGAGCCCGTGAAGGACAGGAGGTCGACACGAGGATCGTCGACGAAGCGCTCCGCGAGCTTGTTCTCGCCGTCGTTGAGCAGGTGGAAGATCTCGGGCAGCCCGGCCGAGGCGAGTGCCTCGTTGCAGATTTTCTGCACGGCAACGCCGCAGAGCACCGCCTTCGGCGACGGCTTCCAGACGTTCACGTTGCCGCAGATCGCGGCAAGGCAGGCGTTCCACGACCACACGGCTACCGGGAAGTTGAACGCGGAGATGATGCCGACCACGCCCAGCGGGTGCCACTGCTCGTACATGCGGTGCCGCGGCCGCTCGGAATGCATCGTCCGGCCGTACAGCATGCGCGACTGGCCGACGGCGAAATCGCAGATGTCGATCATCTCCTGCACCTCGCCGTCGCCCTCGGCCTTGATCTTGCCGTTTTCGAGAGAGACGAGGCTGCCGAGCGCGTCCTTGTTGTCGCGCAGCGCATTGCCGAGCCGGCGAATCGCGTCGCCGCGTACGGGCGCCGGCACCTTGCGCCACTCGAGGAATGCTTCGCGTGCAGACTCGATCAGCCGGTCGTATTCGTCCGCGGTCGTGGCCCGTACGCTTGCGATCACCTCGTTCGTCGTGGGGTTCACGGACGCGATCAGCGGCGCCGCTTCCGTCTGGAAGGATTGCGCACCGGACCAGGTACCCGGGTTGACCGATTCGAGGCCGAGTTTCTTCAGGATGTCTTGCATAGTCTTCAAGTCCTTGCTTTTCGCTGGCGCCCGGTTTCGCCCCGCGCCACCAGTTCTGCAGACAACTGGCTGCTGCCGCCGTGCTCGTAGTACTCGCCGAAGCGATTGCCGAGGATGTCGCCCAGGGAGAATTCCTCCTGCGCGACGAAGCCTGACCGCGGGGGCGACTGCGACAGGACGATGTCCATGACGCTGCAGATGCCGGACGCGGTCGTGATCTGGATCGCCGACCAGAGCCGGCCGCCGACGACCTCAGGATACACCTTGTTGACGTAGTTCTCCTCGCGGAATTCCCCGTCCTGCATCCCCGTGACGGCCGCGTAGACGATCACCACGTCCTGCAGCGTCTGCGGCACCGCGTTCTCGAGGATGCGCTTCAGCGTCGGGCGGTCGCGGTTGAGCTTGAGCCCGTTCATCAGCAGCCGCATCTGCTCACAGTGACCCGGATAGCGGATCGTCTTGTAGTTCATGGTGTTGACGCGGCTGCCGTAGGTCTCGCCGAGGGACCCGAGCCCGCCCGAGGTGTTGAAGGCTTCGTACAGCGTGCCGTCGATCTCGATCTCCTCGAGACCTTCGAGCGGCAGCACGCTCGTCTCCTTGCCTTCGACGATGCTCTGGCAGGGATTGCCGTATTCGTTGATCAGCCCGTCGGTCGACCAGGTCAGCGAATACTTGAGCACGTTGTTCGGGTGCTGGGGCAGGGCGCCCACGCGCAGCTTGACCGAACGCAGCGTGTCGAAGTGCTTGATCAGCTCGTTGGCCGCGATGCTGATGAAGCCTGGCGCGAGACCGCATTGCGGCACGAACGCGGTGGCGGCGCCGGCCGCCGTCTCGCGCACGGATTTCGTGACCGCGACGTCCTCGGTCAGGTCGAAGTAGTGCAGGTTCTCCGCGCGCGCCACGCGGGCCACCGCGGGGTTGCAGAAAAACGGCAGGCCGGACACGACCGCGTTCGGCCGGTGCTGGCGCACGTGCGCGGCCAGCGCGGCTTCGTCGCCGGCGTCGAGCGTGAAGGCCGAGATGGCATCGTTGCCGTGGGCATTGACCACCTTTTGCGCGGCACCCTCGACGCTGTCGGCGAGCTGCACGCGGTAATCGCCGGATTCCGCCAGCAGGCCTGCAATCAGTGCGCCGATCTTGCCGGCGCCGAGCACCAGTACGTCGTGCATGGGAGCTCCAGAAAAAAGTACCGCGGAAGGGCGCGGCGGCGCGCATTGTGCCAATCCGCCGCCGGCCTTTCCAGCCGCGTCCCAGCCCGTGAACGGAAACGTTGCGGCCGGCGTGTCGACGCCAGGGAGCCTCTGCACAAGGCCTGTGCGGAGCTTCCCTACTCGAGCGGCGCGTTCTCCGGCCCGCCTACCCAGCGGCCACTGCCGGCTGCCAGGTCGATCCGGATCGCCAGCTCGGCAAGCCAGTCCGGGGCGTTGGGGCAACCCCGGTAGTGGTGGAGCGTGCGCGTTTTGCCCGCTTGTTCAATAGTGATGCTGGCGCCGGGCAAATCGGTGGTGACGGGGGTGCCGCAGCCCGCTTTTCCGGGCCGGTAGTCGGCCACCGGCGGCAGGGGATGCGCCTGCAGGAAAGCGCTTAGCGCTGCCAGCTCCCGCGGGTCGGCCGCGCCGCTCCGTGCGCCCGTGCTCGCCACCCAGCGCTCGCCCCGGTACTCGACCCTGCCGTCGGCATGCACGGTCACCGAATACACCGGGCAACGGCCGAAGCAGGGCGTACGGCTCAGGCGGATCGAGTCGAACGCCTCTTGCACGGACGGCGGCACCTGCGCCTCGGGTGGCGCCGGAACGGCCCGGCTGGCGGGCTCCGTCATGCAGCCCGCCAGGGCCATGAACGCCACCGGCAGCAACCGCTGCATCGCAAGCCGCATCACGACGGCCGGCGGCGCAGCCGCGCTACCGCCAGCAGGCCGCCCAGGAGCCACCATCCGCCAGCGCCGCCGCCGCCGCCGCCTCCGCCACCGGTCGGTGGATTCGGTGTGCCGCCCTGGCTTTGCCGCGTCACGGTCACCGCCACGCGGTCCGTGGCGGTCGAGCCGCCCTGGTCCGACACGGTCAGGTCGAAGGTCAGGGTCGCGTCGGCGTCGGGCGCCGTGAAGCTCGGCTGCGCGGCCGCCGCGTTTGACAGGGTGACGCTGTCGCCGCCGACCTGTACCCAGGCATAGGTGAGGAACCCTTCCGCATCGCTGGAGCCGGAACCGTCAAGGGTCACGTTTGCGCCGCCGGCGACGCTTTGGTCAGCGCCCGCATCCGCCACCGGCGGGTCGTCGGTCACGTTCACCGTGACGCTATCCGATGCCGTCCGGGCCTGGTCGTCGGTAACCGTGAGCCTGAACGCGTAGCTCGACGGGCCGAAGGGCGCGCTGAACGTGGGCCGCACCGAGCCGGTATCGGACAGGGTAACGGTCGCGCCCGACTCTTGCGTCCACGAGTAGCTGAGGTTGCCGGAGCCGGCAACGGACAGGGAGCCGTCCAGGGTTACCGCCGTGCCCGCGACTACGGTCTGGTCCGTGCCCGCGTCGGCGACCGGTTGGCCATCCGTCACGCGCACCGTGACGCTATCCACCGCGGTTTGCCCTCGATCGTCGGTAACCGTCAGGAGAAACGTGTAGCTTGCCGCCTGCGCCGTGAAGGTCGGCTGCGCCACGGCCGCATCGGACAGGCCGACGGCCGCGCCCGATACCTGCATCCACGCGAAGCTCAAGGTGCCGTTGTCGCTGGAGCCGGAACCGTCGAGCGTTACCGCGCTGCCGGCCGCAACGTCCTGGTTGGGCCCGGCATGCGCGACCGGTGCCGGATCGCCGCAAACGCCGTTCTCGGCCACGGTCGAGCTGAATACCGGCGCGGCCGCTCCGGTCACCGTGATGTCGTCCACGATCCAGCCCAGGTCGCCCACCGACACGTCCGTCGCGGTGCGAAAACGGAACTGCACGGTGCGGCCCGCGAGGGCCCCGCCAAAGCTGACGTTTTCCGGCGCGCCGCCGCCTGTGGCCACGAATGCGGCGCGGCCCTCAAGGGGATTACCGAATCCGGTTTCGGTAACGACGCCGTTGTAGCCCACCGCAAAGCTTCCGCCGGCGGCGGTCACGTCCTGCCATCCGGCGCCGTCTATGTTGATCTCCAACACGGCCCCGTCGTAGCTGTTGAAGAGATCGGACTCGAATTGGTAGTAGTGCCAGAAACCGAGGCTGAACGGTGCACCCCCGACGACGATCGCAGGCGTGACCAGCTCGGTGGTGCCGAGCGAACCGTTGTCCGGGCCGTGCCAGTAAGCGTTGTCGGCCGGCAGGCCCAGGGCAGTGCTGAGTTGCGAATCCACCATCCAGTCGATGCCGCTGCCGGTGCGCGTGCGGGTCCAGTCGTACAGGCTGGCGGCAGCGAGTTCCACGTCGTCGGCAAAGCGGCCCGGCGCGTAGTCCTGGTTGCCGATGAACCGGAACTCCAGGGTAGCCGGCTCGACAACGTCATCGGGCGTGTCGCCCACGTGCGGGAAAGCGACGTCGATGTTCATCGGCTCGCCCTGGGCGGCGCTGTTGACGGTCACCGCTGCCACGGCCGACAGGGTGCCTCCGAACATGGCCAGGGGATCGGGAGTAAAGGCGACCACCCCGCCATTGGAGAAGGTGAAGTCGTTGGTCGAGCTGAGCCGGGCGCTAACGCCCGACAGGTCCGCGTTGCCGGTGTTCAGCACCGTGATGGTGAGCTGTCCCGTTTCGCCGGCGTCCAGCGACGCATCCGCGTCGCACACCGTGGGCGCATTCGGATCCAGGAAGGCTTCCTGCACGGTGAACGTTTTCAGGTCGGTTTCGAAGCTTTCCGCCACGCCGGCCATGTCGAAGCTCGTGCGCGGCGGTGCGATGGCCCCCCAACCCATACCGCGTTTGGCAAACGCGGTCACGAAGATCCCGTAGTCGGTGGCATCCGTTGCGTGTAGGACGGCCAGGAGGGCATCGCGCGCCTCGATCATGGTCGGTGCATTGGGCGTGGCCATCAGGCCTTCCAGGACGTAACCCATCATTCGTCCCCTGGCTTCGGCAAAAGCGTTGCCGCCGTTCACGCCGGCGTAATGGTTGTACAGGCCGACATACGCTTCCCACAGGGCCGTTGCCCAGATCTCGCCGATGCTGTGGACTTCCGCGTCCACCGCGATGTCCGCGAATGTGAGCGGATTCAGGCTCATGTCGGTCGAATACGGAAAGCGGCGGATGGCCTGGAAGAAGTTGTCGACGTCGTAGCCGCCCACGGAATAGGCGCCCGCCGGGTTGGTCGCGAGGTCGGCCTCGCGCGCGGTGAGCAGAAGGGCCGCCAGGTCGCTCCAGCCTTCTCCCATGCCGCCGCCCTGGACGTTGACCAGGCCGGAGGCGTTGCCCACCAGGCGGCCGCTGACGTAGTGGAAGAACTCGTGCGCGACCACCTGGCTGTCGAACGAACTGTCCCGGTCCGACGCGACGGCGCGTGCCATTTCCACGGTTACCGCTCCGCTGCCGTTGGTCAGCTCGTTCCTGATGACCTGCCCGTCGACATTGGAGATCATCAACGCGGGAATGGTGATGGCAGGGTCCACGCCGGCCATGTCGACCACGATGTCGCCTGCTTCGTTGTTGACCACCAGCGCGGCAATGGCACCGGCCGCTTCGGCATTGGCCGCCTTCACCGTGAAGTTGCAGGTGCCGCGATCGATCAATGCGATGTTGCCGGCCAGGGCGCCGCCGTTTGTGGCCACCTGGCAACCGTCGGTGACCGTGCCGGTCGCGCCGCCCGTGGTATCGGCGGCACTGCCGTCGTCGAAGGCAATCACCGAACCGCTGAACGCGGCATAGTCCGCGGGCCCGAACGCGGCGCCGCCGGTGGGTTCCAGCACCTGGGCAATAGCCGCGGGCGCGGTGATCTCCACCCGCTGGACCTGCACCTGCGCATTGTCGAAGATGAACATCTGCATGCGCGGCGAAAAGCCGTCCGGACCGGTGAGCATGTTGGCGTTGTTGCGGCCCGAGAAGTCCTGCGCTTCCGCGAGGATCGGGTCGGAGTCGTTGCCGCCCCGACCATAGTTGCTGACCTGTGCGTTGCCGGCCGCTTCGGTAAAGCCGGCGTTGTACCAGGCATCGTGCAGCCAGTTGTTGAGGTAGAACAGGTTGACGACGGCCGCCTGCTGGTTGGAGAGCTCGGCGGGCTGCAGGGCGAAATCCGCGGTGTAGTCGAACACGCCGGCCGCGGTGGTTTGCCCGTAGACGTCCAGCACGTGGTCCTGGCCATCGGAACCGGCCACGTCCGCATACGCCCAGACGTTGTTGCCCCGGGTGATGGTGGCATCCACCGGGCCGCCGGCGTCCGGCATCGGCAACCAGGCATCGGCCAGGCCCTGGCTCGCGGTCGCCACGGTCAGCAGCGTGCCGGCTCCGAAGTTCGTGACCGGGATATCCGCCGGGTTGCCGGTGGGATGCGGCACCAGCGCGTTGCCGAACGGCGAATCGTCCGGCGCGAGCGTCGTGCTGTCGCCGAAGACGCGGTAGGTGTAGCTGTCCTGTGCCACGAGGTTCTTGCGGAACAGCACCCGGCTGCCGTCGGCGCTCGTGACCTGCGCATAAGCAAGGCTGTTCCGGCTCCCGGCCCGACCCGCCTGCACCACGAGGAAGTAAGCGGGCACCAGCTCGTTACCGACCGGGAACAGCACCTTCTTCACGCCGACCGGGGCGGTGAGCCCGACCGCATCCGTGGCCAGGCTCGCGCTTGGCGCGAACCGGGCGAATCCGGCGCGATCCTGGTGCGTGGCGTACAGGTTGTACGCCGAGACCGGCAATCCGAGGTCGGCAAACGTGGCACTCATCGCCGTCAGCGGCCCGCTGCGGAATGCAGCGCCTGGATCCAGCTTTGCCGCGCCCCGGCTATCGGCGAAATAACCCGAAACGGCCACGAGCTCGAGGTCCTGTTTCATGATCACGATCAACTGCCGGTTCATGACCTCGAGGCCATGCAGCCGTTGCTGGAATCGCGCGATGACCGCGCCCTGGTCGTCGTCGTGCAGGAAGACCAGCTCGGCGTCGTCAACGGCGGCGGGCGTGATCCTGAGCTCGCCGGCGAGCTCGTGCAGGTACGCCCGCGCGTAGCCGGCCGCATCCTCCCCGTGCTGCCGGGCGAGCAATGCCGCGCCGCTTCCGCCCTGCTTGCCGGCCCAGGCGAAGGTGGGCCGTTCGAGGTCCGCGTCGTAATGATCGTGGACGATCGGAGCGGGCCGCAGGCGCTCGTAACGCAAGCCTCCGCTGATCACGACCGGCGGCTCGATCCGCTTGCCGCGCGGCGCCGGCCGCGACGCCTTGCCGGCAAGGCTCGCGTCGAAATTCGTGGGGTGGGGCGGCTGGCCCGCGCTGGCGGGACCGCCGGCCGCTGGCGGGGCTACCGCCACATCCGCCTGCACGGTGACGCCCAGGCACAGGGCGGAGAGGCCAAGCATCAACGAGCGCTTCATGGCGACCCCCCGGCTTGCAGCTTCTTGTTGTTATGTTGCGGCCGGAACCGCCCGGGACTGCTCCCCCGGTGGTTCAAGCGAACCGCGATGCAGCCGATTATGCGCCCGGCGCCACAACCGGTCCAGAAGGGGCAGGGCACTCGGGGCGTGATTCGGCGGCCGAGCCGTGGCATAGTCCGCCGGTGACTCGACCCGCCCCTAAAATCGACTGGCATCCGGCAAGCTGGCAGCGGCTGGAAGCGGCGCAGCAGCCGTCCTATCCGGACGCGGCCGCGCTCGAGCGTACCGTGGCCGAGCTCTCGAAGCTGCCGCCGATCGTCACGTCCTGGGAAATCGACGCCCTGAAGGGGCACATCGCGAAAGCCCAGCGCGGCGAAGCCTTCGTGCTGCAGGGCGGCGATTGTGCCGAGACGTTCGAGGACTGCACCTCGCCCAGCATCGTCGCGAAGCTCAAGATCCTGCTGCAGATGAGCCTCGTGATGCTCTACGGGCTGAAAAAGCCGGTGATCCGCGTCGGCCGGATGGCGGGGCAGTACGCGAAGCCGCGCTCCGCCGATACGGAGACCCGCGACGGCACGTCGCTCCCGAGCTTCCGCGGCGACCTCGTCAACCACAATCCCTTCACGCTCGACGACCGGACGCCCGATCCGCAACTGATCCTGCGCGGCTACGAGCGCGCCGCGCTGACGCTGAACTTCGTTCGCTCGCTGATCGACGGCGGGTTTGCCGACCTGCATCACCCGGAATACTGGGATCTCGAGTGGGTGGGCCATTCCAAGATGGCGGCGGAGTATCGCGACATCGTGCGCTCGATCTCCAACTCGCTCGATTTCCTCGAGGCCATTTCGGGGCAGCCGGTGCAAAAGACGCGGCGCGCGGATTTCTACTCGTCGCACGAGGGCCTGCACCTCCATTACGAGCAGGCACAGACGCGCTTTCTCGAGCGCCGCGAGCGCTGGTACAACCTGACGACCCATTTTCCGTGGATCGGCATGCGCACGGCGGCCGTCGACGGCGCGCACGTCGAGTTTTTCCGCGGTATCGCCAACCCGGTCGGTATCAAGCTGGGACCGGGCATGACGGTGGAATGGCTGCAGCGCCTCATTGCCGTCCTGAACCCGAACAACGAGCCCGGACGGTTGACGCTCATCCATCGCTTCGGCGCCAACGCGATCGAAGAGAACCTGCCGCCGCTGATCCGGGCCGTCCGCGAAACCGGTTCGCCCGTGCTCTGGGTCTGCGACCCGATGCACGGCAACACGGAAAGCACGGCGGACGGTACCAAAACCCGCCGTTTCGAGAACATCGTGGCCGAGCTCGAAGCCGCGTTTCGCGTGCACCAGGCGCAGGGCAGCTATCTCGGCGGCGTGCACCTGGAGTTGACCGGCGAGAACGTGACCGAGTGCACCGGCGGCGCCCGCGGCCTGACCGACAGCGATCTCGCCCGCGCCTACAAGTCCACCGTCGATCCCCGCCTCAACTACGAGCAGGCCATGGAAGTCGCGATGCGCATCGCCGGCCTGCATCGTGGCAACGGCAAATAGCCTGAAACTCGTTTAAAATTGCCGCTGTAGGAGCCTGCCACACGGGGCGATCCCGTCCGGGACCCCTGCGCCCGCGTACAATCCGGGGCGTGAAACAAGATTAGATACACTTCCTAACCTATTGAGAGGAATAGTCCTGGAATGACCGAGCCAACCGCGACCACCGCCGCCGGCGTTGCCATCACGGGCGACATGAGCCCGGGCTTCGAAGAAATTCTCACCGAGCCGGCGCTTGCCTTCCTGGCCGCGCTCACCTGGAAATTCGGAGCGCGGGTCGAGGAGTTGCTGGAGGCGCGGGTCGCGCGGCAGAAGCGAATCGACGACGGCTACATGCCGGATTTCCTGCCGGAGACGCGCGCGATCCGCGAAGCCGACTGGACCGTCACCGACGTGCCCGCCGATCTCACCGACCGGCGTGTCGAGATCACGGGCCCCACTGACCGCAAGATGATCATCAATGCGCTGAACTCAGGCGCGAAAGTGTTCATGGCGGACTGCGAGGATTCGCTGTCACCCACCTGGCACAACGTCGTCCAGGGGCAGGTCAACCTCCGCGATGCCGTGCGGCGTACGATCGAGCTGGACACCGGGGGCAAGCACTATGCGCTGAACGAGAAGACCGCGACGCTGATCGTTCGCCCGCGCGGGTGGCACCTGAAGGAAAAGCACATCCTGGTCGACGGTAAGCAGGTTCCGGGCGCGCTCGTCGACTTCGGCCTGTATCTCTATCACAACGCGGCGGAGCTGAAGAAGCGCGGCACGGGCCCGTACTTCTACCTGCCGAAGCTCGAGTCGCATCTCGAAGCGCGCCTCTGGAGCGACGTCTTCAAATACGCGGAGGACCAGGGCGTAGTGGGGCGGGGCGAGATCAAGGTCACCGTGCTGATCGAAACCATTCTCGCGGCATTCGAGATCGACGAGATCCTCTATGAGCTGAAGGACCACATCGTCGGCCAGAACTGCGGCCGCTGGGACTACATATTCAGCTTCATCAAAAAATTCAACCAATACCCGGAATGCGTGCTGCCGGACCGCAGCGAAGTGACGATGACGACGCACTTCCTCCGTTCGTATTCGAAGCTCGTGATCCAGACCTGTCACCGCCGCCGCGCGTATGCGATCGGCGGCATGGCAGCGCAGATCCCGATCAAGGACGACCCGGAGGCGAACGAGCAGGCCCTCGCGAAGGTGCGGGCGGACAAGGAGCGGGAGGTGGCCGACGGCCATGACGGCACCTGGGTCGCGCATCCGGCATTGGTGCCGCTCGCGACGGAGATCTTCGACGCGCACATGCCGGGCCCGCACCAGCTCGACCGCCTGCGCGAGGAGGACACTATCGAGGCCGCCGACCTGCTGCAGGTCGTGAAGGGCAAGATCACCGAGCAGGGCCTGCGCAACAACATCAACGTCGGCGTGCAGTACATGGCGGCGTGGCTCGGCGGCAATGGCTGCGTACCCATCAACCACCTGATGGAGGACGCGGCCACCGCGGAAATCGCACGTGCCCAGGTGTGGCAGTGGGTGCAGCACGAAACGGGTATCCTGGACGAGGGCAAGGACATCACCTACGGCTACTTCAAGGCGCTGCTGCGGGAAGAGATGGACAAGATCCGCGCGGCCGTGGGCGACGCCGCCTTCGACAGCGGCCACTACCGGCGCGCCGCCCAGCTCATGGATCACATTACGAAACAGAAGGACTTCGTGCCGTTCCTGACCCTCGAAGCCTACAAGGAGCTCGCCTAGCGGCGGGCACCCAGGTACCGGGTTTGTATTATTGACCTTTTGCGAAGCGGGCGACGTAAAAGGTCAAAAATGCAAAACCGGTACCTTACAATGCGCGCCAACGCAGACCCACGAGAGTCAGATGCAATACGACCACATCGAAATTCCTAAAAACGGCGAGACCATCACCCTCAACCGCAACAGCACCCTCAACGTACCCGACCGCCCGATCATTCCGTTCATCACCGGCGACGGTATCGGCATCGACGTCACGCCGGTCATGAGGGACGTCGTCGACGCCGCGGTTTCCCGCGCGTACGGCGACGAGCGCGGCATCGCCTGGATGGAGGTTTACGCCGGCCAGAAATCCGCCGAGATCTACGGCAAGGACGTCTACCTGCCCGATGAAACCCTGCACGCTTTGCGCAATTTCGTGGTCTCGATCAAGGGCCCGCTGACGACGCCGGTCGGCGGCGGCATCCGCTCGCTGAACGTGAGCATTCGCCAGACGCTCGACCTCTACGCCTGCGTGCGCCCGATCCGCTATTTTCCCGGCGTTTCAACGCCGATGAAGGAATCCGATCTCG
The DNA here is from genome assembly GCA_965651325.1 of uncultured Chromatiales bacterium. Lineage (GTDB taxonomy): Bacteria > Pseudomonadota > Gammaproteobacteria > Steroidobacterales > Woeseiaceae > IDS-8. The sequence continues at coordinate 8,452 of CBFGSB010000007.1, read as the reverse complement.
TCGACATGGTCGTGTTCCGCGAGAACACGGAGGACATTTACGCGGGCATCGAATACCCGACCGGCTCGCAGGAAGTCCAGAAGCTCATCAACTTCCTGCAGACGGAGCTCGGCGTGAAGAAGATTCGTTTCCCGGCAAGCTCCGGCATCGGCATCAAGCCCGTGTCGCGCGAGGGCTCGCAGCGCCTGGTGCGCAAGGCCATCCAGTACTGCATCGACCGCGACTTCGGGTCCGTCACGCTGGTGCACAAGGGCAACATCATGAAATACACAGAGGGCGCATTCTGCCAGTGGGGCTACGCGCTGGCGCGCGAGGAATTCGGCGCGTCGGAGAAGGACGGCGGGCCGTGGCTTGCCTTCCCGAACCCGGTTACAGGCAACGAGATCGTCGTGAAGGATGTCATCGCGGACAACTTTTTGCAGCAGATCCTGATGCGCCCGGAGGATTATGACGTGATCGCCACGCTGAACCTGAATGGCGACTACATCTCCGACGCGCTGGCGGCGCAGGTCGGCGGCATCGGCATCGCGCCCGGCGGCAACATCGGCGATGGCGTGGCGGTGTTCGAGGCAACCCACGGCACGGCGCCGGGCTTTGCCGGCAAAGACCGCGTGAATCCGGGCTCGCTCATCCTGTCGGCCGAAATGATGCTGCGCTACCTGGGCTGGAACGAAGCGGCGGACAACATCATCAAGGGCGTCGCCAACACGATCGCGAACAAGGAGCTGACCTTCGACCTCGCGAGGCTGCGGGAAGCCATCCATCGCCCGAAGCGCAAGGCGCGGCCGCATGACAAGAAAGAGGTCGAAAGCGAGTTGGAGCAGCTCATCCCGGGCGCCACGCTGCTCGGTACCCGCGGCTTCGGCGAGGCGGTCATCCGGCACATGGACGACTAGCGACGCTACACCGTGTTCGACAAGACCATCTTCGACGAGGGCTGCCGGGCCTGCCCTCGGCTGGCGGCCTTTCTCGATGCCGTGGCCGACAAGCATCCGGACTACTGGTGCAAGCCGGTGCCGCCCTTCGGTGACCCGGAAGCGCGACTCGTGATCGTGGGGCTCGCGCCGGGCATGCACGGCGCCAACCGCACGGGGCGGCCGTTCACCGGCGATTTCGCCGGCGTGCTGTTCTTCGAGACGCTGCATGCGTTCGGTTTCGGCACCCGCCCGGAGTCCATCTCGGTGGACGACGGCCTCGAGCTCCTGGACTGCCGGATCACCAACTCGGTGAAATGCCTGCCACCCGACAACAAGCCGATTGGCAGTGAAATCAATACTTGCAACCGGTTTCTTGCGAAAGAACTTGAACTCGTCAAGCCGGGCTCGGTCTTAATCGCGCTGGGCGGCATCGCGCACCGCGCCGCGGTGAAAGCACTGGGCAAGCGCCAGGCGGATTTCCCTTTCGGCCACGGAGCCGAGCACGCGATCGATGCGCGCTTCCCGCTGTTGGACACCTATCACTGCAGCCGTTACAACACGAACACGGGCCGGCTGACGCCGGCGATGTTCCGCGCGGTGTTCGCCCGCGCTCGCAAATTGCTGGATGATGCCGGGTAGGAACCCGCCCGAGGGGTAGCCGCTGCGGTCGCCCCGACGGCAGGCGCCCGCGGCACCCGATTCGACAAATGACCGAGACCGAGCAGAAACGCCCCGAGTTCGACCCCAAAACGTTTGTCCGCAGCCTGACGAACCGCCCGGGCGTGTACGCCATGCTGAACGACAAGGGCAAGGTCATCTATGTCGGCAAGGCGCGGAATTTGAAGAAGCGCGTCGGCAGCTATTTCCAGCGCGCGCACGCGGATGCCAAGACGGCGGCGATGCTGAAACACGCCAGGAACGTCGAGGTCACGGTCACCAACACCGAATCCGAGGCACTGATCCTCGAATACAACCTCATCAAGCGCCACAAGCCCCGCTTCAACGTGGTGCTGCGGGACGACAAGAGCTACCCGTACATTTACGTCACCGAGCACCCCTATCCCCGCATCGAGTTCCACCGCGGCGCGCGCACCGGCAAGGGCCGCTACTTCGGCCCGTACCCGAACGCCGGCGCGGTGCGCAAGACCATCAACGAGCTGCAAAAGCTGTTCCTGATCCGCGATTGCGACGACAGCTACTTCGGCAATCGCACGCGGCCCTGCCTGCAGTACCAGATCAGGCGCTGTACCGCGCCCTGCGTCGGCCTGGTCGGGCGCGAGGACTACAAGAGCGACATCGACGCCGCCATCCTGTTCCTCGAAGGCAAGAACCGCAGCGTGATCGACAGCTTTGTGCAGCGCATGGAGCGCGCAGCGGAGAACCGCGACTACGAGCTCGCCGCGCGCTACCGCGACCAGATCGCCCGCATCAAGAAAGTGGAAGCGGAACAGTTCATCTCGCGCGAGAACGTACGCGACCTGGACGTGATCGCCGCGGCTTCGAAATCCGGGATTTCCTGCGTCACGGTGCTGTTCATCCGGAACGGCGCGCTGCTCGGCAGCCGCAACCATTTCCCGAAGGTCTCGGGCGAGCCGGCACTCGACGAGGTGCTGAACGGCTTTTTGGCGCAGTACTACCTTGGGCGTGAAGCTCCGCGGGAGATTGTCGTGGACGCTCCGATCGAGGACCGCGAGCTGCTCGAAGCAGGTCTCGCGGAGCGTTCCGGGCACCGCGTGTCGATCCGCCACCGGGTGCGCGGCGACCGGCTTCGCTGGCTGCAGATGGCGCGTACGAACGCGGAGCAGGGCCTGAGCTCGCGTCTCGCGAGCAACGCGACGATCCAGCGGCAATACGCGGCGCTCGCCGAAGTCCTGGGCCTCGAATCCCCGCCACAGCGGCTCGAATGCTTCGACGTCAGCCACACGGCAGGCGAGGCCACGGTGGCATCGTGCGTGGTATTCAACCAGTCGGGTCCGGTGAAGAGCGACTACCGGCGTTACAATCTGAGCCCGGCCGCGGCCGGCGACGACTACGCCGCGATGGCGGAGGTGCTGCGCCGGCGCTATGAGCGTGTGAAGAAGGGCGACGTGGCGGTGCCGGACGTGCTGTTCGTGGACGGCGGCAAGGGACAGGTTGCGGAAGCGATGACGGTGCTGGACGAGCTCGAGATGGACTGGCTGCAGGTGGTAGGCGTCGCCAAGGGGCCGGCGCGGCGGCCGGGCCAGGAGCAGCTGTTCATCGCCGGACAGGCCACCCCCAGGACCCTGCCGCCCGATTCGCCGGCGCTGCACCTGATCCAGCAGATCCGGGACGAGGCGCACCGTTTCGCGATCACCGGGCATCGGCAGCGGCGCGCGAAAGCGCGGCGAACCTCCACGCTGGAGCAAATCCCGGGCCTCGGGCCGAAACGCCGTCGCGAGTTGCTGCGCCAGTTCGGGGGCTTGCAGGGCGTGCGCAATGCGGGCATCGGGGATCTCGCGAAGGTGCACGGCATCAGCCGCAATCTCGCGGAGCGGATCTACGCCAACCTGCACCACGATGGCAACGGTTGAGCACCGCGCCTTGAAGAACAACCTCGCCAATACGCTCACATGGATCCGCATCGCGGCGATCCCCATCGTCGTTTACTGCTTCTTCAGCCCCGGGGAGCTGGCCCGGCCCATCGCGGGCGTGGTGTTCGCCGTCGCCGCGATCACGGACCTGCTGGACGGGTGGGTCGCGCGGCGCCTGCGGCAGACGTCGGCCTTCGGCGAGTTCCTCGACCCCGTCGCCGACAAGCTGATGGTCGCGATCGTGCTCGTGCTGCTGGTGCAGAGCGATCCGCGCGTGACGTTGGCGTTGACCGCCGCGGTCATCATCGGGCGCGAAATCACCGTCTCGGGACTGCGGGAGTGGATGGCGAGCATCGGCGCGCGCAGTAACGTCGCGGTGTCCAGGGGCGGCAAGGTCAAGACCACGCTGCAGATGGTCGGCATCGGGCTGATGGTCTACGAGCACCCGGCGTTCGGCCTCGACATGTACATCGTGGGGTTCGTGCTGCTGCTGCTGGCGGCGGCGATGACCCTGTGGTCGATGGTCGTCTACCTGCGAGCGGCCTGGCCGTCCATGACCCGCGGCGGATGATGCTCCGGTGAACGCCCGCCCGGACAGCACCGGATGAGGGCTTGCACGCGCGATACCGTCACCGTCTCCCTGATCGTTGCATTCGGCGGATTCCTGATGGGGTTCGACGCATCCGTCATCTCCGGTGTCGTTCCGTTCATCGAGTCGCAATTCTCGCTCGGCCGCTTTGCGCTCGGCTGGTCGGTGGCGTCGCTGACCCTGACGGCTACGGTGGCAATGCTCATCGCCGGCCCGTTGAGCGATCGGCTCGGCAGGCGACCCGTATTGCTGGCGACCGCCTCCGTGTTTGCGGTGTCGGCACTGGCCTCCGCGGTTGCACCCGACTTCCCGTCGCTGATCGCCGCACGCATGCTGGGAGGCATGGCCGTCGGCGCAGCACTGATCGTCGCGCCGATGTACATCGCGGAGATTTCGCCGCCGAAGGTCCGGGGCCGCATGGTCTCGCTGAACCAGCTCAATATCGTCGTCGGCATATCGGCTGCGTTTTTCAGCAACTACCTCATCGTTCGGTTCGGGCCGCCCGGCGGAGCGTTCGCCGAACTGGCGGGCGCGGGAGCCGACCCCTGGCGCTGGATGCTGGTCATTGAGATGCTGCCGGCCGTCGCCTACCTGCTGGCGCTGCTCGCGGTACCGGAGAGTCCGCGCTGGCTGGCAATGAGCGGCCGCCCGGACGACGCGCTGCGGGTGCTGGAGCGCTTCAGCGGGCAGGCGCAGGCACGCGCCGATTTCCGGGAAGTCCGCGATTCGCTGGCGTCGGTGGAAACACGCCGCCCGTCTTTTGCGGAGTTGTTCCGGCCGGCAACCAGGCTGGTGCTGACCGTCGGGATTGTGGTTGCGGTGTTGCAGCAGATCACCGGTATCAATGCGATTTTCTTCTACGCACCGATGATTTTCGAGCAGTCGGGCATCGGGACGGATGCTGCCTTCCTGCAGGCGGTGCTGGTCGGGCTGTTCAACATCGTCTTTACCGTGCTGGCCATTCTCCTGATCGACCGTGTCGGCAGGCGCCCGCTGCTGGGCTGGGGCCTGGCCGGGATCGCCGGCTGCATGCTGCTGCTGTCCTTCGGGTTCGCGTCCGCTACTTACACGCTGGGCCCCGATGCCCTGGCCTTGCTCGAACCGCATGTCGATCCCGGAGTGCTGCAGGGAATTGCAAACACCACCTGGGAGAGCGATGTGGCGTTTCGCGAAGCCGTTGCCGGTGCTCTTGGTATCGACGTGTTTCGCGCTCACGAAGCCGGCATACTGCGGGCAGCCGTGGAAATGAATTCGTATGTCGTCCTGGCCGGGGTCCTGGGCTTCGTCGCGAGCTTCGCAATTTCCGTCGGACCCGTGATGTGGGTGCTTTTTTCGGAGCTCTTCCCGAACTGGATCAGGGGGTTTGCGATTTCTTTCGTCGGGGTCGTCAACTCGTCCGTCAGCTTCATCGTGCAGATCGTGTTTCCGTGGGAACTCCAGTACATCGGCGGCGCCGCCACCTTCCTGATTTACGCGGCCTTCGCGATCGCTGGCATTTGCGTCGTGCTGCGCGTGATGCCCGAAACGAAAGGATTGAGTCTCGAAAGGCTGGAAGCCACGCTGGTCGACAAGCAGTGGGATACCCGGCAGGCAAACTGACCGGCGCGGCCGTGCTGGCGCTGCTTGCCGCCTGCGGCCCGCCGCCCGCGCCCGTTCCGGAGACATCCACGAGCGATGGCGCCCCCGATGCAACATTCATGGGCAGCGCGTCGTGCGGAAGCTGCCACGTGGCCGAATACGAGCGCTGGACCGGCTCGCATCATCAACTGGCGATGCAGCCGGCCACGGACGCCACGGTCCTGGGGGACTTCTCCGACGAGAGCGTCAGCTACTTCGGCCGCGAAACGCGCTTCACGATGCGCGACGACCGCTTCTACGTCGAAACGCAGGACGCAAGTAACGAGGACGCCTCGTTCGAGGTTGCCTACACGTTCGGCGTCGAGCCGCTGCAGCAGTACCTGGTGCCGATGCCGGGAGGGCGTCTCCAGGCGCTGCCGTTTGCCTGGGATACCCGCCCCGCGGACGAAGGCGGGCAGCGCTGGTTCCACCTCTACCCCGACGAGCCCGTATTGCCCGGCGATCCGCTGCACTGGACCGGGCGTGAGCTGAACTGGAACTACATGTGCGCCGAGTGCCATTCGACCGACGTGCGGCTCGGGTACGACCGCGCTGCCGACCGCTTCGACACGACGTTTGCCGAGGTCAGTGTCGGCTGCGAAGCCTGCCACGGGCCCGGCTCCGTGCACGCCGGCCAGGCCGAAGCCGGCCGGTTCTCCGACGATTATGGGTTGCCGGTCGACCTGGACGACCGGAGCGGCGCCGCCTGGGTGATGAACCCCGACACGGGCATCGCGGAGCGCAGCGAGCCGCGAGCCTCACCCCGGCGGCAACCGGAGGCCTGCGGCCGTTGTCACGCCCGGCGCGGCGTGATCGCCCCGGATTACGTCTACGGGAAGCCGCTCACGGATACGCATTTGCCCGCGTTGCTCGAAGAGCCGCTCTATTTCGCGGACGGGCAGATACGCGACGAGGTGTACGTCTACGGCTCCTTCCTGCAGAGCCGGATGTATCGCGCCGGCGTCACCTGCAGCGACTGCCACGACCCGCATTCGGCGAAGCTGCGCACGGGCGCGCATCCGGACGCCGTGTGCGCACAGTGCCACCTGCCGGCGAAGTTCGCGGCCGCGGAACACCATCACCATGACGAAGGCGCGGTGCGCTGCGTCGATTGCCACATGCCCGCGCGCACCTACATGCTGGTCGACGACCGCCGCGACCACCGGTTCGCCGTGCCGCGGCCGGATCTTACGGCATCGGCAGGAACCCCCAACGCCTGCAACGGCTGCCACGCCGAGCGGACAACCGACTGGGCGAGTGATGCACTGGAGACGTGGTACGGCCAGTCGGTTTTCGAACGGCCGGAGTTCGCGACCGCGATCGCGGCAGGCCGTGCCGGGTACGCGAACGCGGCTTTGGTGGAGGTTGCGCAATCCCCGGTGCATCCCGGCATCGCGCGGGCCACGGCCTTGACGTTGCTGCAGGATCCGCTGTCGCCGAATGCCCTGCGAGTGCTTGCCGCCAGCCTCGACGATCCCGATCCATTGTTGCGCATTGCCGCGCATCGCGTGATTGCAGGCCTGCCACCCGACATGCGGCTGGGCTTCGGGGCTGAAGGCCTCTCGGACCCGCGGCGCGCCGTGCGTCACGAAGCGGCGCGGGCCTTCGCGGAGGTGGCCGGACTGCTGCCGCAGGCACGCCGGGACGATTTTGCATCCGCCGCCGCCGAGTACCGCGCGGCGCTCGAACAGTTCGCTTTCCGGCCGGGTGCGCAGGCGGATCTCGGCGAGTTCGCGCGCCGCCGCGACGACCTGGATGCCGCGATTGCCCATTACCGGCGAGCGCTGGAAATGCAGCCGCAAAGCGCGATCGTACGGGTCAACCTTGCGGACCTTTACCGGGAAACCGGCAACGAGGTCGAGGCGCGCCGCGTGCTCGGCGAAGGACTCGAGCACGATCCCGGGAATGCCTTGCTATTGCATGCACGGGGCCTCGCACTGGCGCGTGCCGGTCATATGGAGGCGAGTATCGATGCACTGCGGCAGGCGGCCGGCGCGGATCGGTCGAATCCCCGCTTTGCCTACGTGCTCGGCGTCGCGCTCAACTCCAGCGGCGACAGCGACGGCGCGGTCGACTGGCTGCGCGGGGCCTGGCAGCGGTTTCCACACGATTTCGACATTGGCTGGGCGCTGGCGACCATCCATCGAGACCGCGGCGAACGGCAGCAGGCGCTGTCGATCGCGCGGGACCTGCGGGAACGTCATCCGCAGCGGCGGGAAGTGGCCGCATTGCTCGATGAATTGGAACGGGGCAAGTGACCGTCCGTGAACGTTCCGGACGGGCGCGTTAGCCGAGCGGTGCGCAGCCTTCCAGGTCGGCAGGCTCCCGCGGCGCGTAACCCGGCGGGTCGACGTCGCCGTAACGGCGGCGGAGCGCCGCGAGCCGCCCGGTGAGCCGCCGCTGCTGGTCGGCATGCTCCGGCCGGCCGGCCAGGTTCTCACGCTCGAGGGGATCGCTTTCGAGATCGTACAGTTCCCATTCGTCCGGCACTTCCCAGTGGATGAGCTTCCAGCGCGCATCGCGCACACCGCGGTGCCGGCGCACGCAATGCGCGGCCGGGAACTCGAAATACTCGTACAGGAAGTCGCGGCGCCACGGCACCCGATCGCCGCGTAGCAGGGGCACCCAGCTTGCTCCCTGCATGGCGGCGGGAACGCGCGCGCCGGCGGCCTCGAGCATCGTCGGCGCCAGGTCGATGTTGAGCACCATGTGCTCGTCGTCCACCTGGCCCGCCGCGACCTGCGCGGGATGCCGCAACAGCAGCGGAATGGAGATGG
>CBFGSB010000006.1:0-43855 GCA_965651325.1 uncultured Chromatiales bacterium | reverse complement strand
GCATCGGGCAGGTGTAAACGGTGCCCTCGTAACCTTCCGGGACGCGGTCGTAGTTGCGTTTCGGATCCGCTACTGCATCTGCGCGATGGCAGTGGTGGTGCCCGTGGTGTTTGCGATCGCCTGGCGATGTATTCATTGAGAAAGCCTTTTCCATCCGGGACCGTTCGCGCGCGGCGGTTGCCACATGACGTGGAGCCGCGTTCGATCGGCGTGCCTATGCGGGAGCCGCGTGCTCCGGCCCGGGTATGGCCAGCCCCCGGCTGACGGCCGGCCTCGCCAGGAAAGCGTCGAGCGAGCGGTTCACGTTCGGAAAATCGTCGATGCCGACCAGGTCGCCCGCCTCGTAGAACCCGATCAGGTTACGGACGAGTGGAAATATCGCGATGTCCGCAATCGTGTACTCGTCGCCCATCATCCAGGCCCTGCCGTCCAGCCGCCCCTCGAGCACCCGCAGCAGGCGGCGCGATTCCGCCACGTAGCGGTCCCGCGGCCGCTTGTCTTCGTACTCGCGCCCGCTGAACTTATGGAAGAACCCGAGTTGCCCGAACATGGGGCCGATGCCACCCACCTGGAACATCAGCCACTGGATCGCCTGGTAGCGCCGCGCCGGGTCCTCCGGGATAAAGGCCCGGGCCTTGTCGGCCAGGTACAGGAGGATCGCGCCGGACTCGAACAGGGGCAGCGGTTCGCCGCCCGGGCCGTTCGGGTCGATGATGGCCGGGATCTTGTTGTTCGGGTTGAGCGACAGGAACTCCGGGCTGTGCTGATCCTGCGTTTCGAAGGACACGAGGTGCGGCTCATAGGGCAGGCCCGTTTCCTCCAGCATTATCGACGCCTTGACCCCGTTCGGGGTCGTCAATGAATAGAGTTGGATTCTGTCGGGATGCCGGGCGGGCCATTTGCGGACGATCGGGAACGAAGAGAGGTCGGGCATTGAGCTTTCCTGGGGTTGAGTTCGATGCGGCAGGCCGCACATCTGTTAACGGCGGCGATGCGGCCATTCTACCGGATAGAGGTGGGGAATCGGCCCCGGGCACCTCTGGCGGCCCGGCTGCATCTATGCTTGCATGAAGCAGAGACGGTCGTGCCGCGCGGCGGCATCGCATCCGGCGTCCGCCGGACTGTTTCTAAAGTCCTCCACCGCCAACGAGCTGCCGCCACCTGCCGGCGGTGCGTCCCGTTTGCCGGGGAAATCGTTCCTCGACTGGTGTAAGCCGTTTTGCAAAAGCTGCCTGCGACATTGCTGCTGCTCGTTTTCCCGCTCCAGGTGCCCCTCGCGCTGGGCGCGGAAGCCCCGGCGCACGAACCCGGAACGTTCACACTCCTGGTGGAGAACGACGCATTTGCAGCCACCGACCACCATTACACGAGCGGCTTCGAGATCTCCTGGCTGAGCGCGCCGCGGCCCGCGACGTCCGTTGCGGCGAGGCTTGCCGAGCGGCTGCCAGGTGCCGGCAACGCGCGGGTTCATGTCGGCTGGCAATTCGGGCAAAGCATCTTCACGCCGGCCGACAAGGATTCCCGCAGATTGGTCCCGGACGAACGCCCGTACGCGGCGTGGCTTTATGGCGGCCTTTCGTTCGTGTCTGTCACGCCGGCACACATCGATTCCATGAGCCTGCTGCTGGGCACCGTCGGTCCGAATGCGCAGGGCGAAGCACTGCAGCGCGCCGTGCATCACTGGCTCCACGACGGCGAGTCCCGCGGCTGGGACAACCAGGTCGGCAACGCACTCGGCGGGATGTTGGTGGTCGATCGCAAATGGCGGACGCTTGTCACACGCGGTGTTTCGCTGCGCGCCGACGTCATGCCGCACGTTGGTTTGGCGCTCGGCAACGTTGCAACCTACGCCAATGCGGGGTTCACCGTCCGCCTCGGCAATCGCCTCGACCGCGACTTCGGGCCACCGCGAATCCGCCCGAGCCTGCCGGGGTCCGGCTACTTCGTACCGAGCAACGATTGGACCTGGTACCTGTTCGCGGGAGTGGATGGCCGCATCGTCGAAAGAAACATCTTTATCGACGACAACGAACTGGGTCCCTTGCTGGACATCCGGAAGGAGCGCCGGGTCACCGATATGCAGGCCGGATTCGTGCTGAGCCGCGGCGACTTCCGGGCGGCCTGCACGTTCGTGCACCGCAGCAAGGAATACGACCGGCAGCGGAAGCCGGATCGCTTCGGGTCGCTGGCTTTCACCTGGCGGTTCTGACCACCCCGACGGTACCGGGCGAGGAGCAGGCCGATGATCAGGTTCGCCAGCGGATTGAGCTGACCGGCGCCGCCGCCGTTGCCCGACCGGATACCGTCTCGAGGAGGCGCGCGCCGCCGTAAAGCGGAGTCAGGGCAACGCCGGAGGCGCGGAGAGCGCGGCCTCGACCTCCGCCCGCTCGGCGGGCCCCAAAACCGGGTTGAAATGGCCGATCCGGTCCATGATGTCGATCGTGCCGAAATAGTCGCTGGCGCAGCCTGCGTGGATGAAGCCGGAAGCCTCGAACCGGTATTCCTCGAAAAACACCAGCCCGATGCGCCAGGAATCCTTCGCGATGAGCTCGCGGCACGAGCGGCAGCGGGCGCGGGCGGTCGGCGCGCGGTCGACCTTGTCGATACGCGGGACGCGGCGGTGTTCGACGCCGAACTCGGCTTCGGGCCTGAGGGCATGGGCGACGTTCATCTCCGCGGCGGAGACGTCTTCCGGCCTGGTGTCGCCCAGCAGCGCCAGGAAGGACTCCGGGCGCTTGTACGCGGCGCAGGCGGGATGAAACCACAGGGTCATGTCACCTTCGCCGAACGCGTTCGGCTCGCGTTCGCCGAAGCGCAGCTCGTCCTTGGCGATCTTCCGGCCGCAGCCGCGGCACCTGGCCCGGCCGGAGGCCGCGTGTTCGATCACGTGTGCCATGCCGCGAGTTTCCCCCCTATCGGGAGCCGGCGCAACGCGGCTACCGTGCACCAGGCCGGCGCTCATCTGCTATCGTATTACGATCCCGGTTCCAATCCTGGAGCACCCCATGACCATCCACGACAGCATTCTCGGCACGGTCGGCAACACTCCGGTCATACGCATCAACCGTCTCGCCCCGAAGGGCGTAAACCTGTACGCGAAAGTCGAAGCTTTCAACCCGTTGGGTTCGGTCAAGGACCGCCTCGCCCTGGGGGTCATCGAGGACGCGGAGCAACGCGGCGAGCTCAAACCGGGCATGACCGTCGTCGAGGCGACCAGCGGCAACACGGGCATTGGCCTCGCGATGGTATGCGCGGCAAAGGGCTATCCCCTGGTGGTGACGATGGCGGAAAGCTTCAGCGTCGAGCGGCGGCGCCTGATGCGCTTTCTCGGCGCAAAGGTCGTGATCACGCCGGCCGCCGCACGCGGCACCGGGATGGTGCAGAAGGCCGAAGCCCTGGCGAAGAAACACGGCTGGTTCATGACCCGGCAGTTCGAAAACGAGGCGAATGCGGAGATGCATGCGCGCACGACGGCGCGCGAGATCGTGAACGACTTCTCCGGGCTCGAGCTCGACGCGTTCATAACCGGCTACGGCACGGGCGGCACGCTGAAGGGTGTCGCTCGCGTACTGCGAAAGGAAAGTCCCGGGACGAAGATCGTGGTCTGCGAACCGGAAATCGCGGCACTCATGAAAAGCGGCAAGGAGCAGCCGCGCCGCGCTGACGGTGCGCCGACTGCCTCGCATGCCGCGTGGGAGCCGCATCCCATCCAGGGTTGGACACCGGACTTCATCCCGAAGCTCGCCGAGGACGCGCGCAACGCGCAGCACGTTGACGAGTACATGACCGTCGCGGCTCCCGAGGCGATGAAGTGGTCGCGCGAGCTGGCGAGCAAGGAAGGATTGTTCGTCGGCGTTTCCGCCGGCGGCACTTTTGCCTGCGCCCGCGCGTACGCCGAGCGGGCGCAGCAAGGCGCGAACATCCTGTGCATGCTGCCCGACACCGGCGAGCGCTATCTCAGCACGCCGCTGTTCGAGCCCTACGTCGCCGACATGAACGCCGAGGAACAGGAGATCGCGAACAGCGTGGACTGACCGGCGCATACACGAGGTCGAGGTGTGCGCAGCTCGCTCGTCCAGACGAAGGAGTAACGCCGCTACAGAATTTCCGCCAGGAGCGCGAGGCTCCGGTCCAGGTCCGCGGCCTCGGCAAACAGGTCCGCGAAAGGATCGGCTTTCTGCTTCGCGAGCAGCCCCGGCACGGAACGCAGGTTGTACCTGAACATGTCGAGCTTCGAGGTGACCTGGTTCCAGCGCAGCGGCATCGACACCGTTGCGTGCGGCACGGGTCGCACGCTGTACGGTGCAACAAGCAGGCGTCCGTGCCCGTTCTGCAGGTAATCCACGTAGACTTTGCCGCCCCGCGCGTCGAGCTGGCGCTCCACGGTCGCGATCTCCGGAAGTTGCTTCACGACGCAGTTCGCCATGAGCTCGGCCATCGCGCGGCTCTGCTCGTGCGTGTAGCGCGCGCCGAGCGGAATGAGAACGTGCAGCCCGGTCGAGCCCGTCGTCTTCACGTAGTTCGGCAGTCCTGCCTGCTCGCAAAGTTGGTGGATGGCGCGGGCGACCTTCACGACGTTTGCAAACGGCGCCCCTTTCGGGTCGAGATCCAGAATGCACCAGTCGGGGTGCTGTAGCGAGCTCACCCGGCTGGACCACACGTGCAGCGGAATGGCCGCCATGTTCGCCACGTAGGCGAGGCCTTCCTCGTTCTCGATCACGAAATAGCGAATGTCGCGCTCGGAGCCTTCGCTCCACAGTGTCTCCAGCCGGATCCAGTCCGGCGCGTACACCGGCGCGTCCTTCTGGTAGAAGGATTTGCCGTCGATGCCGTCGGGATAGCGCGTGAGCACGAGCGGCCGGTCGGCGAGGTACGGCAACAGCCATTTCGAGACCGCGCGGTAGTACGCGACGAGGTCGCCTTTCGTCAGGCCCTCCTCCGGCCAGAATACCTTCTCCGGATTGGTCACCTCGACGTGCGCCGCGGGGGCGCTCCGCCGGGCGGGCGGCTGCGCGGGCAGCGGCTTCGCCTCACCCGGCAGCCAGCAGTCTTCCGGGTCCTTGTCGTCCCGGATGCTCACGAACGTCGGCTGGCGCAGGCGGCCGTCCGGAGTTCGTTGCTTGAAGCGAACTTCGACGACGAACGCGGGCTCGATCCAGCGCGCGCCGGCAATCTTCTCCGGGTCCCGCGGCGGCTCGCCGGACTTGGCGGCTTGCAGTCGCTGCGCGGCGGCGGCGAGATCCCGCTCGCCGAAGCCGCCGCCGACGCGGCCCGTGTACACCCAACCGTCGACGCCGCGCTGCGCCAGCAGCAGCGCACCGAAGCCCTGTCGCCCACCCTTCGGCGGCGTATAACCCACCACGGCGAAATCGTCATTGGAGCGCGCGCTGACCTTGATCCAGTCCGGCGAGCGCTTGCCGGTGTACGGCGAATCCGCGCGCTTCGCGACAAGGCCTTCGAGGTTCATCGCTTTCAACTGCTCGAACATCGCCTCACCCTCGCGTTCGATATGCTCGGAGATACGAATCGGTCCCACTGTCGGGAGAATTTCGTTGAGCAGGAATTTGCGTTTTGTCAGCGGGAGGCGCCGCAGGTCGTACTCAGCGAACAGCAGCAGGTCGAATGCGTAGAGCGTCGCCGGCCATTGCACCGCCGCTCGACCGATGTCCATGGCGCGCGTGAGCCGCCCGCGCTGCTGCAGCCCGGCGAAGCTGGGCAGTCCATCGGCGTCGTGCACCACCACCTCGCCGTCAATCAGGAAATCGTCATAGGGCAGCGCCGCGAGCACCTCCGCTACCTCAGGAAACACGGCCGTGAAGTCATTGCTGTTCCGGGATACCAGCTTGACTTCGCCCTGCTCTTTGCCGGCGAGCAGCCGGTAACCGTCGTACTTGATCTCGAAGACCCATTCCGGGTGACTGAACGGCTTGCCCGGCGTGGCAAGCATCGGCTGCACGTCGCGGAACGCCACGCGCCCGCGCCGGGCCCCGGCTTCACGGCAGGCTGCCTCGATGGCGGCGCCCGGGTCCTCACCCGCGGCGAGCTGCTCGACGGTACGTCCGGAGAGCACCGAATCCTCCGGCAGCACGGCTGCCTCGCCCTCGCGCACGTAGCCGTCCCGTTCCTTTATCAGCAGCCAGTCCTTCGGGCTGCGCTTCGTCTTCACGAGCGTCCAGCGGCCGCGCAGCTTGTAGCCGTGCAGGTCGAACAGCAGCTTGCCGGTTTCGAGCCCTTCGTTGAAATCCTTGACCGCTTCCCAGCGGCCGCGGTCCCACACGATGACCGCCCCTGCCCCGTAGTTGCCTTCCGGAATCAGGCCCTCGAAATGAATGTAATCGACCGGATGATCCTCGACGTGCACCGCGAGCCGCTTGTCCGCGGGGTCGGGAGAGGGGCCTTTCGGGACGGCCCAGGAGACCAGCACACCCTCGTGCTCCAGGCGGAAGTCGTAGTGACGCGCGCGCGCCGCGTGTAGCTGCACGACGAAGCGCGAGCCGCCCGGCTGCCCGGAGCCGAACGGCTCCGGCGTTGCGCCGGCCTTGCGCTTCTCACGATACGGCGCGAGTTTCGGGCTGTCTCCCTCAGCCATGGCGATTGCGCGCGGGTCCGGTCAAATCAGAACCTGCCGGACAACGAATAGAGCGGTTCCAGCAGCCATTCATAAAGTTTGCGCCGGTCCCCGAGAATGTCGGCCTCGACGAGCATCCCGGGGCGCAGCGCCTCACGCCTGCCGTAGACAACGATCGACTGCTCCGACAACGTTACCATCACCTTGTAGTACGGCTCGCCGGCCAGGGGATTACCGACCAGCGTACCCAGCCCCTCCGGACCCAGGGCATTCCGCGAGATGCGCAGCACGGTCCCGCGGCGATGGCCGAATTTCTCGTGCGGGAACGCATCATAACGCAACACGACCGCGTCCCCGGGCTCGATGAAGCCAATCGCGCGGCTCGGCACCAGCAACTGCGCCTGAAGCTTCGAGCCGGAGGGCAGCAGGCAGAACAGCGGCTGCCCCGCTTGCACGGCCTGCCCCGCTTTGACCAGGCGAGTGGCGACGAGGCCGGAAATCGGCGCCTGCACGAGCACCTCGCCGCTCGCCTCGATTTGCAGGCGCTGCCGGTTGAGATCGGCAAGCTCGCGCATTTTCGCGGCCGCCTGCGCGGATTGCTGCGCCGGCAACTCATGCAGGACCCGCTCCAGCTCGGCAATGTTGCGGCGCAGCGCAGTCGCCTGTCGCTGCAGTGCCGTGAGGCCGGCGGTCAGCTCGAGGCTGGCCTGCTGTTGCTGGGTCACGGTCACGCGGCTCACGTAACCACGCTCTGCAAGCCTGCGATAGTGCGCGAGCAGGTCGTTGGCAATCGCCACCTGCTCCTCCCGGATGCCGATCGCGGAGCCGACCTGGTCCAGTTCCTGGCGCGCAGCCTCGAGTTGGCGTCGGTACCCGGTACCCTGCACGTCGAGCAACGCGCTCCGGGACGCGAAACCCTGCTCGACGCCGGTACGCTGCGCCTCGATGCCCGATAGCAACCCGGCCGTGGTATCGCCGCTTCCCGTGGTGACCCGTGGCGTGGCGATCACGACCAGCGGACGGCCGCGGACAACCCGTTCTCCCTCTTCGGGCACGGCTTGCCGGACCACGCCGTCGACGGGCGCGACGACCGTGGCGAGACCGAGGTCGGGGACGAGCTGGCCGCTGACCCGCGAGCGCCGCGTGTATTCGCCGAGCGCCAGGAAGAGCACGATCGCGGTTGCCGCCGCCACCGCGAACCCGGTGAGCAGCCACGGCGGCAGGGGCTGCACCAGCGAGATTCCGCCGAGCCAGCTCCGGCGCCGCGCGTGCAGCACTTCGGATCGGAACAGGGGCACGGACGTTCCTTGTTCAAGCAGCCGCAACAGCCGCGGCGCCGCCTGCGGGTGAAGGCTGCGCAACCTGCCCGCCTCCGGACTCCCGCACGATCCTGCCGCCCTGCATGACCAGCACGCGGTCGGCGCTGGCGACCGTTTCGGGCCGGTGCGCAATCATCACCCGGGTCAATCGCAAACGCCGCACCGCGTCGTTCACGCTGCGTTCCCGCTGCACGTCGAGGTGGCTCGTTGCCTCGTCGAGAAACAGGATGCGCGGCTTGCGGTACAGCGCCCTCGCCAGGATCACCCGCTGCTTCTGGCCGCCCGAGAGCGCCGTGCCCATGTCGCCAATCAGGCTGTGGTAGCCCATCGGCATCGCGGCAATCTCCTCGTGTACGGCGGCGATGCGCGCCGCGGCCTCGACGCGCCGCGGCTCGAATCCCTGGTCACCCAGGGCGATATTCTCGGCCACCGATCCGGCGAAGAGCTGCTCGTCCTGCATGACCGCTCCGACCATGCCGCGATAGCGGCGCGGCTCGAGCCTCGCGATATCCCGGCCGCCGACGGTGATGCTGCCGGCAGTCGGCCGCAACAGCCCGAGCAGCAGCTTGATCAACGTCGTCTTGCCGCAACCCGAGGCGCCCACGATGGCCACGGCTTCCCCTTCCTCGACCGTGAAGCTGCAGTCACGCAGGATCCACGGTTCGCCCTCGGCATAGCGAAAGGCCAGCCCGCGAACCACGATGCGCGTATCCGGCAACGGCGCATTCTCGAACGTTTTCTCCGGGTCCACTTCCGGCGCCGCCAGGGCAATATCGGCCAGCCGTTCGCCGTGCAGTTGCAGCATGCGCAGCTCGATCCACTTGTCGATCAGGCCGCCAATACGGCTGGCGAACTGGTCTTTGTAAGCCAGGTAGGCAATCAGCATGCCCACGGAGAATACGTTGTCGAGCGCAAGCAGTGCCCCGATCCAGATCACGACGATGCGTTCCACGCCGAAAACCAGGTCGCTGGCGCCCTTGAACCCCAGGCCGAGCTTGCCCAGCCACACGTCGCAATTGACGGTGTCGTTCAGCAGGTTGGCGAAGCGCGATGCCCGTTGCTGCTCCACCCCCGCGATCTTGATCGTTTGCATGCCGCGGATGGATTCCAGCAAATGGCTCTGCTGCCGCGCTTCGGCAACCAGTTGCCGCTCGGTGCCGCCGCGCAGCGCCTGGAAGGAGAGCGCACGCAGGCCGAGGTAGAGCGAAACCGACGCGAGCGTAACCAGTGCCAGCTTGCGGCTGTAGACCAGCATCATGGTGAACGTCACGATGGCCATCAGGCCGTCGACCATCGCCGACACGAAACTGGTGGTCAACGTGCGCTGGATCGCCCGCACGCTCGCGATACGCGAGATGACATCGCCAAGGTGGCGTTTCTCGAAAAACTCGAGCGGCAGCTTCAAAAGGTGTGCGAGCATGTTGCCGATCCACTGGAGACCGAGCCGGGTCGACAGGTAGAGCACCGCCCAGCCGCGTAGCAGGCCGATGCCGACCTGCAGCAACAGCGCCAGTGCAAACCCCGATGCCAGCACGGTAAGCAGGTCCCGGTCCGCGGACACCAGCACCTGGTCCACGGTCCACTGCAGGAAGAACGGGCCGAGGACGACGAACACCTGCAATGCCAGGGACAACAGCAGGATCATGGCCAAACCGCGCCACAAGCCGGTGATCCTGCCGGTCAGTTGCCGCAGGGAAACGGCCGGCACGGGCTTGGGTGGCTTGAACCTGGCGGCCGGCCACAATTCCAGTGCCACGCCGGTGAAATGCCCGGAGAGGTCGGCGTAGGCCAGGCGGCGCCTGCCCACCGCCGGGTCCAGGATAGTTGCCCGCGCCCTCCCCGCTTTCGCGAGCACGACGAAGTGATTCAGGTCCCAGTGCAAAATGCACGGCGTCCGGAGCTGCGAAAGCTGCTCGAGCTCGAGCCGCAGCGGCCGCGACTGGAAACCGACCCGCCCCGCGATGTCGATGAGCCAGGCAAGGGTCGCGCCTTTCAGGGGCAGCGGAAACCGGCGGCGTAGCCCCGGCAGGTCGCTGGGCGCGCCGTAATGTGCCGACACCATGGCCAGCGAGGCGAGGCCGCACTCGGCCATTTCCGATTGCAGGACCGCTTTCAAACCTTCGCCTCAACGCTGCCGCTGCGGGCAAGCCGGTTCGCCAACATGCCCGTTACTCTCCTGCTTGCGCGGGCCGCGGGAAACCGTCCAAACGGCACGGAACGGCGAGTTACTCGGCCACATCCCGGGAACGCCGGAAACAAGGACATTCCGCCTGCTTCCCTCCTCCCTTGAGCCGGATTTTCGCTCTGTGCGGTAAGTCGCTAATTTCTGTCTATTTCTTATTGCGAGGCTGCGCGACAGGCGATATGATCCGCCGATGCCTGCACGTCCCTTGGGTTCCGCCACGATTGCCTTCGGGCTGGTTTCTATACCGGTCAAGCTGTACTCGGCCGCGGAATCGGCGGCCACGGTGCGCTTCAACCAGATCGACCGGCGCGACGGCTCGCGGGTCAAGCAGCAGCTCATCTCGTCCGGCAGCGGCGAGATCGTGCCCCGGGAGGAAATCGTCAAGGGTTACGAATTCGCGAAGGGGCAGTACGTCCTCTTCACTCCCGAGGAAATCAAGGCGCTGGAAGTTGCGGCGACGTACACCATCGACGTCGACCAGTTCCTGCCCGAAGGCTCGGTCGATCGTATCTACTTCGACAAGGCGTATTATCTCGGCCCGGACAAGGGGGGCGCGCGCGCCTATCACCTGCTGGCCGAGGCCCTGCGCGAGACCGGCCGGGTCGCGCTCGGCCGCTACGCCGCGCGCGGGCGCCAGCACCTCGTGCTCGTGCGCCCGAAGGACAAGGGCCTGCTGCTCGAGCAGCTCCACTACGCCGACGAGGTACGCTCGTTCAGCGAGGTGCCGCTCGAGGAAGTCGAGGTGAAGGCGTCGGAGCTCGAGCTCGCGAAGCAGCTCATCGACCAGGCAGCGACCGACACCTTCGACCCGACCAGTTATCGCGACGAGGTACGCGACCAGATCAAGGCGATGATCCAGCGCAAGGTCGAAGGTGAGGACATCACCATCACGCCGGCGGCCCAGCCGGAGCACAAGATCATCGATCTCATGGAAGCGCTGAAGGCCAGCCTCAACGCAACCGACAAGCGCAAGCCCGCGAAGCGCACTGAAGAAGAAAAGGCCGAGCCGAAGAAGGCGGGCGCGAAGAAAAAAAAGACCTCCAGGAAAACGCCCCAGAAGAAGCGCGCCGGCTGATCGCCCGGTGCCCTGCTAAGTGCCCGAGTATTCAACCCGAGAAGTTGCCGGACTGGCGGGACTCCCCGAAAGCCGCGTACGCCGCTGGACGCGCGCCGGCGTCCTGGCGCCGACCAAGGATGCCCGCGGCCGCTGGCGCTATTCCTTCCAGGACCTGGCGGTGCTGCGCGCGGCCGGCAAGCTGCTGGAGGCCAACGTGACGGTGAACCGCGTGACGCGCGCGCTGAGCCAACTCCGCGAACAGTTGCCGGCCGGGCGTCCGTTATCGGCGGTGCGCATCCTCGTTACCGGTGAGCGGGTCATCGTGAAGGACAGGCTCTCGTCGTGGGAGCCCGAGACCGGTCAGTGCGCGCTCGACTTCGACGTGCAGGCGATGACGGCGCAGGTCGCGCCGCAGCTCCCGCGGAAACCGCAGGCCGATCGCGAGCAGGCGGAAGGCAGCGCCGACGACCTGTACGAATCGGCGCTGGATTTCGAGCTGGCCGGCCGCTTCGACGCGGCCCGCGAGACTTACGAGGCCGTGATCCGGCGCTACCCGGGCCTGGTCGGCGCGCGCATCAACCTGGGTCGCCTGCTGCACGCGGCCGGCCGGCTGGACGAGGCCGAGGCCCTGTACCGCGGGGCCCTGGAGCTGCGGCCGGGTCATGCACTCGCCGCGTTCAATCTCGGCGTCGCGCTCGAGGACCAGGGCAAGACGGAAGCCGCGGCCGAAGCGTACCGCGCGGCGCTGGCGGCGGACGAGGAGTACGCCGACGCGCACTACAACCTGTCCCGCCTGCTCGAAGCGCAAGGCGATGCGCAAGGCGCTTTCCGCCACCTGAGCCGCTTCCGCCGCATCATGAAGTCGACGAGGTCCTGACCCGGCGCTCGTTCCCTGCACGTCTCACTGGCACGATTCTCGCATGCCCGGCCTGCTCACAGGAGGTGACACTTGGCGAACGAGTTCGTCTGGCCGCGTCCGGTCGTCTACGGCGCAACGGAAGACCTGCCCATCGCCCGCGTGCGCTGCGGCCGGGGTTTCAGCTATCGCGATCGCGACGGCCACTCGATCGGGAGCCGCGATGCGCGCCGTCGTTTCGACGCGCTCGCGATACCGCCGGCGTGGGAAGACGTCCGGATCGCCGCCGAGGGCAACCGGCACGTGCAGGCGATCGGTCGCGATGCCCGCAAGCGCAAGCAATACCGCTATCACCCGCTGTGGATCGAGCAGAACAAGCGGCGCGACTTCGACCGCCTGCCGCAGTTCGCGGAGGCATTGCCGAAGATCCGCCAATTCGTCGACGCGCAGCTCCGCCGCCCGACGCTGGACCTCGAGCGCATGACCGCGCTCGCGCTCCGCCTGCTGGAACAGACGCTGATCCGGGTCGGCAACGATGCCTACGTCGACGCGAACGGCAGCTACGGGCTGACGACGCTCACCGACCGGCAGGTCAGGACGAACGGGAGCTCAGTGACGTTTCGCTTCATCGCCAAGGGCGGCAAGGAAACCCGCATCGAACTGCACGATGCCCGCGCCGCACGTGCGGTGAAGCGCTGCCACGAGCTGCCCGGG
Organism: uncultured Chromatiales bacterium; assembly: GCA_965651325.1. GTDB lineage: Bacteria > Pseudomonadota > Gammaproteobacteria > Steroidobacterales > Woeseiaceae > IDS-8. The sequence goes on along the minus strand of CBFGSB010000006.1, from coordinate 31,156 downwards.
CATCGCCTGTTGCAGTACGTCGACGAGGCGGGCGAGGTCTGCCCCCTCACGTCGACGCACATCAACGACACCTTGCAGGAGCTGACGGGCGAGACGTTCACCGCCAAGACCTTCCGCACCTGGGGCGGCACGGTCGACGCGTACAGCCGCCTCGCGGCCCAGCCGCCGCCGGCATCAAAAACGGAACAGGTCCGCGTGCTGAACCAGCATCTCCGGGAAACGGCAAAAGTGCTCGGCAACACCCTGGCCGTCTGCCGCAAGTACTACGTGCATCCGAAGGTCATGGACGCCTTCAACGACGGCACCCTGGTAGCGCAACAGCCCGGCGTACGGGCTCGGCGCGGGCTCAGCGGCGCTGAAACCGCACTGCTGCGCTTCCTCGCGGATTCATAGTCGCCCTTGCGCCGGCCCTTGCGCCGGACTGCACTTGACGGTAATCGCGTCGGTACCGCGGAATGCTTCGTTGGCGAACGTCGTCCCGGCAAGCGCGGCTTCCGTGTCACCACACCGGATACCCGTTTCCCGCGTGGCAAAGTGCAGCACGAAATCCAGGTCGCCGTCCCGGTCCACGTCTTCCACGTGACTGCGTCCGTGTGCCTCCCGGGCGCCGCTCGGCCCGAACGTCACGCTTTCCCAGTCGACCTGGAGGGCATCGAAGGACTCGCTGGAAAGGACGGCGACGGGGATCGTGCCACTCGATGCCAGGTTCACCGGATTGTGCACGCTGCCGGGCCTGACATCGATCTTCACCAGGAGCGCCACCGGCGTAAGCAGGAAAGCGCGCCGCAAACCGTCTGCCGTTCTGCCGAAGCCCGCAATCTGGCCGGCATCGTTGATGCCACGGGCCGACTGGAGGTGACGCCATCTGGAGAGATCCGCGACCAGGCCGTTGAGATCGAAAAGCTCACCGTCGATGTACAGGAGAGCGTGGGCATCCTCGCCGCCGAGTCCCGTCTCGCCGACGACCCAGCCGGAATTGTTGATGCCCCACGGTATCATGTCACCGATCCTTTCCATGCTGCCGTCCGAGTACAGGTACCCGCCGCTTTCGCCGGTCCCTATCGCGTGAATGACGACCTGCCCGGAATCGTTGATCGCGTAGCCCGTGGAGCTGAAACCGGGCAGCAGTGCGCCGATCGCGAGCATGCCTCCATCGCTGTAGAGATACGCAACATTGAGACAGCCGCCCGGAACGGGCACATAGACGTAGCCGGTCAGCTCGCTGCGATTGTTGATGCCGTAGCCGACGTAGGGGAATCCGGTGCAGGCGTCCGGCACGAGGTCGACGCGCTGCATGACACCGCCGGTGTACAGGAACGCTGCCGTACCCTCGGCCGATATCGATGCGCCGGTCACCTCCCCGGCGTCGTTGATATCGTAACCGGCAGACACCGGAATCGGCCCGCCGAGATTCCCGATATCCTCCATGATCCCGTCCCGGTGCAGGAAGGCGCTCTGGAACTCCCCGTTGTCCGACGTACCCGCCACCTCGCCGGAGCTGTTTATGGCATTGGCGACAGAGTCCGCGGTCAACGGGTCCCCACCGAGGATGCCGAGGTCGTGCATGACGCCGTCTGCAAAAAGAAACGCATGCCGCCGCTCGCCGAGAACGTCGACGGACTCGCCAACGACGTGTCCTGAGTCGTTGATGCCCCAGGCCACGGAGCTGCCGTCAGCTTCGATCGAACCGAGCTCGAGGACCTCGTAGGTCGGCGGACCGGCGAAAGCCGGCGCGGCAAACAGCAGGGCGACGCCGGCGGTCGCGCCAATTGTCGTTCTCGTCGTGTGCAAGGATCGGCTCAATGGTGGTTCCCTCCATCCCTCGCGCTCTATCCGGAGCGGGCCTTCGGCGACATTTATGTTTTTGGCTGGGTAGTCGCGAACAGAAGCGCCGCGATTCAGGTCCCGCCCGGCAACGTCCGATGATCAGGAGCCAGCGGATACTTTCAGTATAGCCGCCCCGCCAGGGAGCGCAAAAACGATACAGTGAGCCTTGTTTCCGCGGAAAACCCGCGCGGCGGGATCATCGGGTTCCGGGGCGCGATTCCCTCCCCGACTCAGTTGCCGGAACAGGCGCTTGCAAACGGCTCGACGGCCTGCCTTTTCAGTTCGGCCTACCCGCGATATCGGTCAGTTGCCGCAGCACTTTTTCCTTGTCTTCGGCCGCATAACCTTCGTAATAGAAATCCACGAGCCGGCGGGCGATGTCGACTTTCAAGGTACGAACATACTCCGGGAGCTCCAGGCCGGTTGTATCGAAAGCGAGCAGGACCTTGAAGAACTGCTCGAGCTGCGGCTCGGGCAGCGCGGAATCGCTCTCGAAGGCTTGCCTGATGGATGCGCAGATACGGTTTGCATACGTCGACAGCAGGTTCCCGGCGATCGCGCGGTCGCGATTCGCACCATCGAGCAGAATCTGTTCCAGCAGCGCGAGCCCTTCCTCGAGATGAGCCAGGCCGTCGGCCGAGCGGAACGCCGATTCGGCCCGGGAGAGGTGCTCCCTTGCCGACGCGAGCTGTGGCGATTCCGTCACGCGAGGCCGGAACGAGCGCCGCTGGAAGCGGCGCTCCTGGTGCCGTTACCGACGCTTGCGGCTGCTATGCCCGTTGCGCCTACCTCTCCGTGATCCGCAGCGCCACCCGGCGATTCTGCGCCTTCCCCTCGCGGGTGCTGTTGTCGGCAATCGGCTGCGACTCCCCGTAACCCCGCACGGTCATGCGCGCGGGATCGACACCGGCGGCTGCCAGGTAGTTGCGAACGGCGATCGCGCGGCGCTCGGACAAGCCTTCGTTGTACTCCGCCGCTCCGTCGCTGTCGGTGTGGCCGGCAACTTCGACCGAGATCGACGGATTCTGCTTGAGCGTCGCAGCGGCATTGTCGAGCACCGCCTCGGTGCCGGGCACCAGGCGATCGGAGTTGGTCTCGAAGCGAACGCCGGGCAACCGGATCTCGTCCTTGATCTCGCAACCCGCGAAGTCCACCTGCGCTCCCGCGCGGGTGTCCGGGCACTGGTCGCGACGATCGACCACGCCGTCGCCATCGCTGTCGAGTTCGCAACCGACGGCATCCACGGGCGCGCCGCGGACCGTGTTCGGGCACTGGTCGGTGCTGTCACCGACCCCGTCACCGTCGGAATCCAGCTCGCAGCCGCGCCTGTCGACACGGGTGCCCGCGGGTGTGTTCGGGCATTCGTCGGCCGAGTCGACAACGCCGTCGCCGTCGCTGTCGCTGCAGCCGTTCGCATCCACCGCGGTACCGAAAGGCGTGCCGGGGCAGCGGTCCAGGTTGTCGGCGACGCCGTCCCCGTCGGCATCCGCGATGCGCGGCTCGCCCGAACCGAATGGAATCTGCAGTCCGAGGCTGAACAGGTGATCCGACAGCGTATCGGTGAGCGCGGTGTCGCGCCGGTAGCGATACTCCGCGCGCAAAGCGGTGTTGCTGGAGCCGAAGACGTCCAGGTACAGCCCTGCGCCGGCCGACCAGGCACCGCCGTCGTCGTGGGAAGCCCCGGCCGGCTGCACGTCCATGTACCCGATGCCGCCCAGGAGATAAGGCGACACGCGGCCGGAACGATTGAGAACCCACTGGAGGTCGAGGCCCGCCTCGAAGTGATCCTGCTCCGCGAAGCCGTCGAGCGTCGCGTAATGAGCGTAGATCTCCAGGTTCCAGTACTCGTGCAATGCTCCGCCGAACGCGATCGAGCCGCCGCCCACCTGGTCGTCCACGGCGCGGTCCTTGTCGTCGTCGATGAAGGTCACCATGGGCGAGAAATAGGCCTGGCCGACCTCGGCATCCGCGTAGGCCGCTTGCGTCGCCCACAACGTCACGCTGGCTGCGAGTACGCAGCCGACATACCTGCACAAGTCGTTCATCTTGCTCATCGCGCGCTCCCCGTGATCGGTTATGCGGAATTTATCCTGAATTCGCATCAACGGCCAACATGTCCGCCGGAGCCCACAGGAGACCGAACAGCGAGATCCGCACGTCAGCGGCCTTCGCGCGTACCAGGACCTCGTCCAGCTCCTCGCTTTGCGCATCGTACGCCGTATCCAGGGCGTCGATCTCGTCCTGGAGCCCGGCTTCGAGCTCTTCGATCCCTGCCCGGACCTTGTTCGCACGCTCCTTCGCGCGCTCCACGTCCCCTGCCTGCTTGCGCGCACCACCCGCACCGCGTATGGCCGTACCGATGCTCCGCACGGAAGTCGCCGACAGGCGCTTGCGGCCCAGCAGCATACCGACCAACGTGGTCCCGATCGAAACCGCGGTCGACAGCGTGCGGTTTCTCGCCTGGCCCTGCTCCCGCTCGATGGCCTGCTCCGCCCCGAGCAGCCGGTTCTCGAGGGTGGCCAGCTTGCTGGCGTAGCGCTTGCGAATTTTCGCGACGGCGGCGTCACGCTCTTCGCTCGCTTTCTGCTGCAGGCGCACCCGGAACTCGCCTTCCGTCTCCCCGGGTTCGGACGCCATCCGGAACCGTTTGCTCTTCAGCAGCCGAACGTGCTCGTTTTGCCGCAGCCACCGCGCAAGTGCCTGCTTCCATTTCGGGTAGGCGTCTTCGTCGGCCGCCGCCGGCGGGCACTTTGCGTACACCGCGTCGGCCGCGGGCCGGTTCGTGAGGGCATCCGCGCCGAACCTCACCTTGCGTCCTGCCGCCCAGTCCGGCTCGCGCCCGTTGCCACCAAACCCTGCCGTGTACACGAACCGCCGTTGCTCGTGCACGTCATGCGTGGCGCTCGAGAAGTGCATTTCTACCGCAGCGACCAGGCGAGGTTCGTGAAGCGCGCCGGCCGGAGCCGAGGCGACCCAGAACTGGGAAATCGCCGGCGGCAGCAGCGGCGCGGCCCCGGACGGCGGCGCCGATGCGGCCGCCGGCTCGGCCGGCGCAGGTGCCGAAGCCGCGGGCACGGGCTCCGGCGCCGGCCTTGCTTTCATCAGCGTGCGCACCTGGTCGCGGGTCAGCGGGCCGGCGAGATACGACATCGCCCAGCGCGTCTGGAACACGACATCTTCGTCCTCGTGCACGTTGTGCAGCAGGAAATGCCGCTTGCCGAGCCCGGAGATCGTCGCCTCCAGGGACTTGCGGTCGGGCGCGCCTCCCTGCATCGCGCCTTCGAGGCCGTCCATCAGCCGCGCCTTGTCACGTTCCGTCTGCAGCCGCCCGATGAACCAGGTGCCGGCGTTCGACAGGCCCTTGTAATCGAGGTCGACGGGATTCTGTGTCGAGAGCACGAGGCCCAGCCCGTAGGCACGCGCCTGTTTCAGGAGCGTGAGGAAGAGCGGCTTCGACGGCGGGTTCGCGACCGGCGGCATGTAACCCGCCATTTCGTCCATGTACAGGATCGCGCGCAGGCTGGACGTGCCGGATTGCGCGCGCATCCAAGCGATCAGCTCGTTCAGCAGCATCCCCACGAAGAACATCCGCTCGGCTTCGGCAAGGTGCGCGATCGACAGGATGGAGATACGCGGCTTGCCGGCCTCGGTGTACAGGAGCCTGGCCGCATCCAGCGGCTCGCCGCGCATCCACGCCTCGAATCCCGGCGCGGCCAGCAGGTTGTTGATGCGCATGGCGAGCTCGAAACGCTCGCCGGCCGGGTAGAACGCGTCGAGATTCATCACGCCGACCTGCTGCATGGGCGGCCTCTGGATGGCGCCGATCAGCTCTGGCAGGCCGAGGTCGCGGCCGTCCTGCCACGTGCGGTCGAGGATCTGCGACAGCAGGATGTGCTCGCGGCTGGTGATCGGGTCGGCGTCGATGCCGACGAGCGACAGGAGCCCGGTGACGGTCGACTGGATGCGCTCGCGGTACAGGTCGAGGTCGTCGCGCAGCGCGGCGGCCGGCGCGGCGAACGACTGGAGCAGCGAGATCGGGCGCCCCGCGGTGCTGCCGGGCGTGTAGATGGCCATCTCGGCGCTCGCGCGCAGCCTGGCGATGCGCGCGCCGTCCTGGCCCCACTCCGCGAGGCCGTTCCTCCAGAGCTCCGCCTGCTCGGTTGCCAGCTCGTCCGCGGTGATGCCGCGCTCGGCCGCCTGGCGCTCGTTGATCCACGGCCGGAAGTCGGCAGGCTCGAGGTCAGGAAAGGTCAGCAGCAGGTTGCCCAGGTCGCCTTTCGGGTCGATCGCGATCACGGGCACGTGATCCAGCGCCGCCTCCTCGATGAGGCCGATCCCGAGGCCGGTCTTTCCGGAGCCCGTCATGCCGATGATGACGGCGTGCGTGGTGAGGTCCTTCGAGTCGTACAGGACCAGCTCGTCGCCGGAACCGTCGGGGTCGGCATGCTTGCCGAGGTAGAAGGCGCCGAGCTTCTCGAAGTCGAGCATCGTGACGATCCTGGTTGTACGGACCCCGTAATGGTAATCGCCAGGGGAGCATGGTCAAAGAACGGCCGTGCCGCGTGGCCGGCGGGGACCGCGCGGGTCTCAGGGCAGTGCCAGCATGCGCTCCGCGAACGCCGGGCCGGCCGCGGCGTCCTCGTGCTTGAAGAAAATGAAGGCGCGCTCGAAAGGCGCACAGCGGAGCTTCCAGGACCGCAGCGCGGCGTCGCTATAGGCCTCGCCGCGCAGGCGCAGGTACGTGAGCCGGCCCGTCTTCGGGAGCTCGGGTGCCGCGTCGCTGCCGTCCGTGTCCGCCGTGACCCAGGCGGCACCACGGTCGGCGAGTGCCGCAAGCACGGCGTCATCGCGCCACGACGGGTGCCGGAACTCGAACGCCGCCGGCACGTCGCCGGGTACCAGCTCGAGGAAACGCTTCAGCTTCCCGACGTCGGCGCGCGAGTGCGGCGGGAGCTGCAGGAGCACGACGCCGAGGCGCGAGCCGAGTGCCTCGAGCGTCTCGAAGAAATACCCGGCTTCCTCGCTGCAATCGGCGAGCTGCTTGACGTGTGTAATGCGGCGCGGCGCTTTCACGGAGAAACGGAAGCTGTCCGGCACCTGCGCCGCCCAGCCTTCGAGCACGTTGCGCCTCGGCATGCGGTAGAAGGTGTTATTGATCTCCACGGTCGGCAGCCGCTCGGCGTAGTACGCGAGCATCCGGTTCGCCGGCAGCTTTTCGGGATAGAACGGCCCCTTCCATTCCTTGAACGAAAAGCCGCTCGTGCCGCAGTAAAGTTCCACGTCAGAAGCCTTGGATGACGGTGGCCATTTCGAGATACCGGCAGAACGCGTTCGCGAGGCGCATCTGCGCCGGCGAGCGGCAATCCGGTTCGAACAGTTTCGGGCTGCCGACGAGGATGCACAAGCCTTTCGCGCGCGAGGTCGCGACGTTCAGCCGGTTGGCGCTGTAGAGGAAGTCCATGCCGCGCGGCGCCTCGTCGGCGGAGGACGTCGTGAGCGACACGATCACCACCGGGGCCTGCTGGCCCTGGAACTTGTCGACCGTACCTACACGGACCTTCGGCAGCGCGGCCGCCAAGGCCGTAACCTGTGCGTTGTACGGGGCGACGATCATGAGATCCTCGCAGGTGAGCGGCCGCTCGGCACCCTCCTTGTCGCGCCACACGGTCCTGCCGTTAGCGAGGCCGGCCACGATGCACGAGATGGCGTCGACTTCCTCGACGGCGCGTGCCTGCCGACCCTCGTGCTCGACCGGCACATACGCCAGCCCGGCTTCGGGAAACGGCGACGCGCCGAGCACCGCTTGCCGCTCGAGCCCGGCGAACGAGCCCAGGCGGTCCTCGTAGAACACCTCGGCGGTGAAGGCGCAAATCTCCGGATGCAGCCGCCGGGTCTGCTGCAGGAACAGGCCGGCCTCGGGCGGAATCGTCTTGTGCGCGCCGAGGATGTGCTCCAGCGCGGAACGGTCGGCGCCTGGCGGATGGCTCGCCTGCTGCGGCTGCTCGAGCTGCTGCGGGTCGCCGAGCAGGACCAGGCTCTTCGCGCCGCCGGCGACGGCGAGCACGTCCGCGAGCGACATCTGGCCGGCTTCGTCGATGAACAGGACGTCGACGCTGTCGGCGAAGTCAGGCCGCGCCCAGAGCCACGAGGTACCGCCCAGCACCCGGTACTCGCCGTTGTCGAACAGCGCGTGGATACGACCATAGTCGCCGATCGCGTGCAACGCTTCCGGCGAGGTCTCCTTCGCCTTGCCTTTGTGCAGGCATTTGAAATCGGCGAACCCCTGCGCGGCCGCGACGTCGATGCAGTTGCCGAGCAGGTTGCGGATAACCTCGTGACTCACCGCGGTGACACCGACCTTCTTTCCCGCGCGCACGAGGTCCACGATCATGTGCGAGCCCGTGAACGTCTTGCCGGTGCCGGGCGGGCCCTGGATCGGCAGCACACCGTGGTCGAGCTCGCGGCCGAGCCGGCAGGCCGCGGCGATCTCGTCCCCGGGGTCCGCATCGTTCCCGACGCCTGCCGAACCCCCGACAAGGCGCGGCGGGCGCCGCAGGAGCAGGTCGCGCGCCGCCCGTAGCGGTCCCGGCCCGTCGACGCCGTTTTCCGCGACCCAACGCCCAAGCGCCAGGAGCGCCGCCGGTTTCGTGCCCGACGGCACGTTGCGCCGCACGAACACGTGCGTGGGGCGCTCGTCCGCCCATTTGCCGGAGTGCCGAACATCGACCGTGCGTGCGCCGAGGTCGAGGTCGTCGATCGTGCCGATGCACTGGCCGGCAGGCGCGCACACTTCGTCGCCGCGACGGACGTCATGATCCTGCGCCGGGAAGGCATAGCGGTGAACTGGCCGTTTCGCCGTGCCGCCGACGGTCTCGACGAAGGCGAGGTCCGCGAGCGCCGAGCGCTCGTCGAAGTACTCGTCCAGTGCCAGGTCGCGCAGCCGGAAGTATTCCCACCACGCGGCCTTCTCCTCGCGCCGGTGCCATTCGAGCAAATGCGCCAGCAGCCAGCGGGCCTGCTGTTCCTCGTCCCGCTCCTCCGGGTCCGGCGAGACGCCGTCGAGCAGCCGGTCCATGACCTCGCGCGTCTCGTCGGTCGTCTCCGCGATGTCCTCGCTCGCGTCACCGGATTTCGGCTCGGGCCGCGGCAGGTCGATCCCGCGCGTTGCGACGCCGGCACGCAGCGACTCGAGCCAGTCGCGCAGCTTTTCGGCCGAGACGCAGTCCTCGCGGTTGTAGCGTTCGACGGCTTCCACCCGCGGCGCGAGGTCGGCGACCCCGCGCACGGGCTCCTTGAACTCGATCGCCCATTCGATCGCACGCCGGCTTGCCGTGGCCTCGCGCATGTCCTGCCGGCGTTCGAAGCCGTAGAACTTCTCGAGCTCCTTGATCGAGTAGCTCTCGACGCTGGCCTTCAACGCATGCTTCACGATCCGGTGCAGGTCGACGAACAGCTCGGCGCGCAGCAACACGTCGAGCTCTGGCTCGCGCGACGCATAGCGGCCGGACAGCCGCTTGAACGCCGTCGGCTCGTAGGCGCCGAAGTGATAAACGTGCATGCCCGGATGCTCCCGGTGCAGCGCGAGTATGCGGTCGACGAGCCGCTCGAAGGCGGCGCGCTCCTCCGCGGGCGTCGTCGCCCATACGGGAACGTACTCGCCGTGCCTCGGCACATAGCCGAAGAGGTAGTCGCGTCCCCCGCCCGCGGCAAGCCGGTCGCCTTCGAGGTCCACGAACAGGTCGTGATCGGTGGGCGCCGGGAGCATTGCGAGGCCGTGCGTTTCGTCGATGGGCTCCAGGATTTCATGCTGCGGCACCTCGAGGCGGCGCGCGCGGAGCTGGATCGCGGCCTGGTCCCGCACCCGCCCCAAGGCCTCGCGCGAGCCCTGCGCCGGTTTCGGCACCTCGCGAAGATCGCCGAGAGCAGCGAGCGTCGTGACGTCGGCGCGCGCGAGTTCCTTGATCTGCCGGCGGCTGATGCCGGCAACGAAACCGAGGTGATCGTCGGCGCGGCGGCGCTCGTTGCAGGACTGCCACCACGCACACACGTCGCAGAACATCACCGGCTCGGGGTATGTCTCCCGTTCCGGCCCGGCGAGCGCGGCCTCCAGGCGCCGCTTGACCAGCCGGTAATACGCCGTGTAGTCGGCCAGGCGGTGGCGCTCCGGAACGAACGCATGCTGCGGCGCCACCACGTACGCATACTCGGGCGCAGCACCCTGCAGCTCCGCGAGCAGCTCCGAATAGACGCAAAGCTGCAGGATCGTGCCGGCGCGGGTTTCCGTCGCGAGCTTCGCGTCGACGACTTCGTACGACCAGTCGCCGAGCGCGCTCGGCGCATCGGTCCGCCGCAGGAAGTCCGCCCTGCCGTGCCAGCGGTCGTTACCGAGCGTCGCCTGGTAGATGACGGCCGCACCGGATCGCATGGCCGCGAGCGTGCGCTCCGGGCCGTCGCTGCCGTCCGGAATCGCCACGACATCGACGTCCGCGGTCTCCCGCAGGTGCGCGAGGTACGCCGCTTCGTGCGCAAAGCCGCGTTCGCGCAGGATCTCCGTGATCGGGTCCTGCCATTTCGGTTTTTTCGCGCGGCCCTCGGCGGCGGCGCGATCGAGCTGGCTCAGGTGCGGGCAGCCCAGGTGATTCGCAAGATCGGTCGCGGAGAGGCGCAGTCGCTGGTCGACGAGTCGCATGATGGATCTTCAATCGGGGTTCGCGGCCTGTTGCGCGTCGTGCTTCAGGCGCATCACGCGGCCGCGGCTGACGTACAGCAGGTCGCTGATCTTCAACACCAGCGCATTCTCGTATTTGTCGAGCCGCCCGTCCTGGTAGGCGATCTGCCAGAGCATGCCGACGATCTCGGCTTTCTCGGCTTCCGACAGGTTGTTGTGAAGCAACTGCGTGAACTCGTGCAGCGAGACGAGGTCCTCGGCTTCGCTCTTCGCGCTGGCGATCAGCTCGGCGGCCTCGTCCCGCCCCAGGCCGAAATGAGCCTGCGCAATCCCTCGCAGGTGATCGAGCTCGGCCTGGTCGAACACCTTGTCGGCGAGGGCGACGTCGAGCATGAGCACGGCCGTGGCCCGTCGGATAGCGCGTTCGCGTTCCTCTGCATTGCTTTCAGCCGGGCCCGCGCTCCCGAGCGAGCCGACGATCTGGTCGAAGAGTCGTCTGATCAAGCTACCTTACCTTGTCCTCAAATATGCGCGCAGGGCACAAACGTTCGGCATCAGAAAATCCACCAGCCATCCTCCAGCTCGTCCTGGCAGCCCCTGAGCTGTGCACCCCACTCCTCCGCGCGGTGCTGGACCCGGCGCGCGGTCTGCGTCAGCCAGCTTTTCCCGCGGTAGGTCTTGCGCTTCCAGCCGGTGTGGCCCTCGTGGTACGCAAGGTACTGGTTGTACGGATCCCACTTCGAGACCCCCAGCGTCTTTTGCGTCAGGTTGGTGTACCAGCCGACGAAGTCGATCGCGTCGCCGAAATCGTCCCGGTCCGCATACCAGCGGCCAGTGTCCTTCTCGTACCACGCCCAGGTGCTCTCCAGCACCTGCGCATACCCGTAGGCATCGGACGGTCGCGTCCAGGGAATGAAGCCCAGGAGCTTCGAGCGCGGCGGCCGCGCGTCGAACCGGAACGAGGACTCTTGCCGGATGATGGCCATCTGCACGTGGATGGGGGTGCCCCAGCGCTTTTCGGAGTCCTTCGCGTCGTCGTACCAATCCGGCTTCTCCTCGAAGATCGCGCACAGGTTTTCGATATTCGCCGGGGGTGCCACGGCGCAGGAGGCGGCGACCAGGAGCCAGGCAAGAGACAGCGATGTAATGAGGCAACGCTGCAGCCAGGCACCTTCTGCGGATCCGGCTGCAACGCCCGGGCGTTGTCGCGACATCCGGGCATGATAAAGCACTTGACCGGTACCGCTCATGCGTGGTCAAATACCAATGTACCGTGGTACCAGACGGAGGCCTTATGCCGAAGACCGTGGAGCGCATCCAGACCGGAGTGCGCCTGGAAAAGTCGCTGCTGAAGGTGCTGAAAGGGCTGGCTGAGTACTGCGACCTGACGCTTGGCGACCTGTTAGAGGGTATCGTGCTGCACAGCTTCGAGGGCAAGGCGCCGTTCTCTCCGGAGACACTGAAAGTGATCGGGGATCTCAAGAAGGTATATCACTGCCGCCTGAGCGCGGCCGACAGCCATCGGCTCCGGGAGCGCTCGGCATGAGCGCCGGCATCGCGCAGCAGGCCGCGCCAGCTTACCTGCCGGACATTACCGACTTCGAAGCGGGCGCGATCGACGCCCGGCTTTTCGATCACCGCGCGCACCTGCACGTCGGCTGGTGCTACCTGCGGCAATACCCGCTGGCGGAAGCCATCGCGCGCTTCACGGCAGCGCTGCGATCGTTGACGCTGCGCCTCGGTGCAGAGGCCAAGTACCACGAAACGGTGAGCTGGTTCTTCATGATCGTCATCGCCGAGCGGATGGCCGATGCGCCCGCGGGCGACTGGGAGGCGTTCAGGGACGCGAACCGTGACCTGTTCGGCAACGCGGGAGACTTGCTGCACCGCCACTACTCCACCGCGTGCCTGGCATCCGCGCGCGCACGCCGCCACTTCGTGCTGCCCGACCGCACAGCCGCATAACCCCGTCGCGCATACCAAGGATGTGACCTGCCAATGAACCGGCGCGCGCTCTCGTAGCTTTTGCAACCCCAACGAGCCCGGGACATTGTCCGGCAACCAGTTCATGATGTTGACATGAGCGGTCCAGACCCCCGCTATGCGCTTGCTTCGGCCTGCCCCTCGCAACATATGGTTGCTTTTTAAATGGTTTGTATTCAAACTATTTGCGTCTGGATCGGATCTTCAATGCTACTTGGGGGAAAGTCGCTATGAACCACTCGATCAAAGGTCCGTTGGGAGGCCTTTCGCACATCGTTTCAGGCCTGCTGATCCTGTCCTGCACACCGTTCGCCCAGGCGCAATCCGCGCCGCCGCCCGGCGAGTCAGCCGGAGCAGGCACCAAGCTGGAAGAAATCGTCGTGACGGCACGTCGCCGCGAGGAAAGCCTGCAGGACGTCCCGGTGGCCGTTACCGCTTTGTCGGCCGAGGCGCTCGAGCGCCGGCAGATCCGGACCACGACAGACCTGGATCGGCTTACGCCCAGCATGCAATTCACGAGTTACGGTCAATTGTCGGGCAACAACTCCGCAGCCGTGGTTTTCATTCGCGGCGTCGGACAACTCGATCCCACGCCGGCAGTGGACCCGGGCGTCGGCATTTACGTGGACGACGTCTACATGGGTCGTGCGGTCGGCGGCGCCATGGCTTTCTTCGATACGGAAAGCGTCCAGGTACTGCGTGGACCGCAGGGGACGCTGTTCGGACGCAACACGATCGGCGGTGCCGTGCTCATCAATACCGTGGTACCGGGAGACGAGCTGGAAGGCACGGTTCGCGCCACGATTGGCGACGACAACTTGTGGGAACTCTTCGGCGCGGCAACCATTCCTTTCAGCGACACCGCGGCGCTGCGCCTCGCTGCCGGCGCAAGGCAGCGGGACGGGTACGTAACGCGTATTTTTGACGGCCAGGACCTCGGGAACGAGGACGTTCTTTCGGTGCGCGCGACTCTGCGCTGGGATCCCTCCGACGACCTGAACGTCATTCTGCGGGCGGATCACTCGGAGGAGGACGAGAACGGCTCGCCTTTCGTTTTCAAGGGCATCAATACCTCCGCCCCGGTACCGGCGATCTCGAGCGTCGGCGCCGGGTGCCCGGGAGCGACCATCCCGTTTGCACCCCTCGCGCCGGGCGACCCGCGATTCGGGCCGCCGTCCGTGCCGAACATCGACGATCCGCGCTGCGCCAACAACTTCTGGGACCTCGGCCCTTACACGAACGGTGGTACCGCGCCGGTCGAAAGCACCTTCGATGCGGACGGCGCATCGGCCACGGTCAACTGGCAACTCTCCGACGCGTTTTCCCTGAATTCGATAACCGCCTGGCGCGATACCAACTGGACCGGAATCCGCGACGCCGACAACACGCCGTTCGTCATCCTGACGACGGATTACACCAGCCATTCCGAGCAATGGAGCCAGGAATTGCGGCTGAACTACGCAGGTGACCGCCTGAACGGCATCGCCGGCGTTTACTGGTTCGACGAGGAGACAAGGGATCGTGTATCCGTTCCGCTGAACTTCCCGCCCGCGCCGCCGGTCATTGCGTCGGTGCTGGACGGCGGGCCCGGCAGCCGTGACCTGCAACACGTCGACCTGACGACCGAGTCCATCGCGGTGTTCACGGAGTGGACGTTCGAGATTGACGATGCCTGGAGCGTGTCGGCCGGGCTGCGCTGGACCGAGGACGAGAAAGCCATGCAGGGAATCGTGTTCAACGTCTTTCCCGAAACGCTGCCGGACCCGGATCCACTCCCGGACACGGCCATTCCCGACGGCGGACCGTTGTATATCTTCCCCGACCGGTTCGAAGACACGTACGAGAAAGCCACCTGGTCCGCCAGTACGCAATATCGTTTCAACCAGGCGACAATGGGATACGCGAGCTATTCAACGAGTTTCAAATCCGGCGGCTTCAACCAGCGCTATAACGCCCCTCCACCCGATTTTCTCCCGGTGGCGTTCGACGAGGAGAGCGTCGAGACGCTCGAATTCGGTCTCAAATCGGACCTGACCGACAGCTTACGGGTCAATGCTGCATTGTTCTTCTCCGACTACGAAGACATACAGCTGATTTATCGGGTCGGCCCCGTACCATTGTTGTTCAATGCCGGCACGGCATCGATCAACGGCGCGGAACTGGAGTTCCAGTTCGTGCCGAACAACTCCCTTTTTGTCGAAGGCGGCTTCAGCTATCTCGACGACTCCATCGACGAGATCACGGAAGTACCGGGCGCGTCCGCAACCATCGGACCCGGCAACTCGCTGCCGTTTACGCCGGAATGGCAGGCGAACCTGGGGCTCGGCTATACGTTTGTCCTCGACAACGGTTGGTCGCTGACACCGAGGCTCGATACTTCCTATACGGGTGAGCAGTATTTCGACGCCGGCAATACGGAGATCACCGCCCAGTCCGACTCCGTGACGGTGGCGGACTTCGGCTTGGTGCTGGCAGGCGACCAGGGCCGGTGGAGCGTTGGCCTTTTTGCCGAAAACCTGACGGACGAGTTGTACCCGGTGCAGGGCAATGCGTCATTGGAAACGCTGGGCTACGCCGAGATGATCTTCGCCCGCGGCCGCAACTATTACCTGACAGCAAACATCGGCTTCTAGCCCGTCAGCAGGACGAGCGTCCTCAATGCGGTAGCTACGTGTTCGCCTCGGCTACTTTCCTGCTCGTGGATCCGATGCCACGGGCAGCGACAGCACGGATGGAAGGTCGTCGAGGTCGTGCACGGAAATGACCGGTGGCGGATCGAACATGATGGTGCGGAACCGCTGTCGTGGATCCGCGCCGGCAAGCGTCAGCCGGAGCCGGCTGCCGGCCGCAACAACTGTCGAGGTGGGTAGCAGGTCGAAGCGCATGCGCACGACCTCACCGGGGATCACCCTGGCCACGTCCGCCCGTCCGCCGCGGTGATAGGGGATCCCCATGTAGTCGAGCTCCGGAGCCTGCTCCAGGCGATGCGATACTCGCAAACGGCCATGGGTGAGGATCGACACCTCGCCGTCGGGCGCAACGACTTCAAGGTAGGCGAAAAGATCCGCATCCTCTGAGGATATCGAGACCTGCAGGTCGAGAATCGGATGGCCGAGAACGTGCACGTCGTGCGCCAGCTCCGGCGTCACGTAGCTGATTCCCTGCCGATCCATCACGCAGGGTCGGAACAGGAAGTACAGGTCGACGTTGCTGTCCGCACAGGCCGGTGAATAGTCGACCTGGAACTGGCCTACGACACTTTCTCGCTCACGGGCAGCCGCCAGGAGCTGCCCGGTCTCGCCTTTGCGGGCATTGCCCCCGAGGTACAGCTCCTTCGTCTCGACATTCTTCGGGGGCCAACCCTCCGCGGTCGACCACTGGCGCCCTCGAGCGGCACCGATCGTGTAGTAGTAAACCGGCGGTTCGTCTTCCCAGCCGTTATCGATGTTCTTCAGGTAGAAATCGAAAAACCGGAGGAGCTCGGTATGCATCGGGAAGTCGCCGGTTTCACAATGGCCCCAGCCGCCCATCCACAACTTCCGGGGATTGTCGAGATTATTGAAGGCGAGCACCTGCTGGAAGCTGCCTTCATCCAACCAGTTGCCCCACATGAATATCCCCACTCCCGACTTCTCGATCGTCTCGATGTAACTCGCAGGACTCGTCTCCCGCCAGAAGTCGGTATCGAGCAACGGCGAGACGTCGTCGCGGAACGGCATGCCCCGCCACAGCTCGCCCATGGGCGTGCCGTCGTAATGCATGGCGATAGCGGCCGCCGCCATGCTGCCGTCGGTATCTTCATCGACCGGCGCTACACCGTAGCCGTAATCCTGCTCGGGGTTCTCGGGACGCGTATTGAACTGCGCCAGGATGCCGCCACGGGCCGCGAAACGGTAGGAATCGAAAGCGAAACAACCCGGTGCAATCGCCTTCAGGTGAGGCGGCGCGGTGGTGGCGGCGTGCAGCGTGGATGCCCCGTTGTACGAGCAGCCGGCGATGCCGATATTGCCGTCGCTCCACGGTTGCGCCGCGAACCATTCGGTCATGTCGTAGGCATCCTGCGCTTCGGTCCGGTCGAGAAATCCACGCCTCACGCCGAACGATGCACCGCGGCCACGCGTATCCACCGCTGCGACCGCGTAGCCGTAGCCTGTCAGGTGCAGGAGGCCCGTATCGCTGTCGGCCAGGATGCTGATTCGTTCGCCGTCCGGTCCGATTCGCGCGCGGCGATAGGGCGTGTGCATCCACACCAGCGGAAACCGACCGTCCGCCGCCTTACCGTCTTCGGCCGGCAGGAAGATGTCGACGGCAAGCTTCGTGCCGTCGCGGACGGTCACGTATCGCGACTCGAGCACACGGTCGCTGTACAGTTTCTCCGAGTACCCACGGTACTCGCCGGGCCGGGATACACGCTCAGTGCGATCCCCGGTGGGTTCCGCCGCCGTGCAAGCCCCGCCAAGCGCTATTGCAGCCAACAGCAAGCAACGGGCCAGGGCCGCGGCGGGCTTGGCCGTTACAACTCCCGCCGACGTTCTTTTCACTTTTGCTTGCTGCCCGGCGCCGCCGGGCGGGATGCAGCCAACCATTCGAGAATCTCCTCGCGATGCTGGTTGAGGATCGGTGGCGGCTGGTCCACGCCGGGGCCGTCCTGTGCCGACATGAAACCTCCGTTCACGATGTCCAGCTCGTCGCCGTTCGGCAATCCCGGCACGGTCAACGGCAGGCGCAGGCCCCGGTCCGCCAGGTGCTCGAAGCTCGCGGCCTCACCGACCTCCCGGACCATCCCGCAGGGAATCCCGACCGCGCTCATCGACGCCTCCCAGTGCGCCGCCGGCCTGGTGTGAAAGATTTCCCCCAGCAGGTCGTGAAGCTCGGTTGCGTGCTCACGGCGGGTGTCCGGTGTCGCGAAGCGCGGATCGTCAAGCCACTCCATGCGATCGAGGAACTTCAACAGCGCGACAAACTGGTGTTGCTGCACGACCCCGAGCGAGATCATCCTGCCGTCCCCTGCTTCGAACAACCCGGAGGTTGGCTGGCCGCTGTAACCGATGTTTCCGGTGCGTTTCAGCGCCTTGCCGGTGACGAGCCAGGGCACGACAGCAGAGGTGAGGAAAGCGAGGGTGGCGTCGAACATTGCGACATCGATGTAGTCGCCTCCACCGCCCTGGACCCGCCTCAGGTAGGCAGCCACGATCGCCAGCGCGGCGGTCTGGCCGGTCAGGGTGTCGACGACCGGGAAGCCCACCCGGACGGGCGGATCCCCGGCCTGGCCCCCGAGGCTCATCATTCCGCTGGTGGCCTGCACGATGTTGTCGATGGCGGGCCAATCCCGGTAGGAACTCGGCGTCTGGCCGTAGCCGGATACCGAGCAATACACGATCTCCGGGTTGATCGTGCGTACGGTCTCGTAGTCGAGGCCCAACCGGCTGATGACTCCGGGACGAAAGTTCTCCACCAGCACGTCGGCGCGCCGCACGATTTCGCGCGCTATGCCTGAATCCTTTTCATCCTTCAGGTCGAGGGCGATCGACTCCTTGCCGGCATTCACCGCGATGAATGCCGGCGACATGCCGTCGTAGCGTCGGTCGTCGCCGTAGTAGCGCAACGCGTCTCCCCGGGTGGGTTCTTCGATCTTGATCACCCGCGCACCGAGGAGCCGCAACAGGTGCGTTGCGAACGGACCTGCCATCACGTGCGTAAAATCGGCCACGACCATGCCGTCGAGCGGCTGAGCCATCATGTCTCCTCCGTGCAGTTCACTGTCCCATCGGGCGCGATACTGGCGCGCGCGGCGCGGTAGACGGCCATGCCGTCGATATCGAAGCGTGCGAGCTCTGCCGCGATCTCCTCGGCATAGCGGGCGTAAACATCCAGGAAACGGGCCTGGTCTTCCGGCGGCAGCACTGTCTTGGTCATTCCGTGTTCACGGCCGTATTCGGCGCCCGACTCTACTGCCTCGGTGGTGCGGCGGATCAACGCCTCCTCCCAGACCGGAACGGAGCGCTCGAGAATGCCCTGCACGTCTTCCGGGAGGGACCGCCAGCGCTCCAGGCCGATGGCGCGCCCGGGATAGGCGCCGCGTGGAATCTCCAGCGTTGCGTAGTAGTGGGTAACCTCGGCGAAGTGCAGGGAGCGGAAGGTATCCGTCGGCGCAATGACACCGTCGAGCACTCCCTTTGCCAGCGCGGAATACACGTCGCCCATCGGCATGCTGACCGGCTCGGCGCCGAGTGCCTGCATGACCGGCAGCAATTCCGTCGGTGCACGGATGCGCAGTCCCGAGAGATCCTCCAGGCGGTGTACGGGCCGCTCGCGGGTCAGGATCGCCGGCAGGTTCCCCCCCTGCACGGCCAGTACCTTGAGGCCCGACAACTCGGCTGCGATCTCGTCGCGCGTCCGCGCCAGGCACCGGTACAACGCGATCTGGCCCTCCTGCGACGTAATGCCGCTGTAGAACCCGGTCTGCGTGCGCAGCAGGTGCGCCCCGCCTTTCGTGTATATGGGCGTTATGAGTCCGATGTCGGCGACTCCGTGCCGCAACTCGATCATCGAGTGATCGGAGGAGATCAGCGCTCCCGCCCAGATCGGCCGAATCCGGATGCGCCCGGCACCCTCCGAGGTGACGTACGCCATCCAGTCCTTGTCGGCCTGGCTGAACGGGTGGTTGGGACCGTAAGGCGAGGCATAAACCAGCTCAACTACCCCGTCGGGCACAGGCGCAGAGCCGCTGCACGCGCCGGTGAACAGCAGCAGTACCGCGAGCAGGCGCTTCACACCAGCCCTCGATCGACGAGAAAAGCCTCGACCTTGCTGACCATACGCTCGTGATCCCAGTTCGAAGCGTTCACCATATCAGCGTCCAGGACGAGCACGGGAACACCGCCTGTCTCGAGACCGTCGCTCACGAAGTTGATACCGCTTTGCGACAGGCGGTTGCCTGCCGGTTTCAGGATCACCGTCGCGTCGATGCTCCAGCGCTTCGCCTCGGAGGTCATCCAGCTATTCATCCATGGCGGCAGGTGCAACACCTCGTTCATGGAACAGATGCGACTCGCGAGTGCCCGCAGCGGGTTCTCGCCGATATCCCGCAGGTACTGGGGTCCGGCGAAGGGCATGTACATCGACCAGACGAAGACAGCGCCGTGCCGCTCCTCCAGCACCTGGTAGAAGCCCGGGTCGTGCCACAGGCCCGCACCGACCCACATCAGGCGGAGGCGCTCGTGCGCAGCGCAGCCAATGCCCGCATCGACGCGCGCCCGGACCTCGTCCCGGAATCGGCGCGCGTGCGCCACCGCCCACTCCGAGCCCCGATGCCACTGTGGAATCATCGTGTTGGACATCTGCTCACCGATGGATACCGGGCACGGGCGCGCTGTCGCAATCA
Organism: uncultured Chromatiales bacterium; assembly: GCA_965651325.1. Classification (GTDB taxonomy): domain Bacteria; phylum Pseudomonadota; class Gammaproteobacteria; order Steroidobacterales; family Woeseiaceae; genus IDS-8. The sequence continues at coordinate 11,294 of CBFGSB010000006.1, read as the reverse complement.
GCTCCGTCGCTTCCTCGATGTAGCCTTCCTGTTCGTTGATGCGTTCCATCAGCGTCCTGAAACGGTCGTGATCGAAGCGCCGTCCCGTGCGCTCCTCGAGCAACCCGATGAGCTGCTCCATTTCGCCGGCCAGTAAGTCGATGCGACGCGTGTCGTACACAGCTTCCCAGTTGTCGCGCGAATGCTCGAACCAGCAGGCATCCTTCGTCTCCCAGGCCGGTGCTTCGAGGGCAAAGAATTCCGTATCCAGCGCACTTGCCCACTCTCCGAACACCCGCTGGATGCAGTCGCAGGTAAGTCTCGCGACCAACAGCGCGGGCCGCGGCAGGCCGCCCCAGGGAGCGGTCGCGGGATCGTTCGCGAGCGTACAGGCGAGACCGAGCGAACAGTAACGACAGGTATTCTCCGGGAATCCCGCCTGCGACAGCGCATCGAAGTACCGGGCCGACAGCTGCTTGGCAGCAATGTAAGCGGACCACCACTGGTTCGTGACCACGGGGATGTCCATGACATGGAATATCTCGTGCGGCGTATCCGCTTGCGCAACGACGAAAGGCTCGCCGTTCTCGACGACCCGCCGTTTGAGGTCGGCAATGAAGGCTTTCTGGTGGGCACCCGCCGCAGCCGTGCACTCGAGATCCTTGCGGCTGCGGCGACCTGTTGCCTCGGTCATTTGAATACTCCCTCCGCGTCGAGGGCGGCAATGGCTTCCCGGCTCAAGCCCGCGATGTCACGCGCGATCGTCACTGAATGTTCACCCATCGAAGGCGCGCGGAACGGTTCCGGCCGCGCGTTCGCGAACGTGATCGGCGTGCGCATGTGACCGAAGCGGCCCAGCACAGGGTGCTCGAAGCTCACCAGCGCACCGCGCGCACGAATGCACGGATCGGACTCGACGAGGTCTTGGATGTCCTGCACCGCGGCGGCCGCGATGCCGGCGCCCTGCAGGCGCTCCGCAGCCTCATGGGCGTCCAGGCAAGATGTCCAGGCCGCAATCCCCTGTTCGCCGACGAGGGCATGCAGTTTGTCGAGTTCGCCCTGCGACCTGCAACTGATCGCGACCCAGCGATCCGTACCCGCCGCGGGGTAGACGTCCTGGTGCGCGACGCCCGGATCCTCGTTCCCGGCCCGTGTGGGCGTCTCGCCGGACTGCACGCGCCGGATCGCGTCCAGCATCTGCTGTACGCAGACCTCGTACATGGAGGCGTCGACGTGGGCGCTCTGCCCGGTACGCCGGCAATCCTCGAGTACCGCGAGCCCGGCCGCAACCATGATGAACGGCAGGATCACGTCGCCGTACGGCACCGAGCCCGGCACCACCGGGTCACGGTCCGGCCAGCCGGTAAGAAACGTACGCCCGGAGAGCGCACCGCCGGTACCGTCGACGCCCCACTCGGGCGCAAGCGGGCCGCTCTGGCCGTAGACGCTGCCGGAGATCATGACGAGCCGCGGGTTACGCACCCGTAGACGATCGAAGTCGAGGCCGAGTTTCGCCATCGTTCCGGGAGAGAAATTTTCCACGACGACATCCGCCCAATCGATCAGCGGCCCGAGCACATCCGTCGCACGCGGGTGTTTCATATCGAGGGCCAGGCTCAGCTTCGAGGTGTTGAGGTGCGCGAACCAGGGTTTATCGTCCAGTTCACCCGGCCGGGACGCTTGCACCTGCACGTCGACCCGGCTGAGGCACGGCCGTTTGCGGCTTTCCACCTTCACGACAGTGGCCCCCAGGTCGCCCAGGGTCTTGGTCGTGATGGATCCGACGAGAGCCCAGGAAAAATCCAGCACCTTGAGTCCTGTCAATGGGCCGCGTGCTTTACTTTCATCGACCTCGGGTGCATCACCGCCGGCGTCGCTGCCTCCCGGCACGATACGCACAAACCGGGCTGGTGTACGAACCCCGTTCTGCTCCTTCCAGAAGCCTCGTGCGGCCAGGTGCGGGTCCTCGAGGACGTCGGCCGGCTCCGCGACTACGCAGGCGTTGATGCCGCGGCGCCTGCCCTCGGTGGCTATCTCCGCCTTCGTCCGCGAACGGAAGAAACGGCCGATTCCGCTCTCCCAGTCGGCGCGCGTCGCCGGATCCAGTGTGGAGCGGTTGTAACGCAGCCAGTCGACGTCGCGGATCGGGTTCTCGAATCCCGACTCGTCGATCCAGTCCGACAGCGCCTGGTTGGCGCTGGCGCCGAACTTGCCCGTCATGAGCGTGTGGAAGCAGAAGCCATCCGCGAGTGCCCAGATGCAACGCACCTGCGCAAGGCCGTAATTCAGGGCGGCGCCGACGCGTTCCAGCTTCCGCCGGTCGAACTGCCAGGCCAGCACGCCGCTCACGTTCCGGTTGAAAGCCACTTCCTGCACCGAGACGTCGATGTGATCGCCACGGCCGGATGCAACGCGCGCCCGGTGCGCTGCCATCATGCCGGCCGCCGCCACCATGTCGGCGTGGAAGGTGCAGGCATCCAGTGCCTCCTTTACCGGGCGCCGGTCGGGGTAGCCCGTAAGGCAGAGCGTTCCGCCGGCCGCCGACGCGACGAGCTCCCCGCCCCGCCACTCGCTGCGCGGCCCGAAGCTGCCGAACGTCGTGATCGATGCGTGCACGAGCGCGGGGTATGCCGCGGCATCCCAGCCGGCCTCCCGCAGGGCTGCCAGCCCAAGGTCGTCGATCGCGAACGAAAAACCTTGCGCGGCGTCGGCCGGTGTTCCCGGGACGACCTCGGCCCCGAGGGATTCGAGCAGCCGAGCAAGCGGTCGCTTGCCCATGCTGCCGAGCGCCAACACCCGTTCTCCTGCGAGAGGCATCACGGCCGCAGGTCCTCGAGAAACCGCGCGATGTCCCCTTCGGGCGCATCCGACAGGTCCCAGCGGCGCCGGGTAAGGACGAGTGCCGGTATTCCAGCCTGCTGCAGTTCCCGTCGTGCCCCGACGATGTCCCAGGCAAACGCCTCGTCCTCCTCGAACAGCCAGAGGATGACGGCGTCCACACCGCGTTTGCGCGCCGCGGCGACGATGGCGGCTGCCCGGTCGTGGAAGCCGCGAGGTCCGCGCGGGTAGTCGTGTACCTGGGTCGCAATCCGCCGCTGGGGCGGCTGCGCGTTCCCTGCAACGACGGGGCCCAGCCGGGCAAGGTCCCGCGCGTGCATGTCCAGTGCCACGTTCCACCCGATAGCTTCGATCGCCAGGTGCAGGCCGTCGTCCGGAGGTACGGACCCGGTGAGCAAGACCCGTCCTCGAACGGGCGTGTTGCCGGCGAGCAGGGGGATGCGATCGAGCGCGAGCGTTTCTGCCCCGGTGAAAAGGCTCGCTCGCGCTGCCCGCTCCCGGTATCGCCCGGGCAGGCGCGCCTGCAGGTCGAGCTCCCGCAGGAGCTCGCGACGTTGATTGGCGATTGCGATACCGTGGGCGAGATCGGCGTCGGACAGCCCGAGGTCCGCTGCCAGCCTGCTCACGGCGCGCATCGTCCATTCGGCGCTCGATGCGCGCGGTATGCGGGCCACGTCGAAGATCAGGGGCGCCGGCCCGCCAATGCGGCGCTGCCGCTGCAGTTCGCAGACGTAATAATAAAGTCGCTGTGAAACATCATCACCGCGCGAGAAAATCACCGCCTCGAGAAAATCGAATCGTCCGGCGGCCCAGTCCTCCAGGATGGACCGTGCCCAGCCCGGGAAGGCGTCCTCCAGCCATGCGTCCGCCCGGGGCGTCTTCGCGCCGCGCCGCCACGGGAGGTGCACTGCCGCACGCCCTGGCGCCGCCAGCAGGTCCTCGGGCAGGTCCAGGCCGACATAGCCGTATGCCCGTCCGGCGGCGCGGGCCGGCGCGAGTGGTTCATCCAGCACGGCATCGATGTCGAGCACGGCATCGCTCACCGCTTCACCGTCCCGGGAAGCCACAAGACCGTTGCCGCAAAGTGACTAGCAGGGCCTCGTGAAGATTTCACGGCAGGAACGGCGCCGACTCCCTGACCTTCGCCGATTCCTGCCGTCACTCACGCTCTCCTCTTGCCGACTGATGTTCACCACTCCATTCAGGGAAACGCATCGCGAATCGCTGGCTCGTGTATTCACTGCGACCAGCCGTCCGCTCGACTTCACCGGGAAGTGCCCAAGTACCTGGTCCGCGCTAGAACGACTTCTCGAGAGAGATCCCGAACAGGCGACCGATCGGATTCGCGGCCGATGAGTCGTAACCGCCGTTGCCGTTGCCCGATGGAGCGACATTCACGTACGGAGGATCTTCGTCGAACACGTTGCTCACTTCAAACCCGAGCACCCACCCGTCGGCGAGCCCGGTACCGTCGGGGTCGCCCAGGTCGATCCACGCCTCGAGATCCACGGGAGCAAACGCATCGACGCTCTGGTCGGGTTCCGGCAGGTTGTTGTCGTACCCGCCGACGTAGTGAACCATGACCCGGGCGCTGTAGCGGTCCAACGCCCACATGAGACTTGCCCGAGCCTTCAGCCCCAGCGGGTTGAAAATGACATTGTCGCGGTCGAACAAGGTGCCGTTGGGCGTATTCGCCACCTTGTAGTCGAGCGTGTAGACGCCACTCAGGTTGGCAACGAAGCTGCTTCCCCCGTCAGTCGACCAGGCGCTCCGGATCATGAAATCGACGCCGTCCGTTTCCGACCGGCCCAGGTTGTTCGGACGGCCGTCTACGTACAGGGTGACGGGATCCGGGAGCACACCGCGAGCGACCGTCAGCCCCTGGGCAAACAGCTCATCGATACGTGCCGCCGCTTCCGCATCTCGCAGGATGAGCCCCGTTCCGTCGAATTCGCTCTCTCGCTGCAGGATGTTGCGATCACCCAGGTACTGGGCGATCTGGTTCTCATAGTCGACGTGGAAGTAGGTCAGACTGATCGACGTGTCCCCAAGCGCCGCCACGTCCCAGTCGAGGCCGATCGACCAGGTCTCCGCGGTTTCAGGTTGCAGGTCCGGGTTGCCGCCGGACTGGAAAACGCCCTGGCGTGGCGCGCCGCCAATCGTCGGATCGACGAAGGCCTCGACGAACATCGCCGACGAGTTGCCGAACAGGTCGCTGAACTGGGGGGCCCGGAAAGACTCGCCATAACTCGTGCGAATCGCAAGCTGGTCCGTCGGCTTCCAGGTCACGCCCAACTGGCTGTTGGTCGTCGAACCGACGTCGCTGTAGTCGTCATAGCGAACTGCCGCGCGAACATCGAGCGACTGGAAGCCGGTTGTTGCATTACCGGAACCGAAGATCGGCACCAGCAACTCGCCGTAGAACGAGTTGATGTCACGATTCAGGTCGTCGACGCCGGCAACGCCGCAAGGAACGCACCCGTACGGCGTCCCCGGGTTTCCCCGGGCCAGGCCCGGCAGGCTCGTGGTGTCCTGGTACTCGTAACCCACGGTGACCTGCATGGTGCCCCCCGGCAACTCGGCGATCGGCCCGTTGACCGCCGCTTCGATACCGAGGAAGTCGACAGTCGAGTCGACCAGGAATATCTGGTCGCTGATGGCTCCAATAACGGCGGCGGAAGTCCGGTTCAACCCGAACGGATCGAAGGCGGTCGACGGATCGCTGCTGGCAAGCGCAGTCGCCAGATCTCTTGCATCCAGTCCTCGCCAGGTATTTGATACCTCCGTGTTCTCTCCATAGCTCACCAACGCGTCGAAGAACCAGTTCGCCGGCAGCCGTTGCTTGAGCCCTCCCGTGAATCCCCAGCGGGTAACGTCCCCGGACGAGTCGTCGGTCGGTAGATCGTCGGCAAACGAGTAGTTCACGGTCACGCTTCCAGGTGCCGTACCGCTCGGGTCCACGAAGAATGCGTTGGTGTTTGGGACCGTCAGGGATCCGGAGGCGTACCCGCTGGCGCGCTCGAACTCGCGCACGGAGTAGAACCCGTCGAAGGACAGCTCCGTCGCGTCGCTCAACTTCAGGTTGGAGGTGAACGCAATGCTCGAGTAGTCCTGCATGGGCAGCAGATCCTGTGGCACGAGGTTCTCGCACAGGTTCTGCGTGCCGGGCTGGAGCGACCCGACATTGTCGGCTGTGACCCCCCCTTCGGGTATCGCGTACGAGACACCGCCGACAACGATAGTCCCCGGGTTGCAGAGGGACGTCCGGTAGTCCCCCCCGGGCTGCAATGCGCGAAAGTAGTCCCGGTGTGCTCCATTCAGGTTCGCATGCTTGCCGTTCTCCGCGGCAACGAAGAACTGTCCGTTGTCCCAGGTCGTGCCCCATGAGACACCGACCAGGTGCTCATCGTAGTCCGACCCGCTGCCAAAACGAGCGACAGCCTTACCGCCATCAACGTTGCGCCGCTGCACGAGGTTCAATACGCCGGCGATGGCGTCGGAGCCGTACACGGCTGAAGCGCCGTCGGCGACGACATCCACCCGCTCCAGTGCCAACGTGGGTAGCAGGGAAGGGTCGACGTTACGAGAGTTGGTGACCACGCGATGACCGTCGACGAGAACGAGCGTCGCGAATGGGCCGATGCCCCTGAGATTCACGGAGTTCCCGTAAACGATATTACCGTTTCCTCCGGGCTGCCCGCGCGAGGACTCGCTGACGCCCAGGTTGTAGGCCTGGGGGATTTCCCTTACCAACTGGTCGATCGAGACGGTGTTCGCCTGGTCAATATACTCGCGGTCGAGGGTAACGACGGTCGAGCCGACCGGAGCTTCCACCCCCCGCATGCGGCTCCCGGTTACGACAACCTCCTCGAGCCCCTCTGCATCTTCCTGTGCCCACGCCGGCGGCGCCGCGGCGGCCACGAAAATCAAGCCAAAGGACACGAAGCTCCAGGATCTGCGCATCGGCAGGCGTGCAGTTTTCACCACGTTCTCCCCCTACTGGTGCCCGGCGCCAGGGACGGTCGCAAGGCTATGGACAATATTGTCAATAATTCAAAAAATACGCCGTTGTTCCGGGTATTGCAAGCGAATCCTGCTCCATATGTCGTGCTCCGGCCCTGCATCGCGGCCGCGCGCAAAGAGCGTCCAAAAACAACAAAAGGCAACTGCCGCAGCCTCAGTGGCCTTTTCCTGCGGGTCGCCCGCGCGCGCACGGCGCGCCGCTTCGAGATACGGACCACGACGAAGCAGGCTCAGTGGCCACGGTCAGAAGCCTTTTGATCTTACGGTCCAGCCTTCCAACTGGCCGAGTTCGGGGTTCGGCCCAACCAGGAACGAAAGCGATTCCTGATTGCCGTTCAGCGTACCGTCCAGCCATGCGACCATCGCGTGGACCGCCTGCAGCTGGACGCTACGAGGGGCACTACCGAAGAAGCCGCCGTGCCCCGCGGACTCGTGCGAAGCAAAGGCGACAGGCACGGCCGAAACGAGCTCGTAGTTCTCTAGCGAGTTCGTGTACGCGACATCAGAGGGACCGCCGGCAACGAAAAGCGCCGGTCCGCGCAGGAAGTGGAGGTCGTCACGGCAGACCGCCAGTGGACCGGACAGGCCGCCGGTGCTACTGCTCGGGAAGCAGCCGCTGTTCATGCTGACTACCGAGGACACGCGATCATCGTTGGAGGCGGTCCAGAGTGCATCGATCCCGCCGCATGAATGCCCGGCGGCGGCAATCCGGGACTTGTCGAGGCGGTTGAAATACCTGGGGCCGCCCTTGCCGGGTGGTGAAAATGCCCAGTCGATCGCCCTTGCCAATCGATCTTGCTCGGCCATCCCGCCAGGACTGGAATGGGAATCGGGCGCGCCGTACGCGATGACGACGAAACCGTGCGCGGCGACCTGGCTGAGAAAGTACAGGTGAGAGTCGTTCGATGCGGAGCACGCTCCGTTGCTCCACACGACCACCGGGCTCTTGCCAGGGCCGGCGTTGAGCTCGGCGGGGCGATAGACGGTGTATCCCGGAAGCCCCGGCGCGGCTTCGCGCACGACGTCGAGATACTGGTCCATGGCGGGCGCCTGGTCCGGGCCTGCGCCGGCACTCGAAAATACGAGGAGTGCGGCAAGCGCGATCAGGGATGGAAACAAGCGTGAGCTACGAGTGGCCAGGCGGTGCGCGTACATGTTGCCTCCTTAACTTGCAATGCTCGAACCGGGCCTGCTGCCGCAGAGGTCGCGCAGTGTGGCTCATGCGCTCCCGATCCAGCGACTTCTATGGCCAGTATTTTTGTGAATGAAATTGTCTATAATACCGCTCAACTTTATAACTATTAATACTGCCAATCAATAGCCACTCAGCGAACCTGGGGGCCAATTCTTTTCCGCGATGTTTGGTCTACGTCACCAGCAAACGACCAGGAGGGGAAACACATGGAAACGACCGTAATACGCAGGCTGCTAACCGGGGGACTTATTGCTTTTTTGGCTGTCCCGCTGTACGCAGCGACGGAGGTAACCAGCGGAACACTGCCCGACGGCACTCCGTACAGGATCGACTACCCTGACAACTGGAATGGCACGCTACTGGTTTCACTGGATTACGCGCCTAACGGGGGTAATAGTGCGACCAATCGCGAACTTCAGGCCAGGGGGTTTGCAACCTCCGGGGTGTCGCGTCGCGTGACCGGTTGGTCTGTCGGCGATGCCATTGACAACCACGTCCGGACCGTCGAGCTGTTCACAGAGAAGTACGGACCACCGTCCTATACATTCGTCAATGGAAGTTCGCTGGGAGCGCACACGGGGGCGTCCGTCATCCAGGCCCGGTCCGACGTATTTGACGGCGGCGTCCTTCAGTGCGGAAGCCTGGCCGGAGTGATCGGGCTCTGGAACGGCAAGCTGGACGCACTGTTCGTATTGAAGACCCTGCTTGCACCCGGCGATCCGCGCTACCCGGTGATCGACATTCCGGACGACTTCGCGACCGTTACAAGGCCCGACTGGCTTGCGCTGGTCGACAATGCGCAAGCCACCCCGGAAGGCAGAGCGCGTATCGCACTGGCGGGTGTTATCGCGCAGCTCCCGACGTGGTCGAGCCCGAGCAAGCCGATACCGGCGCCTGGTGACTACGCATCACTCCAGGAAGGGCTATACGACAGCCTCGCGGGAGCATTTCCTCCCGTCATCGGGCAGGCCATGTCAAGTCGAAACGAAATCAATCGTCGCAGCGGCGGCAACATTTCATGGAACCTCGGCGTCGACTACTCCGCGATTCTCGAACAGGTCGACAACTCGGACGTTGTCCGGGCGATGTATGACCAGGCCGGTTTGAACCTCGAGGACGACCTCGCCGCACTGGCTGCAGCCGATCGATTCATCGCCGACCCGAATGCCATCCGATGGGCACGGGTACAGGTACCGATGCAGCCTCTCACTGTACCGGTGATCACGATAAACGGCATTGGCGACATGATCTCACCCGTCGCCGGCCAACAGGCCTACGAGGCTGTCGTTGGATCGGAAAACCTTCGCCAACTGTACACCCTGACCGCGGGGCACTGCGGCTTCAACGGGCCCGAAGTGATAGCCGCAGTGGAAGTTCTCCAGTTACGCGCCGAAACCGGCAGTTGGCCAGCAACTGATCCTGTTTCGATGAACGCTCGTGCCAACACCGTCGAACTGAACGGCACTCCGCGTTTCGTCGAGTACACACCCGACCGTTTTGCTCGCGCTTTTGCGTTCCCGGACCCGGCTGCAGACATCAACGTTGCCGTAATCGTGGCCCACAGCAACGGCAAGGTTCATGTAGAATTAACGCCGAAGGAAAAGTCCGGGGAATTCGCGGCGGACAAGATCGAGGCCGGCTCGATTCGCCTGGCGGGGGCTGCGCCGGTGCAAAGTAAGCTGAAAAATGATTCGCTGCGCTTGACATTCCGAACCAGGGATATCGCCAGTGGTACGAGTGAATCCGGCCACGGTGTTGTATTGCCGCTGACTGGATCGTATATCCAAGGCGTTCCCATCGATGAACAGGTTAGTGTCAGAATCAAACGGTGATGTTGCTTCGCCGGTACTGCTGAAGTATCGCCGGACTACCGTGGTGCTGGTTGCGCGCGTCCACGGACGCGCACGACCAGCACCTTGCCCGGCAGGTGCTATGCGGTGAGTGCAAGCGGAAGCGGCATACCTCGACGCGGCCGCATCGAGTCAGCGCTTTCAGGCGGAGGTCCGGACGACACCGCCTCCTCCATTTCACTCGGAGAGCTCGCGAACTATATCGGTTTCCGAATGCGACGCGTACACGACATCCAGGCGCGCGAATTCCTGCGCCTGACCCGCGATGAAAACCTGACGCAGGGAATGTTCACGGCGTTGGCCCTGATATCGGCGAATGCCGGGAGTTCACAAGCCGCCCTCGCCCAGGAAATGGGATTGCATACATCAGCGATGGTCTCTCTCATCGACGACCTGGAAAAGCGCCAATGGGTAATCCGGCAAAAGAGTCTTTCCGATCGTCGCCGTTACCGCCTCGTGGTGACTCCCGCCGGCGAAAAGGCCCTGCACAGGCTTCTCCGGGTCCTGGACAAAGTGGAGGCGAATAGCCTGCAGGCGCTGACACCCACGGAGCTCAAGGTAATGACGAAAGCGCTGGATAAACTCTACGGGGCTTATCGAGCCACCCCTCGCAACGGACCGGTCCGCGGGCAAAGCAAGTCCCGCAAACCCGCAAGACGGCTCGGCTGAGCTCACCTGCTACCTGCCATGGGCAGGCACAGCGTTCCGCTCGGTGCACATTGAGTGCCGTCCTCTCCTCGTGGGTAACCCTCATCCCAGCATGGATGGCAACCAGAGAACCATCACCGGGAAGATGATCAGAAGGGCAAGGTGCAGCAGGTCCGACACGAGGAAAGGCAACACACCGCGAAAGATCCGCATCAGCCCGACATCGGGCGCAATGCCCTGGATGACGTAGAGATTGAGCCCTATCGGAGGGTGGATAAAGCCGATCTCCATGGCACGCACGATGAAAATGCCCAGCCAGATGCTCGACAGGCCGAACTCCGAGACGACGGGCAGAATAATCGGCGTCGCGAGCAGCATTAACGCCAGGCCATCCAGGACAGAGCCGAGCAGCAGCAATGCCACGGCAATGAGGAACATGCTGCCGAGTGGACCGAGATCCGCCCTGACGGCGCTTTCGGCGAGTGCCTCCGCCACTCCGGTCACGCTGATGAACACGGCGAACACCAATGAACCGATGATTACCGCGAAAATGAGGCCACTCGTGACCAGCGTTTCACGCAGCGCGGCCACGATAGTTGCCGCATTGAGCTGTCCGCGACGCACACATAAAAGGATTGCGCCCATGGCGCCGATAGAAGCCGCTTCGGTCGGCGTCAGCCAGCCGAGCGCGATTCCGCAGATGACAAGGAAGACGAGTGCCAGCAAGTCCCAGACCCGGCCAATGGCCTTCAGGCGCTCCT